>JAWLDJ010000141.1:0-5526 GCA_041686695.1 Nitriliruptoraceae bacterium
GTGCCAGGTCGGCCCGGCGTCGCTCCCCGCCGGACAGGGTCGGGTAGCTGCGGTCGGCGAGGTGGGTGATGTCGGTCGCCTCGAGCGCCTCGGCCACGGCCCGCGCCACCTCGTCGGGCGCGTCACGGTCCCGGTAGGGCGCCCGGCCCATCTCGACCACCTGGGTAACCGTGAAGGCGAACTGCAGGACGACCTGCTGGGACAGCACCGCCCGCGTGCGTGCCGCCTCCCGGGGCCGCCACTGCTGCAGGGGACGGTCACCGAGCCGTACCTCACCCGAGTCGGGCTCGAGGTCGCCGGTCAGCAGCCGCAGCAGGGTGGTCTTGCCGGCACCGTTCGGGCCGACCACGGCGTGCAGTCGTCCCGGACGGATGTTCAACGACACCTCGTCGACCAGTGCCCGCGCGTCGACATGGTAGGAGACGCGGTTCGCGATGAGCGCGGTCATCCCCAGGCTCCCTGCTCGCGGCGGGCCCGACGCAGCAGCCAGAAGAAGAACGGCCCGCCGATGAGCGCGGTGACCACCCCGAGCGGAAGCTCGGCGGGTGCGGCGACGGTGCGGGCGGCCAGGTCGGCGAGCAGCAGCAGGGCGGCGCCGCCCAGCGTGCTCGCCGGCAGCAGCAGCTCATGGTCCGGGCCCATGGCCAGGCGCACGAGGTGCGGCACGACCAGCCCGACGAAGCCGACGATCCCGGCGACCGCGACCGCTGCGCCGGTGACCAGGGCACACACCACGATCAGGGTGAGCCGGACCTGCTCGGTGGAGACGCCGAGGTAGCGGGCCTCGCGCTCGCCCAGAACGAGCAGGTTGAGCGCTGCGGCGAGCCGGAGCGCGAGAACACCTCCGAGCACGACCAGCGGCAGGATGACGAGCAGGTCACGCCAGCGCGCGCCGCTGGCGGAGCCGAGCGTCCAGAACACGATCGACCGGAGCTCATCGTCGTCGGCCGTGAACTGGGCCAGGCCGACGCCGGCGCCCGCGATGGCGCTGACGGCGATGCCGCACAGCACCAGGGTCACCACCTCGGTGCGACCCTCGTGTCGTGCGGTGAGATAGACCGCCGCGGTCGCCACCAGCGCTCCGAGGAACGCCGCCAGCGGGATGGAGAAGGCGGCGAGGTAGCCGCCGGTGAAGCTGCCCCCGGCCAGGATCGCGACGACCGCACCGAGCGCTGCACCGCTGGACACCCCGATGATGCCGGGCTCTGCGAGGGGGTTGCGGAAGATGCCCTGCATCACGGCTCCGCACAGCGCGAGCGCGGCACCGACCACCGCGGCCAGCGCGATCCGTGGCAGGCGGATCGCCCACAGCACGGCGGCCTGCTGGTCGGTGACGGCCACCTCGAGGTCGATCCCGACCCGCTCGGCGAGGCTCGCCACGACGACCTCGGCAGGCAGCGGCACCGCACCGATCATGGCGTTGAGCAGGGCTACCGCAGCCACCAGGCCGCCGAGAACGAGGAGGATCCACCCCCGTCCCCGACCGGCTCGTGGGTTGAGGGACGGGACCGGGCGACGGCCGGGGGACGCGCGTCGACGGTCGACGCTCACGGTGGGCATCAGCCCGGGGCGTGCAGCTGGTCGATGAGGTCCTCGAGAGCCTCGGCGGTGCGCGGTCCGAGCCCGAGCAGGGCGCCGTCGTCGACGGCCACGACACGGCCCGCCGCACCGGCCGGGGTCTGCGCGACACCGGGGAGCGCGAGGATCCCCTCGACGCCGCCGGCGGGCCCCAGGGAGGCGGCGGGCACGACGATCACCTCGGGTGCTGCGTCCGCCAGGGCCTCCGGCGTCAGCGGCACGATGCCCTCGACCCCCGCCTCGGCGCCGGCGTCGATCGCACCGGCGGCCTCGAGCATCACCTGGGAGACGCTGCCGGCGCCGCCGAGGAGGATGGTCTCGGGGCCACGCAGGTAGATGAAGGCGGCGCGGGGCTGGTTCGGCTGCTCGGCCGCCCGCTCGACCGCGGCCGTGATCGCCGCCTCGACCTCGGCAGCGAGCTCCTCACCGCGCTCCGGCACACCGAGCGCGGTGGCGAGATCACGGATGCGCTCCGGCGGGGTGTCGAGGGAGTCCTCGTGCGCCAGCTGCAGGGTCGGGATGCCGGTGTCGCGCAGCTGCGCGATGACCTCCGGCGGCCCGGCAGCCTCGGTCCCGAGCACCAGGCTCGGCTCCATCGCGATGATGCCCTCGGCGTTGAGCGCGCGCTGGTAGCCGACGTCGGGCAGCTCGGTCGCCTCCTCGGGGTAGATGGAGCTGGTGTCCACCGCCACGACCTGGTCGAGCAGCCCGAGGGCATGGATGATCTCCGTGGTCGTGCCGGTCAACGACACGATGCGGCTCGTGTCCTCGACGGTGACCTCGTTGCCTTCCGCGTCGGTCAGCGTGACCGGCAACGCAGGACCGTCGGCCGTGGCCTCGTCCGGCTCGGCGGTCGGCTCCCCCGCGGCTTCCTCGGCTGCATCCGCGTCGTCGCTCGCCTCGGCGGTGTCCTCCTCGTCCGTCGACTCGTCCGTGACGGCGTCGTCGGCGGAGGACTCGACCTCGTCCAGCACCTCGGTGTCGGACGCGCCGCCACAGGCAGCGAGCAGCAGCAGGAGCGGCGCGATCAGTAGGGCGGTGCGGTGACGCATGCGTCGGACCTCCGGGAGGGGTCGCGGGTGCCCGCTCCCGACGGAGCCGGCGCCGCTCTGGTGAGCAGCTGAGATGCTGCCGCGTATTTAGGTATGCCTAACCTTAGCTTCTGGCATCGTCCCGCACAAGACCCGGAGCCGGTGCCCTGCGACGTCCCCGGTGTCGGACCGACATCTCGGTGTCGACGGACGCGGCGTGGGCCCGTTGCTCCAGCGCGGCGAGGACCGCCCGGTTGTGGGCGTAGGCCTGGGAGACCTCGGCGACGATGCGCTGCTGCTCGCCCGCGTCCCAGGGGGCGGCGTCCAGGGTGGCGCGGTAGGCGTCCTTGCAGCGCTTCGGGCTCGGCACGCCATCGAAGCGGTAGAAGGTGGTGCCGCCGGCCAGTTGGCCCGCCAGGATCCGACCGAGGTGCAGGCCACCGGAGAGGTCGCCGAGGTAGCGGGTGTAGTGGTGGGCGACGTAGCCGCCTGGCCAGTTCGCCGCCACCTCCTGGATGCGGTCGGCGTAGCGGCGCGTGGCCGGGAGCACCTCCTCGACCTCGACACCCCGTTCACGCCGGAGCCAGGCCAGGTCGGCGAGCAGGGCCGGGACCCGCTCCAGGGCTGGATCGTGGAGGGCCGCCACCACCGGATCGCCACGCAGCGCGTCGGCGGACGCCTCCAGGGCCCGGTAGAGCTCGAGGTGCTGGCGCGTGAGCAGGTGGTAGGCGGCCAGGTTCACCTCGCCAGCCAGCAGCCCGTCCATGAACGACGATGACTCGGCCTGCTCGTGATCGGGGGTGGTCGCCTGCCGTAGACGCGCGGCGAAGCCCTCCGGCGCCGTGGTCATGGCGGCGCCTGTCCCGTCGGCGTGCTCCCCCCGAGCTCGGCGCAAGCCGCGTGGTACAGGCGCGTGACCTCCTCGCGCAGCCCGAGCCGGGCGGTCACCGGCTGGGCGAAGGCGACCCGGATGGTCCTGGTCTCCTCGCCGACCTGTGCGGCAACCGTGAGACCGGTCGTGTCCACGTCGGTCACCTCGGCGACGTCGACGCGGGGCAGCCCCCCGAAGGCACGGACGATGACCGCGGTGTCATCGGCGTGGTCGTCGTTCATGTGCTGCACGACCGCGGCCACCACGTGGTCGGGGAAACGTCCATCGGGCAGTGTCTGGTCGTGCTCGGGGGGCATGTCGGCTCCCGGGCCGCAGGTCCGCCGCGCGACGGACGAGTAACGAGGTGAGGCTAACCTAATAGCATCGGAAACTGGATGCAAGCTACCGGTATCGTGATTCCCATCTCCCCTCTCCGCTGGTCGCACCACCCCGGTCACGTCGCGATGGGGGTCGCTCGCCCGCCACGGCAGCACGCTGCCTGAGGCCTCGGCCAAGAGCGTGGTGCGCCGGACGACCTACTGGATCGCGTGCGTCCCGCCGTCCACGTGCAGGACCTCCCCGGTGATGGCGCGCGCCAGGTCAGAGAAGAGGAAGCACACGGCGTCGGCCACGGGGCGCGCGTCGTCCGGATCCCACGGGAGTGCCGACCGTCGCTCCCAAGCTTCCAGCAGTACCTCGAAGTCGGGGATGCCGGCGGCCGCCCGTGTGCGCAGCGGGCCGGCAGCGACGAGGTTCGTGCGCACGCCACGGGGGCCGAGGTCCCGGGCGAGGTACTGGTTCAGCGACCGCAGGGCCGCCTTGCAGGGGCCCATCCAGTTGTAGACCGGCCATGCCCGGCTCGGGTCGAAGTCGAGACCGACCAGGCTCGCCCCACGGTCTGCCGCGAGGTCCGCGACCAGCTGTCCCAGCCCCGCGTAGCTGTGCGTGCTGGTGCGCAGCGCCAGCTCGACCGCCTCCGACGGGACGCCGACGATGCTCTGCAACGCGGCAGCAGGCGCGAACGCGATGGCGTGGAGCGCACCGTCGATGTGGCCGAACAGCTCGCGCAGACGGTCCTGCAACGCGGTGAGCTGCTCCGGGTCGGTGGCGTCGACCGCGACGATCGCCGCCGGCGGACGTGGCAGGGTCGCTGCCACCTCCTCGACCGCGTCGAGGTCGCGGGGGAACACGCCGAGTGCGATCTCAGCGCCGGCCTGCTGTGCGCGATGGGCGACAGCGAACGCGATGCTGTCGGGCCGCGCGACGCCGGTGATGAGCAAGCGCTTCTCCGCGAGCAGGCCCGAGACCGCATCCGTGTGCTCGCTGCCCATTGCGCTCGCCTCCCGCCAGCATCAGGTCGGCTCGGGACGCTAACGATGCGTACATGCGAAATCAAATGCGTGAATAGCACCTCCGGCCTGTCCGCGGGCGACGAGGCGACCTTCCAGCATCTGGCTGCCGTCATCCACGCCGGCCAGTACCGCCGTCCGGAGCTGGAACGGTCGGACCGACCCTGGACGAGTCAGGTTCGACGACGACGCCGTGATGGGAGACCCGGAGCGCTCCAGGCACCGGGACCAGGAGCGTTCGAACTCGGGTTCGCCGCTGGTGGCGACATGGACCTCGACGCAGAGGTCAGCGACGGGTAGGGATGCGCCCCGGTGGTCCCCCGCGTGGCTTGCGGACCGTCACCGGACGACCGGGTCGGCTCCTGCGTCGCCCGTGGCAGGGACGACGGGCCGGGCTCCGGTCCGCTTCCGGATCCGCGCGACCGCGAGGACGACCGGGAGCATGACGACGATCGCGAGGGTCTCGGTCAAGGCGGTCTCTCCGACCCAGGCGGCAGGGCCGTCGAGGTCGAGGCGGACGAATGCGGGGACGCCGCCCTCGATGTTGAACAGCCCGGTCGCGCCGACGTTGAAGGTCCAGTGCAGCCCGATGGAGAGCGCGAGCTGGCCGGTCACCACGTACGGGATGGCGAGCAGGAGCCCGGCGAGGGTGAAGTGCAGGTACTGCATGCCGGTCAGCTCCTCCCCGTGGAAGTGC
>JAWLDJ010000142.1:0-5517 GCA_041686695.1 Nitriliruptoraceae bacterium
CGCGACGAAACCGCAGGTCAGCGCGGTGTAATGTCCCTGTGAGGTGGCTTGGGCAGGATGATCACCGTGGATGGGGAGCAGGCGGGCAGCAGGTCGTCGGGCACGACCGACGGTCGGACCGCGGCCGAGGTCGCGGTCCGGGTCTTCGGTGCGCTCTCCGTTGAGCATGGCGACGATGTCCGCCCTGCGGGCGGCCCGCGGATCCGTCGCCTCCTGGCCCTGCTGGTGCTCCGTCCGGGCCGCACGAGCACGGTCGACGAGCTCATCGAGCAGGTGTGGGACGACGACGACCGTCCCGGTGACCCGGAGTCCGCGCTGCGCACGTATGTCTCCCGGCTGCGCCGGGAGCTGCCGGAGGAGCTCCGCGACGCCGTCGAGACCGTGTCCGGTGGCTACCGATGGGCTGGCCCGCCCGAGCGGGTGGAGCACGTCCGCTTCGAGCGACTCCGGGCCGATGCCACCTCCATGCGGGAGGCCGGTGACCCCGGGCGGGCACTGGGCCTCCTGGACGAGGCGCTCGCCCACTGGCGGGGACGCCCCTTCCGCGATCTCGCGGACGTGGCCTCGGCACGAGCCGTGATCGAGGGCCTCGAGGTCGACCGGCTCGAGGCTGAGGAGGAGCGCTTCGAGGTCGAGCTCGCGCTGGGCCGTCACACGCAGGTCGTCGGTCGCCTGACGGCCTTCACGGCCGAGCACGCCACGCGCGACCGCGCGGCCGGGCAGCTCGCGCTCGCCCTCTACCGGTCCGGACGGACCTCGGACGCCATCCGGGCCCTCCACGACCACCGCCGGCGTCTGCGTGACGAGACCGGCCTGGACCCGTCCCCGCCACTGGTCGAGCTCGAGCGGCGGCTGTTGGACGGCGACCCCGACCTCGACCCGCCCGTCTCGGGGGTCCCGCTGCGGGGCTACCGGCTCCTCGACTGCATCGGGACCGGCACGTTCTCGGTCGTCTGGCGGGCGATCCAGCCGTCGGTCGGTCGCGAGGTGGCTGTCAAGCAGATCCGCGCCGAGCTCGCCACCCAGCCCGACTTCGTCCGGCGCTTCGAGGCCGAGGCCCATCTCGTGGCTCGGATCGAGCACCCCCACGTCGTCCCGCTGATCGACTACTGGCGAGACCCCGACTCGGCCTACTTCGTCATGAGGTGGCTACGGGGCGGCTCGCTCGAGGAACGGCTACGGGGCGGTCCGCTCCCGCTCAAGGTCGCCCGGCGCGTCATCGACGAGATCGGCGGTGCGCTCGTGGCCGCGCACGGCCGCGGCGTCCTCCACCGGGACGTCAAGACGGCGAACATCCTGTTCGACGAGGACGGCGTGGCGTACCTGACCGACTTCGGCATCGCCGTGGACACGACGACCCCCGACCCTGACGTCTCGGCGCTGTCGACCGGGTCACCGGCGTTCGCCAGTCCGGAGCAGCAGGCTCGGGAGCCCCTCGACGTCCGCGCCGACGTCTACAGCCTCGGCGTCGTCGCGGCCGAGGCGTTGCTCGGTGGTCCCAGCGGGCGCGGACCACGCCCGGTCGAGTCCCTGCGGCGCCGCGATGATCTCCCGGCCGTCGTGGTCGAGGCGATCGCCCGCGCCGTGTCCCCGGATCGCTCCGACCGCTTCCCGACGGTCCGGGCGTTCCTCGACGCCCTGCACGCCGAGGCCCGCGACAGGACCCCCCGGCCCCCCGGTCCGAACCCCTACCGGGGCCTTCGCCCCTTCGAGGAGGCCGACGCCCAGCGGTTCTTCGGGCGCGACCGCCTCGTCGACGAGCTGGCCGAGCTGGTGGAGCGCCGCGGCGTCGTCGTACTCGTTGGGCCCTCCGGGTCGGGCAAGTCGTCGGTCGTACGCGCCGGCCTGCTGCCGAGGCTGCGGACCGGCCGCGTCGCCGGGGCCGATCGCTGGTTCGTGGCGACCATGACCCCGGGGACCGACCCGTTCGCGGCCCTGGCCACGGCCCTCGACGCGGTGGCCACCCGGCGGGACGAACATCTGGTCGACGTCCTGCGGTCGGGCGACGAGGGGATCGTGGCGGCGCGAACCGCTTGCGGCATCGACCCCGATCAGACCGTGCTCGTGGTCGTCGACCAGCTTGAGGAGCTGCACACGACGGCCGACCCGGCCGACGCCGAGGCGTTCCTCGCCGCCCTGGCCACCGCCGCGTCCACGCCGGACGCGGGCATCCGGGTCGTCGCCACACTCCGCGCCGACCAGTACCACGGACCGCTGGTCCACCCCACCTTCGCCGAGCACCTCAAGCAAGGGGCGGTCGACGTCACGCCGTTGCGCCCCGACGAGCTCGAGCAGGCGGTGGTCGACCCTGCCACCGACGCCGGCGTCGACTTCGAACCCGGTCTGGTGGCCCGCATCGTCGCCGACGCCCACGGCCACGCCGCCGTGCTCCCGCTGCTCCAGCACCTGCTGCGCGAGCTGTACGAGCGGCGGGTCGGGTCGCGGATCCCAGCCTCCGCGTACGGCGACCTCGGTGGCGTCGGTGGCGCGCTGGCCGCGACGGCTGAGCGTCTGTACCGCGACGCCGAGGCCGACGAGCAACGAGCGATCCGCAGCGTGTTCGGCGCACTGGTGGCACCTGCCACCAGGGATGACCTGCGCCGGCGGGTCCGGCTCGCCGACGTCCAGATCGACGAGGCCGCCGCCGCCGTCGTCGACCGCTACGCCGCTGCTCGTTTGCTCACGTTGGACCGCGACCGGGTCTCGCGCGAGCCGACCGTGGAGGTGACCCACGAGGCCCTGCTTCGTTCGTGGCCCCGTCTCGCCGGCTGGCTCGCCGAAGACCGTGAGCTGCTCTCCCACGTGGGGACGCTCCAGGCGGCCGCCGACCGGTGGGACGGCGGCGGACGCAGCCCCGCCGACCTGCTGCGAGGCGTCCGTCTCGAAGCTGGCACCGAGCTGGCCCACGAGGCACCCCAGCGGCTCCGACCCGTCGACGTCGAACTCGTCGGCGCGTCGGCGGCCGCCGACGAGGCCGAGCGCGCGGTCGAGACGCGACGCAGCACACGGCTTCGGCGGCTGGTCACCGCCACCGCTTTCGCGCTCGTCGCCGCGCTCGTGGCCGCCTCGCTCGCCCTGGACCAGCGGAACCGGGCCGACGACGAGGCTGCGGCTGCGCGGGCCGAAGCTGGGCGAGCCGAGGCCGCCGCTGACGCCGCCGACGTCCAGACGCTCATCAGCCGTTCGGCCGCACTCGCGGATGACGACACCGTGCTGTCGATCCTCCTCGCGCTGGAGGCCCAGCGCCGGGCGCCCTCCCGCGACACCGAGGGGGCCGTGCTGGCGAGCCTCGTCGCCGGTGGAGCACTCGTGTCGGCCCACGAGCCGCTGGTCGGTCCGGGCGAACGCTGCGACACCGATGGCCGCGTCTCCGCGGACGGACGGTTCCAGTACCCGACGCTCGACGGCCGGATGGTGGTGCACGAGATCCGGACGGGGACACAGCGCGACGTCGGCCCCCATCCCGAGGGCTGCGGCTGGTGGGAACCGAGCACCGACGGCGAGCGGTTCATGACCCTGTCGAGGTCGCAGGGCCGACTCCGCTTCGGCAGGCTCGGCCCGACCGGACCCGAGGTAGCCACCGAACTCACCGTGCCACCAGAGGCACGCGGGACGCGCTACGAGTACGTCGAAGAGGCGACAGGCCGCCGGATGTGGTTGCCCATCCGCGACGGGGCTGCGGTCACGGGGCGCCTGATCGACACCCTGAGCGGAGCTCTGGTGGGCGATCCCATCGAGGGGCTCGTCAACAGCCGGGTGGCGTTCAGTCCCGACGGGTCGCTGCTGGCCGTGTCCTCGGGCACGGGGGAGCAGCCCGACGGCGGCGGTCCGCTCCACCTGCTCGACGCCGAGACCGGGACGATCCGGTGGACCGTCGAACTGCCCGTCCGGGCGAAGGCCTTCGCCTACGACCTCGAGGCGGGCCACCTGATCGTCGGCACGCTGACCGGACAGGTCGTCACGCTCGCACTCGCCGACGGGCGGACGCTCAGTGATGTCAGCGCCGGCGGCTCGACAGATCTGCTGAGCCTCTCGCTGCGCACGGATGGCCTCGTGGTTGCCACGAGCCAGGGCTCGCTCGCGCTCGTCGACCGCTTCAACGGCGCCCGAGGCGCACCGCTGTCGCTGCCCAGCGCGTTCCATGGGACCGTGGCACCCGACGGCACCGTCACGGTGCACACAACGGACGAAGGGAAGCTCGTCTACGACCTCAACGGCGGTGCCGTCGTCGAGCAGGCCTTCCCGATCCCCCTCCAGACCCGTGTCCGGTACAGCGACGGGTATCTGACCGCCCTCGACATCGCTGCGGGGACAGTCGACCGGGTCGAGGTCGAGACGGGCGAGCGTGACACGTTCGAGCTACTCGGGCCGGACGGCGAGCGGGTCCTCCCGACCGCCGTCGCCCCCCAGGCCGACGGCAGCTTCACCACGATCTCTGCCGACCTCGACGTGGCCCTGTGGGACAGCGGCGGGCTCGTCGCCTCAGCTGCTCCCGAGCTGGCACCGGGCGACACCTTCGAGGCGGGCGGTGGCTACACCGGGCACGTAGCCGTGTCAGCGCTCGGCGCCGACGGCACCTCCACGATCCACCGTTTCCAGGTCGACGACGACGTCCGCCACGTCACCGAGATCCCCCTCGAGGTCCGTGCCGCCGGCGTCTTCCCGACCGGCGCCGCCGGTGTGCACGTCATCACGGACGAGAGGGACTTCCGGACCTACGACGACCAGGGCGAGCTCGTTCGGCGGCTGGACGTCGGGTGCGGCTGCGGTATGCGGTGGGTCGACGGCGATCCTGAGGGTCGTCGGCTCGTGTTCGGCGGCCCGGGAGGCCTGGTGGTCATCGACCAGGAGGATCGTGGGGGGCGACGGATCGAGGAGGCCGGCGACGTCGCGAACGTGTCCCTCACGCAGGATGGCGCCCGAGCCGTCGTGGGTACGCGCGACGGCGTCTACCGGCTGTGGGATCTGGAGGAGCGGCGAGCCATCGCCGTGCTCTACCGCGGCAGCTCGGCGTCGCTCGGACCCCCGGGGATCGAGGAGGACGGCCGCCACGCTTGGTTGAGCACACCAGGGCGAGCCATCCGGGTCCCGATCGACCCTGAGGCCTGGATCGAACGCGCCTGCGAGGTCGTCGGCCGCGAGCTCACCGGCGCCGAGTGGGCCGAGCACGTGCCCGGCGACGTCGCTCGGGAACCGGCCTGTGCCTCGGCCTGAGAGCGGGTCGCTTCGTGCCCGGTTGATCAGCCCTACCGGAGCGCCTGCTCCGACCTGACGACGCCGCCTCCCCGCGGCACCAGGTGCCCTGCGTCCGCCGCTCGGCTCGACGAGGGCCTGGTGGGTGTCGCGCTGACAGCAGCGATGGCACCACCCCTTGGTGTCCCGGGGGTCGAGACGCGACCCCTGACGCTGGACCTGGAGCGTTCGGGTGCGAGTTCTTCGGGTCGTCGGCCGCTGCTTGGCTTGCACGTGGTCAAGAGGGACGGTCTGGGATGTCTGAGGCGAAGCCGGTGGTGGCGG
>JAWLDJ010000143.1:0-5502 GCA_041686695.1 Nitriliruptoraceae bacterium
GACCTCGAGGTGGCAGCCTACGCGCAGTCAGCCCGATGTGGTCAGCGTGGTTGGCGTGGTCCTCGACTCTGCGCATCCGGGTCGCAGGTCCCTGGCCCGTCGTCCACCGGTATCGCATCCTGCGAGGTGGAGGCCGGTGGGTCACCATGCCGACCGTCCGCCGCGCTCGACCACCGCTGCTGGGAGGGGATCACCATGACCGCTCGGATCGTCGTCGGCCTCGACTCGTCGGAGGAGTCCATCCGTGCGTTGCGGTGGGCCCTGGATGAGGCGCGCCTCAGAGACGCAGAGCTCGAACTGGTCCACGCCTACCCGACACCGGAGCTGGTGGCGCTCCCGGCGGTCGTCACCCTGCCTTCGGACGACGAACTCCGAGGAGCAGCGGGGGAGGTCATCTCCGAGCAGCTGGAGCGGATCGGCGGGGCGGGCGACGTCCCCGTGACCAAGACCGTGCGCTCGGGCGGAGCAGCCGCGGTCCTGTGTGAGGTCGCCCAGGGGGCGGACCTGCTGGTCGTCGGTGCCCGCGGGCTCGGTGGCTTCCGGGGCCTGCTGCTGGGCTCGGTCACGCACCAGGTCATGGCGCACTCACCCTGTCCCGTGGTCGTCACGGTGCCCGAACACCGGTGACGGTGCCGGCGCAACGTCAGGAGCTCGCGGTCCCGGCAGTCGCCGGTGGTGTGATCGACGCGGTCGTGTACCGGCCCGATCAGCCGGCCAGCCCGCCGGTCCTGCTCGTACCCGGTGCGGGGGGATCGGTGGACAGCGAGCCTCTGGTTGCGCTCGCCGAGACGGTCGCATCCTGCGGCTACCTCGTCGTGCGGGCCAACCTGGTGCACCACCAGGAGGGACGACGCGCCCCACGCGCCGAGACCTCGGTGGCGGGCTTCCGTGACATCCTGGCAGCGGCGCGCGCGGTCGTCGCCGCTCCACCTGACGTGCCGTGGGTACTGGGCGGCCGATCCTACGGAGGACGGGTCGCTTCACTGGCGGTCGCCAGTGACACCCCCGCGGCGGGCCTGCTGCTCTCCGGCTACCCGTTGCATCCGCCTGGGAAACCGGAGCGGCTCCGGGTCGATCACTGGCCGAACGTGGGCGTGCCGTGCCTGTTCCTCCAGGGCGACCACGATCCGATGGCCGATCTCGAGTTGCTGGACACCAACCGCCAGAAGCTCCCGAGGCGATCGCAGCTGGCGGTCGTCAGCGGCGGCGACCACGCGCTCAGGGTCACGGGGGCACGCAGCCCGGACGGGGTGCCGCGCTCGCCCACCGCCGCTCTGGCGGAGGTGCGGCCCACGGTCTGTGCCTGGCTCGCCGACCGCTGACTCCGGCGCTGCGCGTGTGGGACGAGATCGCCCCCGCCGCATCCATCACCATCTGAGGGATCAGGTCGGCCGTCTGTTAGCTTCGCCGCCGCGATGTGGCCACGCCATCGACCGCGGGGTCGCCGCGCGCTCACCTGCCGCACCATCACGGCCGGGATCCCCCTGCCACTGCGGCCTCCACCACCCTGATCGAGACCAGAAGGACACCGACGTGATCGCAGAGTTCAAGGAGTTCATCAGCCGGGGCAACATGGTCGAGATGGCCGTCGCGTTCGTCCTCGGGGTCGCCTTCCAGTCGGTGATCTCCGCCATCACCGACCGGGTGCTGACGCCGCTGATCGCCTGGGTGTTCGGCGAGCCCGATTTCGATTCAGTGCTCACCTTCGGTGTCGTCGATCCGGAGACCGGAGTCCCCACCGGCAGCGTCGGTGCGGTCCTCACCGCGTTGCTGAGCTTCTTCCTGGTGGCGGTCGCGCTGTTCCTGATCGTCAAGGCCTACAACCGGCTCCAGCGGCAGGGCGACTCGACCGAGCCGGAACCCGAGGCGGAGCCGGCAGACGTGGTGCTGTTGCGAGAGATCCGCGACGCGCTCTCCTCCGACGGTGCCGGAGAGCGGGGATCGCTGGCGCCCTGACCGCTCGGCGTCGCCGTCGGGATGAGGTGATCGCTGCGGGGTGGGTTGGCGGCCAAGGGTGGCCGGCCTGCCTCCCCGGTGGGTCCACGTGGGCAGGTCGGGGTGGGTTGGCGGCCAAGGGTGGCCGGCCTGCCTCCCCGGCCTGGCCGGCCTGCCTCCCCGGCCCGGACGATGCCAGCCGGCCGAGACCGGATCAGCGTCAGCAGACCGAGAGCCGTGCCAACAGACGCGAGCCACACCACCACGGCCGTCGCGGGTCAGGTCCCGTGGAACCGCCGGGTCACGGCGCGCTGCACGGCGCGCTGGGCGGCTTCCTGCTCCGCGGCCTCCCGCTCGCCCGACAGTGACCCGCCCGAGCCGGGTCGCACGTGGCCCTGCTCCCGGGCCACGCGGGCGACCGCCTCGGCGACGACCGGCACGACCGCGCGGTCGAAGGGGGAGGGGACCACGTAGTCGTGGGCGAGGTCGTCGCCGACGATCGATGCGATCCCCTCGGCGGCAGCGACCTTCATCTCGTCGGTCACGGCCGTGGCAGCGGCGTCGAGCAGTCCGCGGAAGATCCCCGGGAACGCCAGCACGTTGTTGATCTGGTTCGGGAAGTCCGATCGTCCGGTCGCCATCACCGCCACGTGTCCGGCGGCGAGGTCCGGGTGCAGCTCCGGCACCGGGTTCGCCAGCGCGAACACGATCGGGTCGTCAGCCATCGTGCCGACGAGCTCCAGCGGCAGGCTCTCGGGGCCGGAGACACCGATGAAGGCGTCCGCGCCCGCCAGCGCCACCTCCTTGCCGCCGGACAGCTCACGCGGGTTGACCTGCCGGGCGAGCCGGAAGCGCACCGGATCGAGGCCGGCGCGTCGGCGCGGCTCCACGATCCCATCGATGTCGACCGGCACGATGTCGTCGATCCCCGCGGCGCGGAGCAGCTGCATGATGGCCACGCCCGCGGCGCCGACCCCCTGGACGACGACCTTGAGGTCGGTGAGCTGCCGGCCGGTCACCGCGGCCGCGTTCATCAGGGCCGCCAGCACGCACACGGCGGTGCCGTGCTGGTCATCGTGGAAGACGGGGATGTCGAGGCGCTGGCGCAGCTTGCCCTCGATCTCGAAGCAGCGAGGTGCCGAGATGTCCTCCAGGTTGATGCCCCCGAAACCACCGGCGACCCGGGCCACGGTCTCGACGAACTCGTCCGGGTCCTGCGCATCCACGAGCAGCGGGTACGCGTCGACGTTGCCGAAGGACTTGAGCAGCATGGCCTTGCCCTCCATCACCGGCAGCGAGGCGAGCGGTCCGATGTCGCCGAGCCCGAGCACCGCCGAGCCATCGGTGACGATGGCCACCGCGTTGGACTTGATCGTGAGTCGGTACGCGGCCGTCGGGTCCTCGGCGATGAGCCGGCAGACGTTGGCGACGCCGGGGGTGTAGACCAGCGACAGGTCCCGGGGACCGTTGACCTGGCGGGTCACCTCGACGCGGATCTTGCCGTGGTCGTGGGCCGCCAGCACCTCGTCGGTGATCGCCAGCAGTTCCACGCTCTCGAGCTCGACGAGCTCGGCAGCGATCTCGTCGGCGTGGACCGCATCACGGACCTCGACGGTCAGATCACGGAAGGCGACGTGCCGCTGCTGGCTGGTGGTGTCCGTGCCCACCAGCTCCGCCCCCCGCGCCTCGATGGCGGCGACGACCGCGGCGAAGGCCCCGGGGGCGCGATCCACGGCGACGCGGTAGGTGATGCGCTGGGGCAGCGGTGGCACGAACGGTCCCTCTCGGCGGCATCGGGCGAGGATAGGGCGCCCGGCTCGCTGACTAGCATCCCACGCACCCCCTGCCTCGAGGTGCCATGGCCGCTGCCTTCAACCCCGCCGAGACCCCGCCTGACCTCGTCGAGGCCTCGATCACCACGATCCGCACGCTGGCGATCGATGCCGTCCAGGCCGCGAACTCGGGGCACCCGGGGATGCCGATGGGCTGCGCACCGATGGCCTACCTGCTGTTCCGCGAGGTGCTCCGCCACGACCCGGCGGCTCCGGGTTGGCCCGGGCGTGACCGGTTCGTGCTGTCCGCCGGACACGGTTCCATGCTGCTCTACGCCGCCCTGCACCTCTCGGGCTACGAGCGGCCCACCCTCGAGGATCTCAAGGCCTTCCGGCAGTGGGGATCGGCCACCCCCGGCCATCCCGAGTTGGACCCCGACCATCCCGGGGTCGAGACCACCACCGGCCCGCTGGGCCAGGGGTTCGCCAACGGTGTCGGCATGGCGCTGGCCGCCGAGCGGCTGTCCGCCGAACTCGATCCCGACGGCATCGGGATCGTCCCGCAGCGTGTCTACGCGATCGTCTCCGACGGTGACCTGATGGAGGGCGTGAGCTCGGAGGCGGCGTCCCTGGCCGGCCACCTGCAGCTCGGGCGGCTCACCTACCTCTACGACGACAACCGCATCACGATCGACGGCAGTACCGAGAAGGCCTTCTCCGAGGACGTGCTGGCCCGGTTCGATGCCTACGGGTGGCACATCCAGCGCGTGAGCGACGGCAACGACCTCGACGCGCTGCGCACGGCTGTCGCCGCCGCCGATGCCGATCCGCGGCCCTCGCTGATCGCGGTGCGGACCGTGATCGGGTTCGGCTCCCCCGGCAAGGCCGGCACGGCCGGTGTCCACGGCGCTCCCCTCGGGGAGGACGAGGTGGCCGCCACCAAGCACGGCTACGGCTGGGATCACCCCGCGTTCCACGTGCCCGCCGAGGTGGCCGACCACCTCGATGCCCGGGCGCGCGGGGCGGAGCTGCGGGCCGCCTGGGACGAGCGTGTCCAGGCCCACCGGGCCGCCCAGCCCGAGCTCGCGGCGGAGTTCGAGCGGCGCGTGGTCCGAGGGGAGCTGCCCGACGACTGGACCGAGGTGCTGCCGAGCCCTGCCGGTGCTGCCGCGACCCGCAAGCACTCCGGGGCGGTCATCACCGCGCTCGCTCCGGCGCTGCCGGAGCTGTTCGGTGGTTCCGCCGACCTGGCGGCCTCCAACAACACCGATGTGCCCGGCGGTGGGGACTTCAGCGCCGAGGACCGACTGGGCCGCAACCTGCGCTTCGGCATCCGTGAGCACGCGATGGTCTCGATGGCCAACGGGATGGCGCTGCACGGCGGGCTGCTGCCCTACGTCGCGTCCTTCCTGGTGTTCACCGACTACTGCCGGCCGGCGATCCGGCTGGCGGCGTTGATGGGGCAGCGGGTCGTCTACATCATGACCCACGACTCGATCGGTCTCGGCGAGGACGGCCCGACCCACCAGCCGGTCGAGCACCTCGCCAGCCTGCGCCTGCTCCCCGGGCTCAGCGTGTGGCGCCCAGCCGACGGCCACGAGACGGCCGTGGCCTGGCGAGCCGCGATCAGCGCCGATCATCCCACCCTGCTGGCACTGACCCGCCAGACGACCCCGGACCTCGGCGCCCGTCCGGCCGACGCGATGGCGCGGGGGGGCTACGTGCTCCGTGACGTGCCCGCCGACGGCGACACCGAGGTGGCAGGTGACCCCGACGTCGTGCTCGTCGGCACCGG
>JAWLDJ010000144.1:0-5438 GCA_041686695.1 Nitriliruptoraceae bacterium
TCGCGGTGGTTGAGCGGGCTCTGCGCGTTGTACAGGTGGGTGACCAGGCTGGCACCGGCATCCACCGCGGCGATGGCTCGGCCGTCGTCGGCGTCGCTGTGACCGATGGCGACCCGCACCCCCGCGGCGGTCAGCTGACGGATGGCGTCGAGTGCCCCGTCACGCTCCGGCGCGAGGGTGAGGTAGCCGAGCGCATCACCACCAGCGTCCAGCAGCGCCGCGACCATCTCGGGTGACGGATCGCACAGGTGCACGGGGTTGTGGGCACCACGTCGTCCGGCGGCGATGAAGGGCCCTTCGACGTGGATGCCGACGACCCGGGCACCCGGCGATGGCGCCCCCCGGCGTCGCCCGGACCGTGATGGCGGGGCCGCCCGCCCACTGGCCCGTTCCGCGACGCCCACCGCCGCACCGCGGTCGGGGACACCCGCCCGTCCCCGCGCCCGGTGCAGCGCGGCGGTCAGCACCGGGATGGGCGCGGTGATGAACGTCGGGACGAAGGCGGTGACCCCCGTGCGTGGCAGCTCGGCCCGGATCCGGTCCCAGGCAGCGTCGTCGGCGTCGACCAGGTCGGTCCCGAACGCACCGTTGATCTGGGCGTCCACCAGTCCCGGGGCCAGGACGCCGTCGCCGAGGTGGCGGGTCGGCGCGGCCGGCGGCGCACCGACACCGACCTTGGCGATCCGGCCGGCGGACAGCGCCACCCAGCCGTCGTCGACCAGGCGGTCGCCGAGCAGCACGCGCGGGGCGGTCAGGACCTCGACCTCGCGACGTCCGCGCGACCCGTTGGGCGTCGTCATCGCGGCCTCCGGACCGGGAGCTGTCCCGGCGCCACCGTGGCGCCGGTGAGCACCGCCGCGACGGCGTCGCTGGACGGTCGGTGGAAGCCGTAGCTCAGCAGGACGGTCCCCACGTCCTCCACCACGGCCAGGTCGGCGGCGGAACGCTGCACGACCACGACGGTGGGCACCCCGCGGTCGAGCACGGCACGCACCAGAGCCCGCTGCGCCGGGTCGATCGCCGCGGCGCTGGTACCCAGCACGATCCGGTCGGCCGTTCGCACGTGTCCGAGGACCGTCGCCACGTCTGCCACGGATGGTGGATCCGGGTGGACCACGACCTCGACGCCGCCGGAGGCCGCTGGGGGCTCGCCGGAGCCGGCGCGATCGGCCGCGACGCCGTCCAGCGACGGGGACGCTCCCCCCAGGCGATCGCGGAGCGCCACGCCGAGGGTGGGTGGTACCTCCACGCTCGTGTCGGCGGGGGTGAGGTTGCGTGGTCGGGGTTCGATGACCACGACCCGGTCGCTCGGCGACAGCGGCAGGAGGCCGTCCACGTCCCGCACGAGGGTGATCGCGCGGGCGGCCAGGGTCTCGGCGAGTGCGTGATGCGCGGCAGCATCACCCCCTGAGGCCTCCGCCCCGGGTGCCGGCAACGAGCGCCGCAGCGCATCGATCCGGCCGGCCGAGACCTCGAGGGCAGCCAGATCCAGCAACCCCCGATGCAGCGCCGAACGCAGGCCGTCACGCACCCGGGCCATGGCGAGGGGGTCCGGTGCGGCGAGCAGCAGGTCGACCCCCGCCCGCAGGGCCGCGACCGCATCGAGCACCTGTCCCGCGGGGTCCTGCTGCAGCGCGTGCATGTCGAGCGCATCGGTGATCGCGACGCCGGTGAAGGCGAACTCGTCACGGAGCAGCCCCGTCATCACCTCACGTGACAGCGATGCCGGGAGATCGACCCGGCCCGTCAACGCCGGCACGGCCACATGCGCCGACATGACCAGCCGCGGCCCGGCGGCCAGCGCCGTGCGGAACACGGCCAACTCACGGTCGTGCAGCGTCGCGGCGTCGACCGGCACGACGCCGAGCTCGTGGTGGGAGTCCTCGGCCACCGCCCCGAGCCCCGGGAGGTGCTTGAGCGTCGACGCGACACCGGACCGCTCCAGGCCCCGCACGAAGGCGGCGGCCAGCGCGCCGGCGGCAACCGGATCGTCCCCGAAGCTGCGCAGCCCGAGCGAGGGGTTGGCGAGCTCGGTGACCAGGTCACACATCGGGGCGTACACGACGTTGATGCCGACCGCCGCGGCTTCCGCCCCGATCGCCGCGCCCACCTGCTCGGCGAGGTCGGGGTCACCGACCGCGCCGAGGGCGAGGTTGCCGGCGAACGGGGTCGTCTCCGGGCCGAGACCGAGGAACTGCCCGCCCTCCTGGTCGATCGCGACGATCAGCGGTGGTGCCTCGGCCGGCCGGGCTGCCTGCAGCTCCGCCACGAGCTCGCGGACCTGTGCCAACGACTCGACGTTGCTCGCGCGGAACAGCGTGACGCCGGGCACGCCACCGGCGGCGATCTCGGCCAGCAGGGCTGGCGGAGCATGCAGGCCCTCGAACGCCCGCAGCAGGTGGCCGTCGGTCGACGGCGCGGAGCCTTCCGTGCTCACCCCTTGACCCCACCGGTCAACAGCCCACGCACGAAGTGCCGCTGCATGGCCAGGAACACCACCAGCGGGACGACCATCGACACGAAGGCACCGGCGGTCAGCAGGTGCCACGACTCACCGCGGGTGCCGACCAGCTGCTGCAGCTGCGCCGTGAGCACGGCCACGTCCGACGAGGTCCCGAGGAACACGAAGGCGACCAGGAAGTCGTTCCACACCCACAGGAACTGGAAGATGGCGAAAGCGGCCAGGACCGGCGCCGCCAGGGGCAGGACCAGGCGGGTGAAGGCGGCGAAGTGGCTCGCCCCGTCCACGTAGGCCGACTCCAGGATCTCCTTGGGCAGATCCGCGATGTAGTTGTAGAGCAGGAACACCGCCATGGGCAGCCCGAACCCGGTGTGCGCGAGCCAGGTCCCGAGGTAGGTGCCCGTCAGGTCCCAGCGCACGTACAGCTCCAGCAGCGGGATGAAGGTCATCTGGAGCGGGACCACGAGCAACCCCACCACCAGCGCGAACAGCGGCTTGCGGCCGGGGAAGTCGATCCAGGCGAAGGCGTAGGCCGCGAAGGCGGCGAGGCTGATCGGGATCACCGTCGCCGGGATCGCGATGACCACCGAGTTGACGAAGGCATCGAACATGCCCTGCTCGGCGAGGACGCCGGCGTAGTTCTCGAGGGTCCACTGGGTGACCTCGAACGGGTGCGCGAACACCGTCCACCAGCCGGTCGTGGAGATCTCCGCCGCCGGTCGGAACGAGCTGATCAGCAGTCCCATGGTCGGCAGCGACCACACCACGACGATGACCGCCACGAGGGCGCGGACGAGCAGCGAACGCTGCCCCGGCACCCGTGTCGGGCCGTCGTCGCCGCGGCGGCGCCACGCGATCCGACGCGGGGCGCGCGTTGCGAGCTGGGTCTGGGGTGGTGCCTCGACGGTCCTCGGAGCCGTGACGCTCATGCGGATGCCTCCCTGGGTGACGCGGAACCGGTGGCCATCACGCTCCCACCCCCTGCCGGTTCATGTTGCGGATGTTGACGACCATGGCGGGGACCACGACCAGCAGGAGCAGCACCGCCAGGGCGCTGGCGCGTCCGAAGTTCTGGAACTGGAACATCTCCTTGAACATGCGGGTGGCCACGACCTCGGTGTCGAAGTTGCCACCCCGGCCCATGACCCACACGATGTCGAAGACCTTCAGGATCGCGATGAAGATCGCCGTCGCGACGGTCAGGACCGTCCCGCGGATCATCGGCAGGATGATGCGCAGGAAGATCACGAACTCGCCCGCGCCGTCGAGCCGGGCGGCTTCGATGACCTCGCTCGGTACGGACTTGATGGCCGCGGAGAAGATCACCATCGCGAACCCGGTCTGCAGCCAGATCATCACCACGATCAGGGCGAAGGTGTTCAGTGGGCTGAGCGAGAGGATCGGGACGGGCTCGAAGCCGAGGCCGGTGATGATGGCGTTGACCAGCCCCGTCTGGGGCTGCCCTTCGGGCTGCCAGGCGTAGACGAACCGCCAGATGACGCTCGCGCCCACGAAGGAGATGGACAGGGGCAGGAAGATGAAGCTCTTGGCCAGCGATTCGCGCTTGACACGGTCCACCAGCGCTGCGAACCCGACACCGATCAGCACGCTGCCGGTGGTACCGAACACCAGCCACAGCACGTTGTTGCGGAAGGCCAGGAGCATCGACGGGTCGGTGAGCGCGAACTGGTAGTGCGAGAGCGTGAACGCACCATCGCTGTCGGTGAAGCTCTCGTAGATGGTGCCGACCATCGGCAGCAGCAGGTACAGGAAGATCAGGCCGATCCCGGGGCCGACGAACAGCCATGGCCGGATCTTCTCGCGGGTCCGCAGTCCGAAGGTGGCGTCGATGGCACGGTTGGCCGCGATGAACAGCGCCCACACCCCCACGACCCCGACCACCAGCGCGACCACCGCCGAGCCGAGCTTCTGGGACACCGGGGTCAGGCCACGCTGCTCGATGACGGTGGCGGCGCCGTCAGCACCGATCAGAGAGAGGATCCCGGCGACCACGCGGTCGACCGCGGTGGGATCGGCCAGGAAGCCGACGCTCCACCACAGCACGGCGACGATGGCGAGCAGCACCGCGATCGCGGCGACCGAGCGGCCGGGCGTCGGCGCGGTCCGCTGGGTGGCTTCGGCCCGGGTCTCGACGGGCATGGACGTTCTCCTTGCCGATGTGCTGGTGTGTCGGGGACGCCGGTACGGGGTGCGCCGGTGCCGGAGCGGCGGCGAGCTGGGGCGCCGGGGTGCGGGACGCGCTGGGTCCTGGGGTGCGGGGCTGGCTGGGTGCCGGGGCGGCAGCGTGGCCGGGTGTGTGGCCACCGGCCGCACCGCCGCCCCGGGTGGCCCGGGGACCCCGGACCGGCGAGATGCCGACCGAGGCGCCCGGGAGCGTGACGTGACCTACTCCTCCCCCTCCCAGTCGACCTCGTCGAGGTCGGCCAGGATCTCGGAGGTGTTGTCACCCTCGGCCTGGATCCAGTTGACCATGGCCGAGTTGAAGGCGGAGCCGACCGGGGCCGGCATGCCATCGGACGCGTCGTCACGCAGGACGCTCGCGGCGGCGAGGATGTCCGCAGCGGTCCGTGACGAGTAGTCCTGGTACCACTCGTCGGGCACCCGCTGGTTCGGGGAGATGAACCCGCCTGCGGCGATCATCGGCTCGACCGCCGAGGTGGTCGCCAGGTACTCCATCAGAGCCCGGACCTCGTCGCGGTCCTCGAACATCACGAACTGGTCGGCGGCGCCGAGGACGGGGGTCCCGTACTCCTCCTCGATGGGAGGCAGCACGAAGAACTTCGCATCGGTGCCGGGCTGGAGCCGCTCGGCCTCGGTGTCGTCAGGGTCGGCGTTGGGGTCGGCGAGGAAGAAGTCGGCGATCCAGGTGGCCTGCTTGTGGAAGAAGCAGTCCGGACCGTCGGCACCGTGGAACATCGGCAGCGGGGTGGCGCCGACCCAGGTCTCGTTCATCCAG
>JAWLDJ010000145.1:0-5213 GCA_041686695.1 Nitriliruptoraceae bacterium
AGCGCAGGCGGTCCGCATGACCATCATCGCGCTGCTGGTTCTCGCCGTCGGCACCTACCTGATGAAAGCGGTCGGTCCGTTCGCGGCAGCCGGACGCGAGCTCCCCCCGTGGCTCGACCGACTGGCGAACCTCCTGCCAGCCGGGCTCCTGGCGGCCCTGGTCGCGACCCAGACCGTGGTCGACGGCGCCCAGCTCGTGCTCGACGCCCGTATCGGGGGCCTCGCGGCGGCTGCGGTTGCCGTGGCGCTGCGCGCCCACTTCGGGGTCGTGGTGCTCGTGGGTGCCGGCGTCACCGCGGCGCTGCGCGCACTGGGCTGGGGCTGATCCCGCGGCGTTTGACGGGGCGGCCGTCACCCCGGCTGGACGTCGGCCCCGGTCGATGGTCGGTCGGCCGCACGGCCGCTGCTAGAGCCTCAGCCGTAGATCGACGTGATCACCGGTTCGAAGCGCTCGGCGATGCTGGCGCGCCGCAGCTTCTGGGTGGGCGTGAGATCGCCGGTCTCGATCCTGAGGGCATCGCGGACGATGCGGTAGGTGCGGATCGCCTCGCCGCGGGATACCGCTTCGTTCGCCACGGCGATGGCCAGGTCGATCTCCGCGCGGAGGTCGGGTTCCACCTCGGCCTCGAGGCCGGACGTGGTCACGGCGGAGGGCTGCCAGTGCTCGCCGGTCGGGGGTGTGTCCACCTCGCTGGTCGGGTGTGTCTCCACCTCCACCTCGCCGGACCCGGCAGCGTCGACCTCAACGGACCGCGGAGCGTCGACCTCGCCGGAGGCCGAGGCAGCGGCCCCGTCCCGTGGTCGCCCACCGCGCTGCAGCCGGTCACCGGCCGTCTCGCTCGAGGTCTGGCGGGCACGCCAGCGCTGGACCTCCTCGTCGTTCAGGAACACCAGCGCTGCGATGAAGGGCCGCCCTTCGCCGATCACCACGCACTGATCGACCAGCGGGTGGGCGCGGACCCGATCCTCCAAGGGGCCCGGCAGGATGTTCTTGCCACCGGCGGTGACGATGATCTCCTTCTTGCGCCCGGTGATGACCAGGTCGCCTCGCTCGGTCGCGGTTCCCAGGTCACCGGTGTGCAACCACCCGTCGACGAGCGTCGCCGCCGTGGCTTCGGGTGCGTTCCAGTAGCCGCGGAAGACCTGTGGCCCCTGGACGAGCAACTCACCGTCCTCGGCGATCCTGACGGTCGTGCCGGGATAGACCTGGCCCACGCTGTCGTGGTCGGGCTGCTCGGACGGACCGCCCGAGACGATCGGGGCTGCCTCGGTGAGGCCGTAGCCCTGCGCGATGGCGATCCCCATCCCGTCGAAACGCCGGGCGAGGTCGCCGCTGAGCGCCGCCCCACCACAGATGGCCAGGCCGAGCTGCCCCCCGAAGGCCTGCCGGATGCGGCCGTACACCAGCCGATCGAACAGCAGGTGCTGCAGCCGCAGCCCGAGGGGTCGTCGACCGGAGGTCTTCGCCTGCGACCAGCGGACCGCGACACTCATCGCACGGTCGAACACCGCCGCACGTCCGGCATCGAGGGCGCGACCGCGCGCCCCGTCGTAGACCTTCTCGAAGATCCGAGGCACCGCGACGATGAAGGTGGGTCGGAACAGCAGGAGTTCTTCGCGCAGCTCCGGGATGCCGGACGCGAACCCGGTCAGGACCCCCTGGTCGAGCGCCGCGTGGACCTGGATGCGTCCCAACGCGTGCGCGAGCGGCAGGAACACCAGCGTGCGCGCCCCGGGAGTGAACAGCTGCGGCGCCTGCTCCACGGTCTGTCGCGTGTTGTGACACAGGTTGGCGTGGGTCAGCTCGCAGCCCTTGGTCTGGCCGGTGGTCCCCGACGAGTAGATCAAGGCGGCGAGGTGGTCCCCGTCCAGCTGCCGGATCCGCTGCTCGACGGTGTCGAGGTGGTCGGCACCAGCGGTCACCAGATCATCGAGCGCCCCCTCCGCGATCGCGAGCACGGGCGGCGCGTCGGCTCGACCACCCGTGGACGCCTGCACGAGTTCGCGTTGGGCCGGGGTCTCGACGAACACCAGCGCTGCGCCCGAATCGGCAACGATGCGTTCGATCTGCGAGCCCGAGCTCGAGTCGTAGATCGGGACGGTGACGGCGCCGGCGGCCAGGATGGCGTGATCGGCCTCGACCCACCCGATGCTGGTCCTCGACAGCAGGGCGACCCGGTCGCCGGGGGCGATGCCGCGCGCGATCAGCCCGCCGGCGATCGCTCTGATCCGGTCACGGACCGCTGCCGCGGTGTGGCTGACGAAGGTCTCGCCCTCCCGTGACGCCAACAGCTCTCGGTCGGGCTCCTGGTCCGCCCAGCGCCACAGGGCGGCGAGCAGATGAGGCTCGACCGGCCCTCGTAACGGAGCGCCGATCAGCTTGGTGGTGGTCATCGGAGCCTGGAGAACGGGGTCATGCTCCCAAGCTACACCCGTGGTCACGCGACGTGTAGGCCCGGAGGGAACCCGGGTCGGTGCCGCGCCGGGCTCGAGGTTCCGGGGCCCGCGTGGTGGGCGGCGTGGTGGGCTCTGAGCTCGTGGCGCGCCCGCGTGCATGGTGGGCGGCGTGGTGGGCTCAGAGCTCGTCGCGCGCCCACGCGGTGGCCAGGGCGTCCGCGTACTCGTTCCACCGGTTGCCGGCATGGGCCTTGATCCACACCAGCTCGAGCTCGGGGCGGTTCCTGAGCTGCTCGTACAGCGGCTGGACGAGATCGAGGTTCTCGACCGGTCCCGTCCTGCGTCGCCAGCCCCGCCGCTCCCACCCGGCGGCCCACTCCGTCAGCGTGCGCACGGCCAGGTTGGAATCGGTGTAGATCCTCGCCGGGGTGCCGTCGGGCACCAGTTCCACGGCGGCCTGGAGGGCGCGCAGCTCCATGCGGTTGTTCGTCGTCGCGGGCTCGTAGCCGTGCTGTTCCGCGACCACCTCGCCGTCCCGGACGTAGACCGCCCCCCAGCCACCCGGTCCGGGATTGGGGATCGCTGAGCCGTCGGTGAACACCCCGGTGTCGGGCCCGTCGTGGTAGCGCTCGAGCACCTCGGCCACCGTCAGGTGCTCCTCCCGGCCGCCACGCCGGGACGTGGTGTGCCCGCCCCGGCCACTGCCGCCCCGCGGCGTGGCCTGCCGCTGGGAGGGCCGAGGGTCACGGCTGGCGCTGCGCGGGCGTTCGGACGTCCCGGCGCCAGCACCGCCCCGCTGCGCGCGGAAACAGGCAGGGCAACGTGACGGCGTCCAGCCCGGGTAACGCTCCAGGAGCTCAGCGCGGGGGGTGAACGTCGCGTTGCAGTCGGTGCAGTGGACGGTGGCCATGGCCGCCGAGGCTATCCCCGGAGCCGCCGACCCCCGGCACCCGGTCGAGCGGCGCCGGTCGAGTGGTGCCGGTCGAGTGGTGCCGGTCGAGTGGTGCCCATGACGGCTCAGCGGCATCCCCAACCGACCGGCGGCGAGGTCCACGTCCGTGCGCCGGGCGCCGGCCTCACGGCAGTCGGTGCTCGGAACGCACCAGACGGCTGCTGTAGAGCTCCTTGGAGTACCGGCCCGGCTGCCCGCGGTCGATGAGGAACTCGGCTGGGTTCGCCTCGAGATCGAATCCGACGGTCAGGCCACACCGGTCGCAGTGGTACTTGCCGAAGCCTTCACCACCGCTCACGAGCCGCTGCTCGCCATCGCAGCGCGTGCAGGAACGCCGCTCCGGAACATCCGCAACGGCGGTCGAACCTGCACCTGGCTTGGTCGTCATGTCATCCATGTCCCCAGTCTACCTGCCAGGTGCGATGTCGGTACATCCCGCACCGGCCACGGCCGTCGCTACCACGAGGGCGACGGACCCGTCACCACGGTGATGCTGTCATGGTCACGGCGGATGAACTCGAGCCTGAGTCCTCGCGGGCCGCGCCGGGGCCGGCCGAGGTCACGCCACAGCTGTTCCGGGTCCGCCCTGACGCCGTGCAGGACGAGTTCCACCGCTGGAGCGGTGCCGGTGGCCGCCTCGTGGTCCTGCAGCCACCGACGGACCGCCCGCGGGCGTGCGGAGAGCTCGGCGAGGACAGCTCGGGCCCGGTACCACGGCGCCGCAGGCGGCTCGCTGTCACAGGTCAACAGGGCACGATGTGCCGAGAGGCGTCTGGCCCCGAGTTCCCGCCCGAGCTCGTCGTGCAGCCGTGCCCGCACGGCGGCGGGTGCCACCTCGACGAGGAAGTGCCCGAGCACCCCGACCGGGAGTCGAACGCGCGAGGCGGGGACGCCGGCACGGGTGCCCGCCACCTCGTGATCGGTGAGCAACGTGGCCCGTGCGCGTCGCTGCCCAGCCGTCGGGCGCTCGGCCGCTGGACCCGGGTTCCCGACGTCGCCCCGGTTGCCCGGGTCGCCCGGGTTCCCCACCGTTGCCTGGGTGGTCATGGTCCCGGTGGTGCCCGTCGTCGTGCCGCCGATCCACACGGTGGCTTCGACGAGTGCCCGACCGAGCTGGACGTACTCCACCTCGATGTCCTCGGGGAGGTCCGGATCCTCGACGTCCACTCCCGGGGCGAGGGCCAGGGCCCACGCCGCCGCATCCGGGTGGGCGGCGAGCAGCGCCGGGACCGAGGGGACGTACTCGCTCAACCGGCGGACACGGCGGCCGTTGCGTCGTCGGGACGGATCGGCGTGCAGGACCGATCCCGGGGGCAGCTCGACCGTGAGCGCGTCCGCCACGCGCGTCGAGATCTGCACGCCGGCGACCTCGGCGTTGTGCGCGAGCAGCAGCAGACGAGCGGCGTCGGTGTCGATCGCCAACACCCGCACCCCCCGCCCGGATGCCGCGCGGGCCAGAGCGATCGCGTCACCGCCGACCCCGGCGCACAGGTCGACGACCGTGTCCGGCGTCATCGACCGGTGGTGGAGTTCGGCGAGGAGTCGTCCGGCCCGGTGCACCGCGAGGCGGGGATCGCTCGCCTGCTCGAGCGCCTCCCGGGTGAACAGCAGATCGTCGGCTCCTGGCCACCGTTGCCGAGCGCGACGACGGGCGGCGGCTGCCTCGAGCACGGCGGCACGTCGCTCGGCGTCCGCCGACACCGTCCGGAGCCCGCCGGCCACCGCCAGCTCATCGGCACCGTCGTCGAGCTGTCGCGTGGCGGAGGCGACCGCTGACCGCCCCGCCGAGGAGGTCAGCCACCTCGCCGTCTCGACACCGAACGCTGTCACCCGCACCCTCCTGCGGGCCGGCACGCTAGTCCCA
>JAWLDJ010000146.1:0-2287 GCA_041686695.1 Nitriliruptoraceae bacterium
CTGTACCGGGCGCGCAACCTCGAGAAGGCGCTCGACACCCCGGCGCGGATCTACTTCAAGTACGAGGGCGTCTCCCCCGCCGGCAGCCACAAGCCGAACACCGCCGTCCCCCAGGCCTACTACAACGCCGCCGAGGGCGTGCAGCGGCTGACCACGGAGACCGGCGCCGGCCAGTGGGGCTCGGCGCTGGCCTTCGCCACGGCCCAGTTCGGGCTCGGCTGTGAGGTGTGGCAGGTCGCCGCGTCCTTCACCCAGAAGCCCTACCGCGCGTCGATGATGCGGGTGTGGGGCGCGACGGTCCACTCCTCGCCCTCGGAGCTGACCGAGGCCGGACGCGCGATCCTCGCCGAGCACCCCGACTCGCCCGGCTCGCTCGGGATCGCGATCTCCGAGGCCGTCGAGGCCGCCGTCGCCGACGAGGACACCAAGTACGCGCTCGGCAGCGTCCTCAACCACGTGCTGCTGCACCAGACCGTGATCGGTGAGGAGGCGCTGCTGCAGATGGCCAAGGTCGGTGACACACCCGACCTGATCGTCGGCTGCACCGGGGGCGGCTCGAACTTCGCCGGGCTGTTCTTCCCGTTCCTGCGCGAGAAGCTCGCCGGGCGGATGGACCCGCACATCCTGGCCGTGGAGCCGTCGGCCTGCCCGTCGCTGACCAAGGGCGAGTACCGCTACGACTTCGGCGACGTGGCCGGGATGACCCCGCTGATGAAGATGCACACGCTCGGCCACGACTTCATCCCCGACCCGATCCACGCCGGGGGCCTGCGCTACCACGGGATGTCGCCGCTGCTGTCCCACATGTACGAGCTGGGGCTGTTCGAGGCGGAGTCGATCGACCAGAGCCACTGCTTCGAGGCGGCGCTGACCTTCGCTCGCACGCAGGGCATCGTGCCCGCGCCGGAGCCCACGCACGCGATCGCGGCGGCGATGCGCGAGGCCGAGGCCTGCAAGCAGACCGGTGAGGAGAAGGTGATCCTCACCGCGTTGTGCGGCCATGGCCACTTCGACATGGCCGCCTACGACGCCTACCTCTCGGGTGCGCTGCAGGACCACGAGTACCCGGCGGAGGCGGTCGCCGACGCCATGCGCCGGGTCCCGGTCATCGACGCCTGAGACGCCCCCCCGCGCCCCCGCCACCCCAGAGACCTCGGGGGGGTGGTGGGCGGCGAGACCTCGGGGGGTGGTGGGCGGCGGCGCGGGGCCGTACCCTCGTGGCAATCGACCCCAGGAGCTCCGGATGAACCTCGGCAAGCTACGCCGCCGTCTCATCGTCACCGGGCGGGACGAGCCCGCCGCGGTGGTCCGCACTCGGGGTGACGACGCCGGGTTCGACGCGTCGCCCCGCACCCCGGCCCGGCAGGTCGCGGACGATGAGCTGCCACCTCTGCGGGTGATCGACCGGCCGGACGAGACGGGGTCCGCACACCAGGGCTGACGGGCGATGCCGCCCATCCTGGTGTTCCTGCTGCTGCTCGGCGTCATCTTCGTCCTGCTGTGGGTCGCCAGCGGCGAGGAACGGACGCTGCCCGACAGCGAGCTCGAGGACGCCGCGCTCGACGAGCCGATCCGCGCGGTCAAGCGTGCCCACGTCCGCCTCTCGCCGGACGGTACCGAGGCCACCCTCACCGGCCTGACCGCCGGCAGTCGGTACGAGGTGAACGCGCAGGCGACGTGCCCGCGCGGCTGCCCGACCCCGTCCCCGACGTGCCGGTGCGGCTTCTACGCGATGCGGTCCGATGTCGAGTCACGGCAGTTGTCCCAGGAGTCGAGCTGGGCCCGACGGGCCGATCCGCTGAGCGTGCGCCTCGACGTGGAGCTCTCCGGCGTGGTCCTCGAGTACGAGCTGGGGTACCGCGCGGAGCGGCAGCGGGTGCTGGAGGTCGGTGTCCCCGACCGGTGTGTGGCATGCGCCGCCGGCGGGGTCGACCGCCAGGCCTCGGGACTGATCGCCCGTCCCCGGCAGATCGCCAGCCCCTTCAGCGGGGCCGGCAACCCCTACCTCGGCGATCCGAGCCTCAGGGACTGGTTGGAGCTGCGACCGGCCTGCCTCGACCACTGGGAGGAGGCGCCCGGGCAGCCTGCGCTCACCCTGGGCGACCTCGCTGACCGCCTCGGCACCGTCGTTCGCTGGGAGGCCTCCGGGGCGGCCGGTCCGGTCAGTCGCTGAGCGCTCAAGGGCACACCGGCCGCCGCCTCAGCGCAGCCGCTCGAGACCCGGCCACGTCTCACGGACGGGCGGGCGCTCGGCCCCGATGCGCTGCAGGTAGGCGTTGAAGCTGTC
>JAWLDJ010000146.1:2387-5142 GCA_041686695.1 Nitriliruptoraceae bacterium
TCGAGCGGTTCCAGCGTCAGTTGTGACACGGCGTGGCTCCTCGCGCGACGGCGTCACCCGGACCCTACGGGCACCGAGAGCGCGTGACGACCACCGTCCACAGCGGTGGTCCTACGCTTGGGACGAGTTCGTCGACGACCCGGCCAGCGAGACCACCATGGCAGGACCACCGCTCCCCGATGACGCCAGCTCGGCGCGCGACTACCCGCTCGAGCACATCGCGGCCCACATCGACGAGGAACGTCGCTGGGTGTCGCTGCTGGGTGAGTTCCGGGAACTCGTCTTCGGCGCGCAGGACGGCCTGGTATCCACGCTGGCCGTGGTGGCCACCGTGGCCGGCGCCACCACCGACAACCTCGCTGTCCTGGTGGCCGGGTTCGCCTCCGCCATGGCCGGCATCTTCTCCATGGCCATCGGCGAGTACATGGGGAGCAAGAGCCAGGCGGAGATCCAGCGCTCCCACATCGAGCGCGAGTGGCACGAGGTGCAGGAGCGTCCCTTCGAGTCGGAGGCCGAGGTCGCCTACCTGTTCATGCAGGAGGGCGTGGACAGCGAGGTGGCCTGGGAGACCGCCGCCGTGATCGCCCGCTACCCCCGCTCGTTGCTGGCCACCATGCTCGCCAAGGAACTCGGCCTCAGCAGCGACGAGCAGGCCGACGCGGAGGGCAGCCCGCTGCGGGGGGCCGTGGTGATGGGGGGCGCCTTCGCCGCTGGTGCCGTGCCTCCGATCCTGCCGTTCCTGTTCACCGAGGGCGTCACCGCACTCACGCTCGCGACCGTGTTCACCGGCCTCGTGCTCTTCGCGATCGGTGTGGTCAAGTCACGGTGGACGGCGAGGTGGTGGCTGTGGTCGGGGCTGGAGATCGTGGCGCTGGCGGCGGTCGCCGGCATCGCCGGCTACCTGTTCGGGACGGTGCTCCCGTCGATGCTCGGCTTCGCCGGGGTGGCCTGAGGCCGCGCGGGCGCACGGGCGTGCGATCACCAGGCCCGCACGCCGCGAGGCCGCGCGGGGACCGCGATGCTCAGCGCAGCTGTGCCTCGATCCAGGCGAGCACGTCGGCAACGACCTCGTCGCGGTTGGTCTCGTTGAGCATCTCATGCCGGCCACCCGGGTAGATCCGGTGGTCGACCGCCGTCAGCCCGGCGCTGCGGTAGTGCTCGAGCAGTGCGGCCATGCCGGCGGCACCGCCGACCGGGTCCTCGCTGCCGGCGAACGCGTAGACCGGGGTGTCGGATCGCGCGCCCGCACGTACCCGTTCGGTCTGCCCGATCACGCGCAGGCCCGAGAAGACATCGAGGTACATCTGGGTCGTCGGCACGAAGCCGCAGTGCGGATCCGCGATGTAGGCGTCGACCTGGTCCTCGTCCCGGGACAGCCAGTCGAACCGCGTCCTCGCCGGCTCGAAGGGCCGGTTGTACGCCCCGAACACCAGGCGGTCGAGGACGTCCGAGCGCCCGCGCGGACCCAGCCGTGCCCGCTCGGCCCGGGCCGCCACCGCCCCCGCCTCACCGAGCGGTCCCACCGGTCCGCTCGAGCCCGACAGCACGTAGGCGTCCACCTCACCGGGGAAGGTGAACAGGTACTGCTGGGCCAGGAAGGAGCCCATGGAGTGCCCGAACAGCACGACGGGGACGTCCGGCTGCTCCGCTCTGGCGCGCAGCGTGACCCGGTGCAGGTCGTCGAGCACCAGCGCCCAGCCACGACGCTTGGCGAAGTACCCCAGGTCGTCCTCGGTCGCGGCCGACTCGCCGTGCCCACGATGGTCCTCGGCGTACACGGCGAGCCCGGCCTCGGTCAGGGCCTCGGCGAGGTGGTCGTAGCGCCGGGCGTGCTCGGCCATCCCGTGCGCGACGTGCACCACCCCGCGTACCGCGCCATCCGGCAGGTGACGGTGCACCACCACCTCGACGCCGTCACGGGTGGTCAGGGTGGATCGCGAGGTCTCCACGGGCGCTCCGAGCAGGTCGACGGTGGACCGGACGCGGTCACCCTACGCCGTGACCTCGCCAGAGCGTGGCCACCCGACGGTGGGCCGGCCCGCGTGCAGCCGGTGACGGATCAGGCGCGCGGCCGCAGGGGCTCCCCGGTCTCCGCCTTGGCCAGCAGGCTGACCGGCGGCTGGAACCGCTGCCCGTAGGTATCAGCGAGCTCCTTGCACCGCCCCACGAAGCCCGTCGTCCCACCGGGGTACTGGTCGATGTACTGCGCCACGCCGCCGGTCCAGGCCGGGTAGCCGATCCCGAAGAGCGAGCCGATGTTGGCGTCCTCGAAGGTCTCGATGACCCCCTCGTCGAAGCACTTCACCGTCTCGAGCGCCTCGGCGAACAGCATGCGCTCCTCGAGGTCGGTGAGCGGCACCTCGTTGTCACCGCTGGTGACGTGCTCCAGCAGGCCCGGCCACAGCCCGGTGCGCCGACCGTCGTCGTCGTAGTCGTAGAACCCGGCGCCGGAAGAGCGCCCCTCGCGGCCGTGGACCTCCACCATCGTGTCCAGCAGCTCGTAGGCGGGGTGGCGCTCGTAGTCGATCCCGTCGCGCTCGACCGCGGCGCGGCGCTCGGCCTCGATCTTGCGCGGCAGGGTCAGGGTCAGCTCGTCCATCAGCTGCAACGGCGGGGCCGGGTAGCCGGCCTGCTCGCCCGCGCGCTCGATCCGCACCGGGTGGATGCCCTCACCGAGCATGGCGACGGCCTCGTTGAGGAAGGTCCCGATGACCCGCGAGGTGAAGAACCCGCGGGCGTCGTTGACCACGATCGG
>JAWLDJ010000147.1:0-5116 GCA_041686695.1 Nitriliruptoraceae bacterium
GGGGGGCGTGGAGCGCTGCGCGAAGGCGCCGCGTACGAGCAGGGCGCGGGGACGGTGACCAGGCGGCCCAGGAGTCCGAGGGCTCCGAAGCTACGGTGCCTGCCTGATGCAATCTTCCTCCGTGCGCGGTGAAGGACCATCCATGAGCTCGACGACGACCATGCCGGACAAGGCCACCCGCTACGCGCGCTTGCGTCGCTTCAACCTCGGCGTCGGGCTCATCCACCTGGCGCAGGGCATCGTCCTGTTGGCGCTGGCCAACGACCTGACCTTGCCGGTGCTGGCCACCTTCCTGGCCGACGATCCGATCCAGCAGCAGCAGGCCGTCCCGGAGGTGGTGTTCGAGCTACCGATCGCCGTGCTCGTGGCGGTGTTCGTCTTCTTCGCGGCGGCCGATCACCTGCTGATGACGCTTCCAGGGATCAAGGACTGGTACGAGCGTCAACTGGACAAGCAGGAGAACTACGCCCGCTGGATCGAGTACTCCATCAGTTCCTCGATCATGATCGTGCTGATCGCGGCGTTCGTCGGCATCTGGGACCTCGCGGCGGTGGTGGCGATCTTCGCACTCAACACCTCGATGATCCTGTTCGGCCTGCTGTGGGAGCGCACGGAGAAGCCCGGCAAGGGCGCCGACTGGTCCGCGTTCTGGTACGGCACCTTCGCCGGTGTGGTGCCGTGGGGGATCCTCGGCTACTACCTGTTCGCTGGTGGGGGCGAGGTGCCGGGCTTCGTGTACGCGATCTACGGGGTCCAGTTCGTGCTGTTCTTCACGTTCGCGCTGAACATGGCGCTGCAGTACGCCCAGATCGGTCGCTGGAAGGACTACGTCTTCGGCGAGTACGCCTACATCGTCCTCAGTCTGGCCGCGAAGACGTTGCTGGCCTGGTTGATCTTCGGCAACGTGCTGCGCAGCTGACCGGCTACGCGGCTGACCGGCCACGCGGCTGGCGGGTGCGGCGCCGACGCCTTGCCGCCGGGCGGATCCGTAGGGCGCAGCGGTGATCCCACCTACTGGCCGGTGGCGCGGCGCGGGCAACGTTGCGAGGTGGATGCCACGGGGTCACCGTGCGCGGGCGCCGCTCGTGCGCTCATCGCTCATGCCATCGGCAGGCCTCGGTCCGGATGCTCACGCAGAGTGTCGATCAGGCGTGCGCAGGCGCGGAGCGTGGCTATCTCAGGGAAATCCGCGCACGACAGGTGACAGTCAGTCACCCGACGCCTACCTTTGGAGATGGCGGAGAGGGGTCACCCCAGACCCCGATCTCGCCGCACCACGAGCGTGGATCCAGGATCGGCCTCGCGCCAGCCAGCGTCGTCGTCCGTCCCCTTCGGTGACGCAGGTCCCCTGCCCTGGATCGACCGGCCCCCGGCGTCCCCGCGCCGGGGGCTTCTCGTGGAACCGGTGCCGGGTATGCGGAGCTGACCCGTGTCCTGGCGGCGGCCAGCGATGCGTGGGTAGCGCGTTCCCGGAGCGGTCACCGAGAGCGAGCTCGAAACCACGGTGCGTCATCTGCATGTTGCCATGGTCGCGCAGCGTGCCGTCGGTGAGCGCTCGACGCACCTTCGGGCGACCGCCCGTGACCTGGCGCGCGGGCGGGGCGCTTACCACGGGTGAGGTCGTTGTCCGCCACTGGGAGGCACCGATGACCGCCACGTCCGAGGACATCGAGGCCGAGCCCCTGGATGGGACGGGAGCTGATCCGGCTCCTGGCAGCTACCAGGAACGGCTCGGCGCGCGGCTGCGTGCCGTGCGGCGTGCCCAGGGGCTGCGGCTGCAGGACGTCGAGGAGCGCAGCGAGGGCCGGTTCAAGGCGGTCGTCGTGGGATCGTACGAGCGCGGTGATCGCGCGGTGTCGGCGCACCGGCTGGCGGCGCTGGCCGGCTTCTACGAGGTGCCTGTGGCCGAGCTGCTCCCCGAGGACGCATCGCCCCGGGCGCCGCGGCGCGAAGGCAACCTGGCGGTCGACGTCCAGGAACTCCAGCAGCGGTCCGACGACCCCGAGCTCGCGCCCTTGCTGCGTCTCGTCCAACACGTGCAGTGGCTCAGGGACGACTACGGCGGCCAGGTGCTCAGCCTGCGGACCGACGACCTACGCACCATCGCGGTCTCGATGGGGGCGCCCGGCGACCGACTCGATACCTGGCTGGACGAACGTGGCCTGCTCCGCCACTGAGCGGCCGCCTCGACGGCTCGACAGTGGTCGAGTCGCCGCTGATGAGAGCACCGGCCATCGTCACCGGCGGCGGTGACGATGGCTCTCCCTACCCCGATGCACCCTTCGACCGCTCACGCTCGACGTTGGCAGCCCGAGAGCTGGAGGCCTGGTTCGTGCGTACCACGTAGGTGGCGATGCCGAGGATGCCCCCGCCCGCGAGGACACCCGGGATGCCCACCATGTCGACGGCGCGGCGCAGCACCCCGCCCGATGCGGAGGTCGGATCGGCCAGCACGATGCCGGCGAACGCCGCGGCGAGCAGGGTGACCCCGACCGCGATCAGCCGCTGCCACCGGGTGTCGAGTTCGGCGCGCTCGCGCAGGATGCGGCCCGCCTTCACGATCCGCGCGACCCGGATGATGCGGACGGCGCCGATCACACGGACCGCCTGCGCCACCCTGGTCAGTCGCAGCAGTTGGACCGGCCCCACCGCGAACAGCACCGCGGGGACGACCGCCACCGTGAGCAGCACCAGCCACCGGTTGCGTCGCAGCCACGCCAGACGGTGCTCCGAGACGGCGAACAGCACCAGCGTCTCGGCGATGAGGACCGCCCCCGACAGCGTGTTGAGACCGTTGCCGATCGTCGCGTACGGCGCGTCGAACAGCGTCAGGAAGACCGCCGGCACGCTGGCCAGCGCCGCGATCAGGACGGGGACCGCCAGGCGCTCGGCCACACGGTCGGCCCGGTCGGTCGCCACCTCGTCGAGGTGTTCGTCGGTCGGTCGCACCGCTGCTGGTCCCTCCTCTCGACGTCCCGTCGTCGCTGCCCAGGCTGCGGGCCGGGCGGCGACGGTACCGCCACCCTCGCGTGCCCGGTCGGCCCCGTCGCCTACGCTGCAGGTCGTAGGATCGGCGCCCGCGTGCGGGGGCGGAGCGCAGCGCTCGGGGGCACAGGGGGAGCCGCAGTGACGGGAGAGCTGCCGACGGCGCCGACGGGCGCGCTCGATGCGGTCTCGGCGCTGGTGGGCGCCTCCCCGGAACTGCTGGCCCGGATCATCTCCTTGGCCCCGATCGGGGTGGGTATCGTCGATCGCGCGGGGCGGACCGTGGTGACCAACGACGCTCTGCGCCAGATGCTCGGGTACTCGGAAGCCGAGTTCGCGACGCTGGACTACCGGGCGTTCACCCACCAGGACGACCTCGCCCACAACGACGAGCTGTTCGCGCAGCTCATGGCGGGTGAGATCGACCGGTTCGACCTCGACAAGCGGTTCCTGCACCGGGATGGTCACGTGGTCTGGGGGCGTCTGCTCGTCACCGCGATCGAGACCGCGAACGGGTCCGGACGTCTGGCGGTCGGACTGCTGCAGGACGTCACGGAGCAGCAGCGGCTGCAGTCCGAACTCGCCGCCGCCGAGGCCGGCTACCGCCGGATGGTGGAGCAGGTGCCTGCCGTGGTCTACGCGGGTGACACCGATCCGGCCCGGCCACCGGCGTACGTCAGCCCGCGCTTGCACCAGTTCCTCGGCTACACGCCGCAGGAGTGGTCGTCCACACCGGGGCTGTGGCTGGAACGGCTCCACGCCGACGACCGGGAGACGGTGCTCGCTCGCTACGGCGCCCATCTCGCCACGTGGTCGGAGGAGCCGCTGACCCTGACCTACCGTCTCCACCGCCGTGACGGCGAGCTCGTGTGGGTCAGCGACCAGTTCACCATCACCACCGACGGTCAGGGGCGACGGTTCCGACGTGGCGTCCTGGTCGACGTCACCCGCGAGAAGCGGTTGGAGGAGGAGCTCGAGCACCAGGCGTTCCACGATCCGCTGACCCAACTGGCCAACCTGCGGCTGTTCCGCATCCGGATCGACGACCGGTTACGGCGACGAGCACCCCGGGCTGGGGCGGTGGTCTTCCTCGACCTCGACGATTTCAAGACCGTCAACGACAGCCTGGGCCACGGCGCCGGCGACCGGCTCCTACAGGAGACGGCCCGACGGATCGTGGCCTGTCTGCGGCCCGCGGACACCGCCGGGCGGATGGGCGGCGACGAGTTCGCGATCCTGATCGACGAGGTCGACGATCGCGACCAGGCGGAACTGATCGCCGAGCGGGTGCGGCTACGTCTCAGCGAGCCGTACGACCTCGCGCCCGGGCACGGCCACCTCGTCACGGGGGCGAGCGTCGGTGTGGCCATGCTCACCGACGGCGACAGCACCGAAACGGTGCTCCGTGCCGCCGACCTGGCCATGTACGCAGCCAAGGACGCCGGGAAGTCCCAGGTCCGCAGCTACGAGCCCGCGCTGCTCATCGCTGCGCTCGAGCAGCTCGAGCACCGTCGGCCCGCCCCGCGGACCTGACCGCTACTCGGCCTCGACGGGCTCGTTCTCGGCGGGCGCCGCCGTCGCGGTGACCCCCTGGGCCGCCATCGGCAGCATGCGCCCGCGCTGCAGCACCTCCGAGATGTCCAGCACCTCGACCTGTCCGTCGCTGAGCGTGCCCTCCTGGGTCTTCTGCGCGATGCCGTCCTCCAGCATCGTGGTGCAGTAGGGGCAGGCGGTGGTGATCAGTTCGGGGTCGAGCTCCAGTGCCTCGTCCACGCGCTCCATGTTGACCCGCTTGCCGATGTTCTCCTCCATCCACATGCGGGCACCACCGGCGCCGCAGCAGAACCCGTTGGAACGGCAGCGGGTCATCTCGGTCGGCTGCAGGCCCGGCACGGCGTTGACCACCTGACGCGGGGTGGAGTAGACCTGGTTGTGGCGGCCGAGGTAGCAGGGGTCGTGGTAGGTCACCCGCTTGTCGAGCTGGTTGGTGGCCACCAGGCGGCCCTCGTCGACCAGCTTGGCGAGCACCTCGGAGTGGTGCAGCACCTCGAAGCTGCCGTCGAAGTCCGGGTACTCGTTCTTGAGCGTGTTGAAGCAGTGGGGGCACCACGCGACGATCTTGGTCTTGTCC
>JAWLDJ010000148.1:0-2523 GCA_041686695.1 Nitriliruptoraceae bacterium
CAGCGCGGGGTCCTCGGCGGGAGCGCGGTCGGCGAGGTAGTCCTCGCGTGCGATCGGCAGGTGGGTCGGCACGTCCGCGAAGGCGGCCTGGTGGGTGCGCCACAGGAGCTCGTCGTCGGCACCCGGGACGAAGGTGCGCACGCTGACCCCGGACGGCCACCTCGGCGCGGGTGGCGGCGCGTGCAGGTCGAGGCGCAGCTCGAGGAGGTGGCGGACCGCAGCGAAGCCGCGGCGGGCGAACCACGCCCGCGCCCCCGCATCGCCATCGAGCAGGGCCGTGCGGATCCGGACCACCCGGGGTGCGGGCGATCCGCCGGGGCCGCTCGGCTCGGCGCCGACCCGCTCCGCGAGCTCGAGCACCCAGCTCGCCAGCCCGTGCCCGGTCGCGCGCGGGTGGATCTGGCCCTCGAGGTGGACGGTCACCTCGTCCTCGTCCGTCTCGCGGTCCACCGAGGTGCTGGCGTAGGCCAACAGCTGTGGTTGCTCACCTGCGCGTTCGACCACGATGGCCTCGCGTGGATCGTCGAGCATCAGCCAGCGGATCCGCAGGTCCTCGTGCCGGACGGGGTTGGTGTGGCCCCGGGCACTGGCCGCGGCGTCGTAGAGGGCGACCACGGCTTCGAGGTCGGCGGAGGTCGCCGCACGCACCCGTCCCCCCGGCAACGGCGGTCCGGGGTGGTCGGCAGCGAGGTCGGCGAGCACCGCGCGAGCCTACGCCGACTACCCTCGCCGGCTGCGAGCAGGTCCCGTTCGTGCCCCTTGGAGGTCCCCGTGGCCCGTGTCACCGTCCACCATCTGACCCTGCCCAAGCGGTTGCCGCTGATCGAGGAGGACGGACTCAGGACCCGCGCTGACCTCTCGGGGCTGTACGGCCCGCCAGGCCCCTTCGACCTGGCCGCGCCCGGCACCTACGCCCACGGCAAGCGGGTATCGGGCTGGGTCTCGCTCGACCACGCCAGGTCGCGGATCGCGGAGTTCGGCGGCGGGCACGTCAGCTACTCGGTCGACCCGGCGCGAGCGCTGGCCAACCGCGCCAGCCTGCGCGATGGTGACCCGGCTGCCTACTGGGAAGCCGCCCGGCCGTTGGCGGCGTGGCAGGCCGATGGCGCCCTGCCCGAGGACCTCGAGGTCCATCAGAACGTCCCCGTGCGCGCCAAGCGGCTCCAGCTCCACGCCCCGATCGTCACCGACGACGAGCTCGGAGAGTACGCCGAGGTGGTGGAGGCGATCGCGGATGCAGACCGGCTGTCGGCCAAGGCGCTGATGCACCTGGCGATCATCGCCAGTGACGGCGACTTCGATTCGACCGACTTCACCGCCGCCTGCGCGCTGGCCTGGCGGGACGAGCCCGACCCCGACCGTCTGATCCGGGAGCTCGTCGAGATGGATCCGGACAAGGTGGTCAGCGCGGTGCTGGCCGAGCACACCGCGACCGCGCCGGAGCTCATGGCGCGGCTGCGGGAGATCCTCGTAGAGACCCGTCTCTGGGCCGACGAGCAGGGCATGGAACACGGCCAGGGGCTGTTCGCGCGCACGGCGGCCGTGCTCGACGAGCTTCCGGGCAAGGTCGCCTGAAGGTCGCGGGTCCCGCTGTCGGCGGGACGCTGGCGGTCACAGGCTCACGATGGCGGTCAGAGGCTGACGATGTTGAGGTGGCTGACCCGGGGATCGTCCTGGTCCCCCTCGAGCTCGAAGCGCACGCGCTGGCCGATCCGCAGCTCCCGCAGACCGGAGGCGACGAAGGCCTCCCGGTCGAAGCGGCGTTCCTGCAACCCGTCGTCGAGCAGCGTGCCCTCGCTGTTGCGGGCGTCGAACGCCTTGATGGTGCCCTGCGGCATCGTTGCTCCTCGCGACCTAGCGTCGGGGATGAACAGGATAGCCGTGCGATGTCTGGAACCCGTCCTCAGGAGTGCCCATGTCCAGCGCGACCCCTCCCGATCCAAAGCGGCCGAACGGTGCTGCGGGCGGCGGCTCGGAGCAGGGACCCCGATCCGGGTCCGGCGATGCGACGCCGTCGGATCGCCCGCCGCCCGAGCCAGCTGCTGCGGCCGGCTCCGATGCGAACGCCGCCGAGGCGCCGGCTCCCGCGATCGAGGCGAAACCGTCGACCCCCTTCACCCAGCAGCTCGGACGTATCACCATCGTCGTGCTCGCCGTGCTGTTCGTGGTCTTCGCCATCGCCAACAGCCAGCCGGTGGACTTCTCCTGGGTGTTCGGCGAGACGATCGCCCGTGAGCAGGCGGGTGGTGAGGTCGTCGGCGGCGTCCCGCTGATCCTGCTGCTGGTCGGCGCGTTCATCGCTGGATCCCTGATCACCTTCCTGAGCGAGCTCTACATCGGTCGTGGTCGACGGGCCCGACGGGCGGCCAAGGAACGCGCCCGGCAGGAAGGCAAGAAGGGCCGCAAGGGCCGGCAGGATCGGACGTAGCCGACGAGCTGACTGGTCGCCGGTCCGCGACCCGCGGTGCTGCGGCTGCGGCAGTGGTTGCGGCGGCGTTTGCGGCTGCGGCTACGGCTACGGCT
>JAWLDJ010000148.1:2623-5086 GCA_041686695.1 Nitriliruptoraceae bacterium
GCTCCGGCTGCAGCTACGGCTGTGGCTGTGGCTGCGGTCGCGGTTGGGACGGCGGCGCGAGGTCGGCGGCGGCCCGCCGCCGGGATGCGCGTGCCCGCTGCCCGAGGAGGGCGGGCAGGATCGCGGCCGTGTGCGTTCCGAGCTCGACGTGGTGCAGAGCGGCGAGGTCGGTGAAGGTGTCCACGTCGTGGTGGATCCCGTCGCGGTCCACGTGAGCGGAGCGCACTCCGGCGCGCCGGGCCATATCCCGGTGAGCGAGTGCGGAACCCGGGCCGTAGGCCGTCCCGATCACGGTTGCGGGCCGCCGCACCAGCGCGCCCGTACCGCCTGCTGCCGTGGGGCCGATGACCACCTCGACGTCGGGTTCGAGGACGGCTCGTACATCGCACGGGCGGAGCCGGGGCAGATCCGCAGCGACCACCAGCAGGTCCCGTTGGGTGCCCATCCGCTGGGCGGCGGCGGCCAGCGCCTCGTCGAGCCCCCGGCAGCCTGGCGGGTCGACCACCACCGGCAGCCCCAGGTCGACCCCTGCCGCTGCGGCGCGGCGACCTCCGGCGACCACGACGACCTCGTCGAGTCCCGCTGCGGTCAGCGCCGCCGTGACGTCGGCGAGCATCGCGATCGCCAGGGCGGCCCGTTGCTCGGTGTCGAGGACCCCGGAGAGACGGGACTTGCCCTCGCCGGGTGCGCGCAGCGGCACGAGAGCGATGGTGGGGTGCATGCTCGGCAGGCTAGCGGCCCCCCGGAGTAGGGTCCCCGTCAGCGGACACGGGTCGGGAGGACGCGCGTGGGCCAGGTCGCGGTGATGGGTTCGGGTTCGTGGGGCACGGCCTTCGCGGCCATGTCGGCGGACGCCGGCGAACGGGTGCGCCTGTGGGCGCGCCGTGCCGAGGTCGCCGCGGAGATCAACCAACAGCACACCAACGCTGGCTACCTCCCCGATATCGAGTTGCCCGAGGGGCTCACCGCGGCCGACGACCCCGCGGCCGCGCTCTCGGACGCCGAGGTGGTCGTGCTGGCGGTGCCGTCGGTCGGGATCGAGGAACAGCTGCGCACCTGGGGTGAGCACATCCCCCCCGAAGCGACCCTGGTGAGCCTGATCAAGGGTGTGGACGTCGACAGCCTGCGGTTCGGGAGCCAGCTGATCTCCGATGCACTCGACTGCGATCCCCGGCGGGTCGTGGTGGTCAGCGGTCCCAACCTGGCGCGGGAGTGCGCCGCGCAGCTCCCGGCCGCCAGCGTGGCGGCGAGTCCCGAGCCGTGGCGCGCCGAACGGGTCCAGGCTGCGGTGATGGCGCCGTACTTCCGCGTCTACACCAACGAGGACAAGGTCGGTGTCGAGGTCGCTGGCGCCGTCAAGAACGTCATCGCCATCGCAGCTGGGATGGCGCACGGCCTGGGGTACGGCGACAACACCAAGGCTGCCGTCCTCACGCGTGGGCTGGCCGAGATGACCCGCCTCGGTGTCGCGCTCGGCGGCAACGCGCTGACCTTCAGCGGGCTGGCCGGTGTCGGCGACCTCGCCGCGACCTGTACCTCGCCGCAGTCGCGCAACCGCACCGTCGGGGAACGGCTCGGGCGTGGCGAGCAGCTGTCGGCCATCATCGACTCGATGAACATGGTGGCCGAGGGGGTCAAGTCGTCCCGCGCGTTGCTCGGGTTGGCGGAGCGCGCCGGGGTGGAGATGCCCATCACACAGGGTGTGGTCGCCGTCTGCCACGCCGGCCACGACCCGCAGGAGCTGGTCGGGCTGCTGATGTCCCGCGAAGCGAAACCGGAGATCTACGGGCTGTGACGGCGGCGCTGCTGCGTGAAGGAGCACCTCTGTGAGCGGTCCCGGGCTGGTGCTGGTCCTCGACGGTCCGACGATGGTCGGTCGCACGACCACGTTGCACGCGCTGCAGCGTGCGTGGCCTCAGGTGCGCTCGGGCCCGCTGTTGGAAGCGGGGCTCGATATCGCCGTACAGGCCTTCGGCCCGACCGCCTCGCGCTGGGCCGAGCTCGTCCTCCCAAGCATCCCGCCGCCGGACACCGAGCAGCCACGCGTCACCTGGGGGCCGCTGGGGCGCGAGCTGGTGGCGGGGATGCACCGTGTCGCCGCGGCCTGGGCCCACAGCGGCATGGACGTGGCGATGGACCACTCGCTGTTCAACCACGCGACGGTCGTCGACCTCTACGCGGCGCTCGACGGGCTCGAGGTGGTCCACGTCGGTCTGATCTGTGATCCGGACGTGCTCGACGACCGCGAGCGCGAGGCAGGCTCGCCCACCCGTGGGCTGGCCGTCGCGCAGCTGCGGGCCCACCGTGCCGAGGTCCGACCGGACTTGGTCCTCGACACCACCGAGGCCACCACCGAGGAGCTGGTCGAGGTGATCCTCGACGTGGTCGCCGCTCGGCTCAGCGCCTGAACCGGCCGATCCGGCCCGATCCCACCCGAGCCGCCCGATCCGGCCGATCCGCCCG
>JAWLDJ010000149.1:0-5033 GCA_041686695.1 Nitriliruptoraceae bacterium
GCACCCGATCGCCGGTTCGGGGGAGTGCCTCCCGGGAGGTACCTCCCGGGGGCGAGCGCCTCCGGGTGGCAGCGCCCCCGGGGGCGCGCGGCCGTCGGTTCACTCGGGTCGCACGTCCACCCCGGCCTCGCGCATCGCGGCGAGCGCGGCCTCGCGGTCGTCCTCCCCCTGCTCGACCATACGGGTCGCCGCCTCCGGCAGGATCACCTCGTAGCCGAGCTGCCGGGCGTCGACGGCCGTCTCCTTCACGCACACGTCGCCCGCCAAGCCGACGACCACCACGCGCTGGATCCCGGCCTCTTCGAGGTGGCGGCCGAGCTCGGTGGCGGACTCCTCGCCGCTGACGGGATCGCGCACGGAGAAGCCAGAGTAGCCATCACCGCCGTCGACGCCCTTGCGTACCACGGGGGCGTCGTCGAGCACCTCGAGGTCGGGATGGAGCTCGGCGCCCCAGGTGTCGCGGACGCAGTGGACCGGCCAGTCGCCCCCGTCCTTGGCGAAGTGTGGGGTCTTTGGCGGGTGCCAGTCCTGGGTGTAGACCACGAGGGCACCGGCCTCCCGGGCGGCAGCGATCTCACGGTTGACGACGTCGACGACGTCATCGCCGCCACTGACGTACAGCCCGCCTTCGGGATCGGCGAAGTCGTTCTGCATGTCGACCACCACCAACGCGGTCGTGGGGTCGTAGCGTCGGGTGGGGCTGGCTGCTGTGCTCGTCATGGCTCGACCTCTTCGGTGGACACGTTCAGGTCATCCCTCGGGCCCTTGGACGGGGGATGGACGGGGCGACGGACGGCGCTCCGGGGCGCGCGCTCTCTGGGGTGGCGCGCTCCGCGGTGGCGCGGTCTGGGATGGCGCGCTCCGGGGGCGCGCTCCGCGGTGGCGCCCTCCGGGGTGGCGCGCCCCGGGTGGCGCCGTCCTTGCTTGCACGGGACCGTAACCGGCCGGCGCGGCCTGCTGCCACCGACGACGGTCGGGGGCCACTGGTGCGAGCGCTAGCCTCGCCGGCACCCGTGTCCCGTGCTCGCAGGAGGCCCCGTGGCCCTGTCAGAAGACGAGGTCCGTCACGTGGCCAGGCTCGCCCGCCTGGCGCTGACCGAGGAGGAGGTGGCGGCGCTCGCGCCGCAGCTCTCCAGCATCCTGGGCTATGCGGAGCAGGTCGGCGAGGTGGCGGCCGACGACGTCGTGGCGACCACCCACCCCTTCGCGCTGGCCGACGTCACCCGACCCGACGAGCGCGCCCCGTCGCTGTCGCGCGACGAGGTCCTGGCGGGAGCGCCGGCGGTCGAACAGGACCGGTTCGCCGTGCCGCGCATCGTCGCGGAGGAGGGCTGAGATGGCGGACCTGACCCAGGCGAGCGCCGTGGAGCTGGCCGCCGCGCTCAGCGCCGGCGAGGTGTCCAGCCGTGAGGTCGTCGACGCCCACCTCGACCGGATCGCGGCCGTGGACGGGATCGTCGCCGACGGCGATGTCTGGACCGCGAAGCCGGCCGAGGAGCTCGGCGCCGACGAGCCCCACGCCTTCCTGGCGGTCACCGCAGCCGCGGCCCGCGCCCATGCCGATGACGTCGACGCCCGGCGCGCGGCCGGCGAGCCCCTCGGTCCCCTCGCCGGGGTTCCGCTCGCGCTCAAGGACGTGCTCACGATGCGCGGGGCCCCGACGACCTGCGGATCGCGGATGCTTCAGGGCTGGGAGCCTCCCTACGACGCCACCGTCACCGAACGGCTGCGGGCCGCCGACATCGTCGTGCTCGGCAAGACCAACATGGACGAGTTCGCCATGGGCTCCTCCACCGAGAACTCCGCTTTCGGCAACACCCGCAACCCCTGGGATCTGGACCGGGTGCCGGGTGGCTCCTCGGGGGGCTCGGCCACCGCGGTCGCCGGGCTGCTGGCGCCGCTGGCGATCGGGACGGACACCGGCGGATCGATCCGCCAGCCCGCGGCGCTGACGGGCCTGGTCGGGGTCAAGCCCACCTACGGGACGATGTCGCGCTACGGGCTGGTGGCCTTCGCCTCCTCGTTGGACCAGGCCGGACCCTTCGCCCGGACCGTCGAGGACGCGGCCCGGCTGCAGTCGGTGACCTGGGGGCACGACCCCCGCGACGCCACCTCGGTGCCCGGGGAGGTGCCCGACCTGCTGGCCGGGCTGCAGGACGGCGTGGCCGGCCTCAAGGTCGGGGTGGTGCGGGAACTGCAGGGGGAGGGCTACGAGCCCGGCGTGGAGCTGGTGTTCGCCGCCGCGCTGGAGCGCCTGGCGGGCCTCGGGGCGGAGATCGTGGAGGTCTCCCTGCCCCATGCGGGCTACGGACTGCCGGCGTACTACCTGATCGCCCCGAGCGAGGCCTCCTCGAACCTCGCCCGATTCGACGGCGTGCGTTACGGCCTGCGCGTCGATGCCCCCACCGCCGAGGAGATGAACGCCGCGACCCGTGCGGCCGGGTTCGGACCGGAGGTCAAGCGCCGCATCATGATCGGGACCCACGCCCTGTCCAGCGGCTACTACGACGCCTATTACCTCCAGGCCTCGAAGGTACGCACGCTGATCGCCGAGGACTTCCGGAGGGCGTTCGAGCAGGTGGACGTGCTCGTCAGCCCGACCTCGCCGTCCGTGGCCTTCCGGTTCGGTGACAAGACCGCCGATCCGATGGCGATGTACCTCAACGACGTCGCCACGGTGCCGGCGTCGCTGGCCGGTATCCCGGCGTTGTCGCTGCCCGCGGGGCTGGCCGCGGCCCCCGACGATCCCACCACCTCGCTGCCCGTGGGTCTGCAGCTCATGGCGCCGCTCAAGCGCGACGAGGTGATGTACCGGGCCGCCTGGGCCTTCGAACAGGCGACCGGCTTCGGGGCGCTGCCCACGGGGCCGCGGGCGGTCAGCAGGTCGGACACCACGCCGGAGGTGCGTTGATGGCCGCTGACACCTTGGAGGTGCGTTGATGGCCACGGACACGTTGCTGCCCGAGGGGTGGGAGCTCGTCGTCGGGCTCGAGGTCCACGTCGAACTGCACACCCGGACCAAGATGTGGTGCGGGTGTTCGACGGAGTTCGGTGACGAGCCCAACACCAACGTCTGCCCGGTGTGCACCGGCCAGCCCGGTGCGCTGCCCGTGCCCAACGAGCGCGCCATCGAGGACGCCACCCTGCTCGGCCTCGCCCTGGCCGGTGAGGTCGCCGAGCGGTGCTGGTTCCACCGCAAGAACTACTTCTACCCGGACCTGGCCAAGAACTACCAGATCAGCCAGTACGACGTCCCCCTGATCCACGACGGCCACCTCGACGTCGAGGTGGAGCTCGCCGACGGGGCGATCGAGACCCGGCGGGTCGGCATCGAGCGGCTCCACATGGAGGAGGACACCGGCAAGTCGCTGCACGTCGGGGACACCGGCCGGCTCCACGGCGCCGACCGCTCGCTGATCGACTACAACCGGTGCGGTATCCCGCTGCTGGAGATCGTCTCCCACCCGGACATCCACGACCCGGAGACCGCCCAGGCCTACCTGCGCGAGCTGCAGGCGATCGTGCGTGCCGTCGACGTCTCGGATGCCCGGATGGACCAGGGTTCGATCCGGTGCGACGCGAACGTCTCGGTGCGTCGCGTCGGCGAACCGCTCGGGACCCGGACCGAGATCAAGAACCTCAACTCGGTGCGCTCGCTCGGCCGCGCGGTGCGCTACGAGGCGCTCCGGCAGGTCACGGTGCTCGAGGACGGCGGGACGATCCGGATGGAGACCCGCCACTGGGACGAGGGTCGGGGGGTCACCGAGACGCTCCGGGTCAAGGAATCGGTGACCGACTACCGCTACTTCCCGGACCCCGACCTGGTCGCCGTCACCTCGCCGCCCGAGCACGTGGAGACGGTCCGGTCACGGCTGCCCGAGCTGCCGGCCGCCACCCGCGAGCGGTTGCTGGAGGCCGGGGTGCCGCGGGTGCAGGCGATCGCGCTGGTCGGCACCGACGCACTGGCGGTGTACGACGACGCCGTGGCGCGCGGGGCCGATGCGGCCGCGGCGGCCAACTGGCTGGTCGGTGACGTCGCCGGGCAGCTGACCGCCGAGGGCATCGAGCTCTCGGAGAGCGGGTTCACGGGCGAGCATCTCGTCGAACTGCTCGCGCTGATCGACGACGGCACGCTGTCCACCAAGCTCGCGAAGCAGGTGCTGACCGGCGTGCTGGCGGCGCGGGGGGCGAAGAGCCCGTCCGAGGTCGCCGAGGCCGAGGGGCTCCGGCAGGTCTCCGACGAGGGGGAGCTCCGGGCCATCGTCGAGCAGGTCGTGGCGGACAACACCGCCACCGTGGCCGACATCCGGGGAGGCAACACCAAGGCGATCGGGGCGCTGGTCGGCCAGGTCATGCGTGAGACCCGGGGGCAGGCCGATCCACGCAAGACCAACGAGCTGCTCCGGGAGGTCATCGGCTGATCGCCGGGGCATGCTGGCGCGTCAGGTAGCCGGATCCAGCGACGTCCCAGCCTGACGGCCGGGGCAGCTCCGAACCTCTGTCGCGTACCCTGAGCGCGGTAGCTGGTGGAAGTGAGGGAGGACGTGGTGCTGGAGCGGATCGACGAGCCGGCGGACCTGCGAGCGCTGCCGGCGACCGAGCTGCCGCTGCTGGCTGATGACCTGCGCGAGGCGATCGTGGCGGCGGTCTCCAAGGTCGGTGGCCACCTCGGATCGAACCTCGGCGTGGTGGAGCTGACCATCGCCCTGCACCGGGTGTTCGACTCGCCCCGTGACCTGATCGTGTGGGACACCGGCCACCAGGCCTACGTCCACAAGATGCTCACCGGCCGGCGGGACGCCTTCGACAGCCTGCGGCAGGCCGGCGGCCTGTCGGGCTACCCCTCCCGCGCCGAGTCGCCGCACGACCTGGTCGAGAACAGCCACGCCTCCACGGCACTGTCGTGGGTCTCCGGGCTCGCCAGGGGTCAGTCGGACCTGCCGGTGGCCGACCGCCGTCGCCTGGTCGCGGTCGTCGGCGACGGCGCGCTCACCGGTGGGATGGCCTACGAGGCGCTGAACAACCTCGGACAC
>JAWLDJ010000150.1:0-4977 GCA_041686695.1 Nitriliruptoraceae bacterium
GGCGACGGTGCCGAAGCGCTCGCCGACCTCGCCGAGCGAGTGCAGGCGCGTCCCCGGTTCGATCGTGGCGGTCGCGACGACGTAGCGACCCGTCGGCGCTGCGGTCGCGTCGAGGTAGGCGGCGAAGGTGGCGACCGCCGCGGCGGCCACGAGCAGCGCACCTACCACGGCGCGACCACCGGGCAGGCTCCGTGGTGGGCGGATCCGGCGAGCGTTACGTGCGGGGTCGGGGACCCGGGTCGCCGGATCCGTCCCCGGTTCGGTCATGGAGGTGACGTCGGCCACCGTGTTCCCCGTCGTCATCGTGGCGTCCCGATGACCTCACACCGGGACGAACGCTGACAGTAGTCACGTGCTCCGCAACGGTGGTCGGGGCGTGCGGTCTGAGCCCCTCGTGTCTCACGATGGAAGAGGGCCGTGGACCTGCGGGGGACAACCAGGTAGATTCGAGACCAACTGGAAGGAACGAGATGGCGCGGGACGAGATCACCTGGTTGAGCACGCGGGAAGCCGCCGGCCAGCTCGGGATCACGACCCGCACCCTGTACCGGTTGATCGACAGCGGCCAGCTCCCGGCCTACAAGTTCGGCCGCGTCATCCGGCTCAAGGAGCACGAGGTCGAGTCCTTCGTCGAAGGGGCCCGCATCGCTCCCGGCGAACTCGAGCACCTCTACGCCGATGGCGGCCACGCCGAGGACGAGGACCTCTGACGCGACGCGACGGCTGCCCGCGGCCCCAGCCGGTTACGGCGATCGCAATGCTTCGAGCGATCGCAGATCCCTCGAGCGATCGCAGGCCGCTCGAGCGATCGCAGGTCCCTCGAGCAAGTGGGCGCGCCACCTCAGCAGCGCGCCGCAGACCGCACGCTCAGCTCTAGACGAGGACCACCGGGTCGTCGTCGGCCGCGCGGGCGACGACCTCACCGAGCACCCAGGCGTCGACCCCGCGCTCGGCCAGGACGGCCAACGCTGCTTCCACCTCGCCGTCGGGGACGACCGCGACCATGCCGACACCGCAGTTGAACGTGCGCCACACCTCGTCTGCAGCGATCGGCCCCTGCTCCGCCAGCCAGCTCACGACCCCCGGCCACTGCCAGCTCGAGGTGTCCACCCGGGCGCCGAGGTGGTCGGGGAGCACCCGCGGCAGGTTGCCCGGCAGCCCCCCTCCGGTGATGTGGCTGAAGGCGTGGACGTCCACCTCGGTGCTGGCGACCAGGGCCAGACAGTCCGGGGTGTGGATGCGCGTCGGCGTGAGCAGTACCTCGCCGAGCGGGGCACCCAAGCCGTGGTCGGCCGAGAGGTCCAGGCCGGCGACGACACGGCGGACCAGGCTGTAGCCGTTGCTGTGCAGACCGGACGACGGCAGCGCGACGAGCGCGTCGCCGGCAACGACCCGGTCCGGTCCGAGGATCGCGTCCCGTTCGACGACCCCGACCCCGAAGCCGGCCAGGTCGAACTCGTCGGCGCCGAGCAGCCCGGGATGCTCCGCCGTCTCGCCACCGACCAACGCACAGCCGGCCTCGGCGCAGCCATCCGCGATCCCGCGGACCAGGTCGGCGACCCGCTCGGGGTCGAGGGAGCCGACCGAGAGGTAGTCGTTGAAGAACAGCGGTTCCGCCCCCGTGACGACCAGGTCGTCGACCACCATGGCGACCAGATCCCGGCCGACGGTGTCGAGCACACCGACCTGGCGCGCCAGGTCGACCTTCGTGCCCACCCCGTCGGTGGAACTGACCAGCACGGGCTGGCGGTAGCGAGCAGTGTCGAGCGCGAACAGCCCCCCGAAGCCGCCGATGCCGCCCAGGACCTCGGGGCGGGTGGCGCGTGCCACGATGTCCCCGAGCATGGCCACGCTGCGGTCGGCGGCGTCGAGGTCCACCCCGGCGTCGGCATAGGTCACGGGGTGGCGGGGACTACGTCCGCCGACCGGGTCCGGCACTGTTCGCTCGATGTCCACGTCGTCGCGATCTCCTGTGGCTGGGTGGTGCCGACCCCGCGGTGGCTGCCTCGCTCGGCCGGCCACGCGCGGCAGCTGCAGCGGACCCTACGGTCATACGCTCCGATGACTCAGCCGGTCTCGCGCGGCAGCTTCCAGTGACGTCGCCACGCGCGTTCGGCGTCGGCGTAGACGTCCAACGGCTCGATGACGTCCTGCACCGCAGTGAGCAGTTCCTCGAGCTCATCCGTGGATGCGGCCACCTCGTCGATCTCGTCGCAGCCACGCTCCGCCTCGTCGAGCGCATCCAGACAGTCCTGCCACTCCGCCGCCACCTCGTCGACGCGCCACCTCGGCATCCAGACGCGGGCATCGACGATCGACCGGCGGACCGCATCCGTTCCGACGCCGATCGGCGCTGGCTCGACGCGGCCCGTCGGTAGCACGCCGAGGAGCACGCGCCGGCCGCCCTCGATCACCTCGGCGCAGTCGAGGAAGGCCCGCCAGGCCTCCAAGAGGTCGACGGGGAGCTCGGGCTTGCGGGCGAACAGCGGCATGGCCGGGAAGTATCGCCGGTGCGGGGCCGCGACGCGAACCGCCGCTCCCCCGCCCCGCACGCACGGTCGCCCCACGCCGTTCGTCGAGCACGGGTCGACGAACGCCGCGGAGGGCGGGCGGCGTGTTCGACCTGTCATCTGGGGAGGGCATCACCGCTGCGGATCCCTTGTCCGACCAGCCAGAACCTCCGAGGGCCGGGCACCGCCCTGCTATTCGGTCACCCACCGACCGCGCCCCGACGACGACCCAGGGGTGGCAGCGGCCGCTGCCAACGCCCTACGGATGGTGTCCACAACCGTCGCTGCATGGTGGCGCAGATCCCACCAGGAGAACCGCAGGCACGGGCCGTAGCCAGCCAGCAACACGGCGTTCTCCCTGCGCTGGTCATCGTGCCAGTCGACGAGCGTCCCGTGGAACCGCCGGGAGTCGAGCTCAGCGAAGACACGCTGGGGCAACCACAGTGCGTCGAGGTAGCGCGTCCGACCATCGGCGTCAGTGACACGATGGTTCATGCCCGTGGGGGGTACGCCGCCTGCGATGGTGATGCGCAGGAAGAGGGACTCGAGTTCCGCCCTTGCCATCGGTTCCAGCGGGGACAGCTCGGCGACCGCGTGTCGCAACAGCGTGCGGCCTGCGAAGGCACGCCGACGCTCGATCTCCTCGCGGAGCTGTTCAACCCCGGTGTCACCCGAACGCACGGCAGCGGCCACGAGGCCGCGCATCCGATCCGGATCGTTGATGTCGCCCGCGAGATCACAGAGTGTCCGAGGCACAGAGGTGACCCGCAGCACGCCGTGCCGCATCGTCGTTGCCACCTGCAGGTGGGGCGACTCGTGGACGACGATGCCGGCTGGCGGCTGCCGCGAACGCCGCGGCACGGTCACGTGTACCGCACCCTCCAGGGCACCGTGATCGAGGCCGTGGATCGCTGCGGCCGTCCGGTGTGAGAGGACCGCGCGGCGCCCGATCGCGAACTGCGCTGCCAGCCACCTGCCTTCCCGGCTGTCGGGCGTCCCTCGGAAGGCGTACACGCCCCGGAACCGGCGCACGAGCACCCTGCTGCGCACGAGGGTGGCGAGGGAGTCGCGGCTCATACCGGCCACCTGCGCCTGCTGGGTGGTCACGACCCCGAACTGGCGCCGCGCCACCCGGGACAACCGCTCCAATGCCTTGTCGCGTCGCGCCATCGGATCTGCAGCCGGCGGACGTCGCGGCTGGCTCGGGGCCGGGTTGATCGCTGTCGACGGCCGACGGCTCGCCGTGGCCCTGCGGTCGTCCTGCATGATGGCTGCTCCCCGTTCCCTCGGACCCGAACCCCGCGCCGTCCACACCTCCCGGACACGACGGTCTCTCGTCGTCTCCGCTCACCCGCCACACCGTTCGACCCGTCGACGCAAACCCTTCCTTCGACACCCACCTCGGCGGCCGCTCCCAGCACCTCAGCCCTACCTGCCTCGCCGTACCTAGCTCGCCGGCCGCGCCTCGCCGTACCTAGCTCGCCGGCCGCGCCTCGCCGTACCTACCTCGCCGTACCCGCCTCGCCGGCCGTGCCTGCCACGCCCACCGCACCTGCCGCACAGGTAGCCCGCTACCGCGTCACCGATGCGGCCGACCACGGTCGAGCTTGCCCGTCCCAGCCCGCACGTGCGCCTCGGAGCCCGGGGAGCTGTGGACATCCCGAACGGTGGGCATGGCCGGGGTGCCGCTGCGGTACGCGGCGCGTCAGCGTCTTGCGGTGTTCGTCGACGCAGGGTCGACGAAGTCCGTGGATGGACCGACCGCGGGCGCGACGGTGCAGCCCCCGGAGCGACGCCGGAGCGACGCCGGAGCGACGGTGCAGCCCCCGGACCGACCGCGGGCGCGACGGTGCAGCCCCCGGAGCGACGCCGGAGCGACGGTGCAGCCCACTCCCGGGCACCCGCCGAGGCGCCGCGTTGCCGCCCAGCGCCCGCCCAGACCCGGGTTTCAGGGACGTGACCTACCACCGGCGCCATGGCCGGCCTCCAGGCGCCGTACCCTGCGCTGCCGTGGCTACCGCACCCCTGCCCCCGCTCGCCTCGCACCCGTTCCTCGACGGGTTGCGCGAGCGTGTCGTCGTGCTGGACGGCGGCATGGGAACCAGCCTCCAGGCCGCCGAGCTGACCGCGGCTGACTTCGGTGGCGAGGCGCTCGAGGGCTGCAACGAGGTGCTGGTCCGCACCCGACCGGACGTCGTCGAGCAGGTGCATCGCGACTTCCTCGAGGTCGGGGTCCATGCCGTGCAGACCGACACCTTCGGCGGGGCGCCCTGGGTCCTCGAGGAGTACGGCCTCGGCGCCGACACCGAGGAACTCAACCGCCGTGCTGCCGAGGTCGCCCGGCGCGCTGCGGATGCCTTCGCCACCCCCGGTGACCCGCGCTTCGTGATCGGCTCGATCGGCCCTGGCACCCGTGCGCCGACGCTGTCACTCGGCAAGGACCCCGCGGACACCCGTGACTACATCG
>JAWLDJ010000151.1:0-4971 GCA_041686695.1 Nitriliruptoraceae bacterium
TGGTCGCAGACGGTTGCTGGTCGCAGACGGTTGCTGGTCAGAGCACCGCGCGCAGCCGGATCAGATCCGCCATCGAGGCATCGAGCCGGAGCCGGTTGGAGCTCAGCGCTCGCGAGAACGGCAGCTCGCCGGAGGCGATCCTCATCAGGTCGTCGGAGTGGACGCTGATGCGGATGTCTGGTCGACGCAGCGGCGGATCGTCCAGCAGTTCGAGATGGCCACGACGCCAGGTGGCGTGGCGGACCAGTTCCAGATCCGGGCAGCGCGCCTCGATCGTGCGGTGTGACGGGAGCATGGCACGGGTCGTGTCGTCCACCTCGCCGAGCCGCTCCAGCAGTCGGACCAGGACCTCCTCGACCTGGTCCATCGTCGCCATCGTGTCGCTCCTGGCCCATCGGGTCGCCGCAGCCCGTGACGGCGGGTCGCCGTACCCGAGCGCGGGAGCAGCGCCCCGTGACGGCGGTGCAGCGTCACCGTGACGGCGCGCTGACGCTACCAGCCGCGCTGATGGCGCCGGCTGACGACAGCTCACCCGGCGCGAGGGGCGGTGGGACGACTACAGTGCCGCGCAGTCCAGCCACATGGGAGGGTGCCGTGAACTCTGCAGTCCAGCGCTACCTCGACGCAGCATCGGGGTTGACCGAGCTGACCCGTTCGAAGGCCGAGCAGATCGTCAAGCAGCTGGTCAAGTCCGGGGAAGCAGCCGGGGATCAGGTGGGCGAGCTCGTCGAGGACCTCGTGGAGCGGCAGAAGCAGAACCGGGAGGCGATCTCCTCGTTGGTCAGGAACGAGACCAGCAGGGCCGTGCACTCCATGGGGTTGGTCACCTCGGAGGAGGTCGAGCGGCTCCAGAAGCAGGTCGCCGATCTCAAGCGCGAGCTGCAGCGGCTCGAGGGTGGTGGCGCTCCGGCACCGGCAGCGAAGAAGGCCACGAAGAAGGCCACGAAGAAGGCCACCAAGAAGGCGACGGCCAAGACGACCGCCACCAAGAAAGCGACCAAGAAGGCCACGAAGAAGGCCACCAAGAAGGCCACGGCCAAGACGACCGCGAAGAAGGCCACGAAGAAGGCCACGAAGAAGGCCACCAAGAAGGCACCGGCGAAGACGACCGCGACCGAGCAGGCGGCGACCACCAAGAAGGCCACCGCGAGCCCGCCGCCCTCCGACACCTGATGGAGACGGTCGACGGCTCGCTCGACGACCACCGCCCCGGTTCGTTCGACGACGACGACCCCGGCTCCTCGGACCCGGTCGCCGCGATCGGCGCGGAGCTGGAAGGGCTGGACGACCGGCCCGTCGTCGAGCACGTGGCCGTGCTCGAACGGGTCAACGCAGCGATCGCTGCGGAGCTGGCAGCCCTCGACGAGGTGTGACCCTGGCCACCACACGGCGCCGACTGGACGCTGAGCTCGTGCGACGACGGCTGGTGGCGAGCCGGGCGCTCGCGCAGGAGGCCATCGCCTCGGGGCTCGTGACCGTGGACGGGGCGCCGGCGTTCAAGCCGGCCACCCAGGTCACCGCGCAGCAGGCACTGGTCGTCGCGGGCCCTCCGCGGGCCTACGTCTCGCGTGGTGGCGACAAGCTCGCCCACGCCCTCGAGGTCTTCGATGTCGATCCGGCTGGGCGGCACGCGATGGATGCCGGCGTCTCCACCGGCGGGTTCACCGACTGCCTCCTCCAGCGCGGGGCGGTCCGGGTCCTGGCCTACGACGTCGGCTACGGGCAGCTGCACGGATCCCTGCGTACGGATCCACGGGTGGTGCTGCGGGAACGGACCAACGTGCGGTCGCTGACCGCCGAGGACGTCCCACCGCCCGCGCCGGATCTGCTGGTCGCCGACCTCTCCTTCATCTCGCTCTCGCTGGTCCTGCCGGGTCTGAGGCCGCTGCTGGCTGCCGAGGCCGAGGCGGTCGTGCTGGTCAAGCCGCAGTTCGAGGCCGAGCGTGGCGAGGTCGGCGCCGGGGGGATCGTCCGGGACCCGGCGGTGTGGCGACGGGCACTGGAACGCGTCGCGGGCACGGGTGCGAGCCTGCGATGGCAGGTCAGCGGCGCCACCGCCTCGCCGCTGCTCGGATCCAAGGGCAACGTCGAGTTCCTGCTACACCTGACGACGGCCGGTGCACCCGAGCACCTCGCTGCGCCGGCGCTCGAGGCGGCGGTCGCCGAGGGCATCGAGCGACGACGCGCCGCGGGGTCGGCGTCCACGACCGGGAGGCCCGGATGAAGGTCGGACTGGTGGTCCACGCAGGCCGGCCCGCCTCCCGTGAGGTCGCGGTGGAGGCGGCCCGCACCCTGGCCGAACTGGACATCGAGGTGGTGGCCACCGTCGGCGGCGACGTCGCCGACGACGAGCTGCCCGGTGAGCTCGCCCACCTGGCGCCGATGGCCGACCCGGCCGATTTCGCCGCCGAGATCGAACTGGCGATCTCCCTCGGCGGCGACGGCACCTTCCTGCGGGCCGCCCACCTGTGCCGGGACGCGGGGGTCCCGGTGCTGGGGGTCAACCTCGGTCGCCTCGGGTTCCTCGCCGAGGTGGAACGCCACGATCTGGGCCCGGTGCTGCGGGCCGTTGCCGCCGGTGACTACCGGATCGAGGAGCGGGCCACCCTGACCATGGAGGTGCACGACGCCGACGGCGGCTTCCTGTCCTCGGACTGGGCGCTGAACGAGGTCGCCGTCGAGAAGACGGTGCGGCAACGTCTGCTGCTCGTCGACGTCTACTTCGACGGCACCTTCTTCGCCCGGGTCCCCGCTGATGCGCTGATCCTGGCCACGGCCACCGGCTCGACCGCCTACGCGCTGTCGGCCGGCGGCCCGATCGTCTCGCCGCAGGTGGCGGCGACCCTGGTGGTGCCCGTGGCGCCGCACAGCCTCTTCGACCGCACCGTCGTCGCCGGCCCGGAGGAGGTCGTGCGGGTCGAGCTGCTCGAGGGGCAGGCATCCGGGCTCGCGTCCTGCGACGGCCGCTCCCCGGTGGCGCTCGGCCCCGGTGCCACGGTGACCGTGATCGGAGGCGCGGAACCCGTGCGACTCGCCCGCGTCGGCCTGATCGACTTCCCGACGCTCGTGCGCCGCAAGTTCGGTCTGCGCTGAGTGGCGCGTCCACAGGTGCGCAGTGGCCACCAGGGCCGCGACGGCCCCGCGGCTACGCTGCCGGCGTGATCGAGGAACTGCACATCCGCGGGTTGGGCGTCATCGAGGACGCCCACCTGCCCCTGGCGCCGGGCCTGACCGTGGTCACCGGGGAGACGGGCGCGGGCAAGACCATGCTGGTCACCGCGCTGCAGCTGCTGCTGGGCGCGCGGGCGGACAGCAGCCTGGTGCGGCGTGGTGCTCCCGCGGCCAGCGTGGATGCGGTCATCAGCCCGCGGCCGCCCGAGGCCGACCACCACCTCGGCGCCAGCGACGAGCCGCTGATCGCCGCCCGCGAGGTCCCCGCCGAGGGACGCTCCCGGGCCCGCCTGGACGGTCGTCCGGTTCCGGTCGGCACGCTACACGAGGTCCTGGGTGCCCACGTGGAGGTCCACGCGCAGCACGAGCACGTGCGCCTGGCCGGCACCGAGGTGCAGCGCGACCTGCTCGACCGGTACGCCGGAGCACCCCACGCCCGGGCCCTGGCGACCTACCGCGAGGCCTATGGCCACTGGCGGGAGCTCTCGCAGCGGGCGGCCCGGCTCCACGCCGATGCGCGGGAGCGCGCCCGGGAGCTCGACCGCCTGCGCTTCGAGGTGGCGGAGATCGACGGGGCCGAGCTGGAACCGGCCATCGACGGTGAGCTGACGGCGGCGATCGACCGGCTCGCCCACGCCGAGGAGCTGCAGCAGGCCACCGCCACCGCCGCTGCCGCCCTCGGCTCCGACGGCGCCGGGGAGCCGGTCGGCATCGCCGTGTCCACGCTGCGTCGCCTGGCGGTCGACGACCCGCAGCTGCTCACGCTGACCGACCGGGCCGTGGGGCTGGCCGAGGAGCTGACCGACCTGGCGATGGACGTGCGTGCCTACGGTGAGGCGATCGAGGTCGATCCGGCCAGCCTGTCGGCCCTGCAGGACCGGCAACAGCTGCTCACCGGTCTGCGCCGCAAGTACGGCGAGGACATCACCGCCGTGCTCGCCTACGCGGAGCAGGCGCGGGAGCGGCTGACGGCCCTGGAGGCCGACGAGGTCGATGCGGGCGCGCTGGGCGAGCGGGTGGCAGCGGCCGTCGCCGCCGTGACGGCCGCCGCCGAGGACGTGCACCGCGGGCGGGTGGCCGCCGCCGAGCAGCTCGCCACCGTGGTGGACGGGCATCTGGGCGACCTCGGGATGCCCCATGCCCGGTTCACGGTCGCCGTGGACCACCTCGACGACGCCGAGCCGAGCCCCCACGGCACCGACCGGATCACCTTCCTGCTCGCTCCCAACCCCGGCGAGGCGGCGTTGCCGCTGGCGCAGGCCGCCTCGGGTGGGGAGCGGTCGCGGGTGTCGCTGGCCATCGAGGTGGCACTGGCGGACGTGGACGACGCCTCGGTGCTGGTCTTCGACGAGGTCGATGCGGGCATCGGTGGTGCCACGGCGCTGAAGGTCGGGGAGAAGCTCGCGCGTCTGGCGGCCGGCGACCGCGGGCGCCAGGTCCTGTGCGTCACCCACCTCGCCCAGCTCGCGGCGTTCGCCGACGTCCACCACGTGGTGGAGAAGGGCCTGTCCGCCGGTCGCACGGTCACCACGGCCCGCCGGGTCGCCGACGACGGACGGGTCGGTGAGCTGGCGCGCATGCTCGGCGGTGACGCCCACGCCGATGCGGGCCGCGAGCACGCCCGCGAGCTGCTGAGCGCCGCCCGGGCACGTCGCGCCGGCTGAGCCGGCCCGACCGAGGGACGTTGGTCGTGGCGGTCTCGCCCGCTACGGTCGGACGGACCGCGCACGGCGGTCCGATGAGCAGGCGAAGGAGCGTTCGTGTCGGGTGCGGGTGAGGTGCGCTACATCTTCGTCACCG
>JAWLDJ010000152.1:0-2508 GCA_041686695.1 Nitriliruptoraceae bacterium
ACCCGCTTCGTCTTCATCGACACCGAGACCACGGGGCTCGACTTCGCCCGCCACCAGCTGACCGAGGTCGCCTGGATCGTGCGGTTCGAGGACGGCCGTGAGGAGACGCGCTGCGTCGTCCCGGAGCACACGCTGGACGGGGCGGACGAGAAGGCGCTGGAGCTCACCCACTACCACGAGCGGATCGCTCTCCAGCCTCGCTCGCCGGCCGCCGAGTGGCTCGTGCAGTTCCTGTCCGATGCCGAGGGGGCGGTGCTGGTGGGTGCGGTCCCCGACTTCGATGCCCGCCACCTGGAACGGGCCGCCGCCCGCATCCAGCGCACCCCGACCTGGGATCACCACCTCCTGGACGTCGAGACCTTCGCGCTCCCGCTGATCTCGCCCGGCCCGGAAGCGCCACGCAGCCTGGCCAAGACGTGCGCCGCCCTCGGCATCCCCCACGACCAGGACCAGGCCCACGGCGCCCTCTACGACGCGCAGCAGGCGATGCGCGTGTTCGACCGGGTCCACGAGCTCCTGGCCACCTTGCGGAGCAGCGGGGCCCCGCTGCCACCCCCGGTCCCGCGCATCGGGCAGGCTGGGCCCCCCGAGCGCGGTGTCACCACGGCCCGACCAGACGGTCCCCCGCTCGACCCCCGCACCCAGGTGCCGACCGATCAGCCGGGTGCCGGCCAGGGCAGCTCCACCTCGACGGTGTAGGGCGAGCCTCCAGCGGCCGGCACGCTGGCCCATCGCCCGACGGTGTCCGGTCGCCAGGACAGCGCCGGGAGCCGCACGTCCGCGACGTCCCTCGCCCGGACGCGTCGCCGGCCGCGCGCACGCGCCAGCGTCAGATGGGGGCGGAACGGGCGGTCGGGGACCGCGAGACCGGCCGCCCGCAGCTCGCTGTGGAGCACCGTCACGAACCGTCCGAGCGCGCCCTCGGGCTCGTCGGTCAGGTGCAGCACCAGGACACGGTCACCGAACCGGTCGGCTCGCCCGAGTGAGAGCCGAGGTGCCGGCCTCGCTGCCGAGGTCGCCAGCGTCGACGACAGCACCTCGGTGGCCACGTGCGCCCGCTGGTCGTCCACCTCGCCGAGGAAGGCCAGCGTCACGTGCCAGCCGGCCGGCTGGTTGGCCCTGAGGGCCGCGCCGGAGCCGCGCAGGTGGGCGGTCGCCCTGGCCAACCTTCCGCGCACCTCGGCGGGGACCCCCACGGCGAGGAACCGCACGACGGCGGTACCCCGAGGGCCGGGACGCGGAACCGCCGGGAGGTCTGGACCACCGGTGGTGCCCATCACCCCTCCCGGCTCACGCGTCGGCCAGCCGCAGCCGCAGGAGGTCGAGCGCGGCGCTGCCGAGCCGGGCGATGACCTGCTGGCGATCGCCGGGGATGCGCCGTCCGTGGACCTCCACCTCGCCGTCGGGGTGCGCCAGGGCCCAGTACGCGGTCCCGACGGGGAGCCCCTCCACCCCGCTCGGCCCGGCCACGCCCGTCACCGCCAGGGCGTGATCGCTGTGGAAACGCTGCTGCGCCGCGGCGGCCAACGCCCGGGTCGTCTCCTCCGAGACGGTCCCGTGGGTCTGGAGCAGGGACGCGGGCAGCCCGAGCACGTCACGCTTGGCGCCGGCGGTGTAGACGACCACGCCGCCGACCAGGGCGTCGGAGGCCCCGGGAACCCGGGCGAGCCGCGCGGCGATGTCGCCGGCCGTCGCCGACTCCGCCGTCGCCAGGGTGCGGCCACGAGCGCGCAGCAGGCGCAGGACCACGGTCTCCAGGTCTTCGTCGTCCACGCCGACGACCGCACCGCCGAGCGCGGAGGTGAGCCGCTGGACGAGTGGCTCGGAGCGGGCCAGGGCCGCCTCGCGATCGGGTGCCCACACCGTGAGGCGCACCTGGATCTCCGAGGATCGCGCCAGGAACGACAGCACCGTGCCCTCGCTCTGGTCGACGAGCGGCTCCACGATCTCCGCCACGTCCGACTCGCCGCGGCCGGCCACGTGCAGGACGCGGGTCACCGTCACCCCACCACCGGTGAGTTCGGCGAGCAGCGGCAGGACCGCGTCCGCGAACTGCGCGTGGAGCTCCCACGGCACGCCCGGCATGGCGACCACGTGTGTCCCGCGACCGTCCCCCAGTTCGAGCCGGAAGCCGGGCGCGGTGCCCACCGCGGGGATCGGGTGGGCGCCCTCGGGCAGGTACGTCTGCCGGACGTTCTGCGGTGCCATGCGACGGCCCATCGCCGCGAACCGCGCCACCAGGTCCTCCTCGAGCTCCGGGTGGTGGACCAGGTCACGACCGGCGGCGGCGGCCAGGGCCTCGCGCGTCAGGTCGTCCGACGTCGGGCCGAGCCCCCCACCGACGATGAGCAGGTCCACCTCGGCGGCCAACCACCGCACGGAGGCGACGAGGCGATCGACGTCATCACCGACCGCGAGGTGGTGGACCACCTCGACCCCGTGCTCGGTGAGGCGACGACTGATCCACGTCGCGTTGGTGTCGGTCAGATCGCCGAGCAGCAGCTCGCT
>JAWLDJ010000152.1:2608-4914 GCA_041686695.1 Nitriliruptoraceae bacterium
GTCCGCGGTCGGTTCGGGGTCCGCGGTCGGTTCGGGGTGCGCGTCCCGGGCAGCGCGGGCCAGGCGGCCGGCCTGGAACCCGTAGTCGATCCCCGACCAGATCGTCAGCCCGACCGCGAGGTAGAGCAGCAGGTCCGGGATGACCCCATCGAGGACCGGCAGGAGGTAGGCACCGATCGCGATCATCTGGGCCAACGCCTTGATCTTGCCCGAGTGGCTGGCCGGCATGACCAGACCCTGTCGCTGCACCAGCCGCGTGCGCAGCACCGTCACCCCCACCTCGCGGGCCACGATGACGGCAACAGCCCACCACGGGACGTCGCCGACGATGGCGAGCGACGCGAGCGCCCCGCCGACCAGCAGCTTGTCGGCCAGCGGGTCGGCCAGTTGCCCGAAGGGTGTCACGCTGCCGTACCGCCGGGCGACCCAGCCGTCGGCGGTGTCCGTCAGCGCCGCGAAGGTGAAGATCCAGAAGGCCCACCACCGCAGCGCGTCCCCCTCACCCTCGGCGAGCAGCAGCCACAGGATGACGGGGACGAGCAGCGCCCGTAGGAAGGTGAAGGCGTTGGGCAGGTTCAGGGCCGCACGGTTGATGATGGGTGCAGAGGTCGCGGCCGCCGCCGCGGCCTCGGTGGCATCGAGGTCACCGGGCCGGTCCCTCGGATCGGGTCGGTCACCCACGAGTCCCTCCTGCTGCTGACGGCGCCACCTCGGCGACGAGGTCGACGCCCACGGACTCCGCCACACGGGCCGTCAGGATGCGACCGGCCGGCACGGCAGCCGGCGTGCCGTCACTGGCGACGAGCGTGATGTCTCCATCGGTGTCGGGGGCCTCACGATAGGAGCGGGCGATCGTGCGCACACCATCGCTCGGATCGTCCTCCACCTCGTCGACCAACACCTCGAGGTGGCGGCCGACGTAGCGGGCCGCCGCGGCAGCCGCGAGCCGCTCCTGGAGGTCGCTCACCCGCCGGAGTCGCTCCAGTGCCACCTCGCCGGGTACCTGGCCTGGCATCGTCGCCGAGGGTGTGCCGTCCTCGGCGCTGAAGGTGAAGAACCCGGCCCAGTCGAGACGCTGCTCGGTGAGGAAGGCCTCCAACCGGGCGACGTCCCGCTCGGTCTCCCCAGGGAAGCCGAGGATGAAGTTGGAACGGAAGACGGCCTGCGGGTCGAGCGACCGGGCACGCTCGATCAGGGCCGCGAAGCGCGCCGCGTCCCCGGAGCGGCCCATCCGTTCGACGACCGCACCGGAGACGTGCTGCAGCGAGAGGTCGTAGTAGCTGGCGACCTCGGGGACCTCGGCGATCGCGGTCAGCAGCGCATCGGTCAGCTCGGCCGGCTGCAGGTACATCAGCCGGATCCGCTCGACCCCGTCCACCGCTGCCAGCGCCACCAGGAGCGCGGGCTGCAGATCCCGGCCGCCGGGCAGATCCTTGCCCCAGGAGGTGGTGTTCTCGCTGACGAGCACGAGCTCCCGGATCCCCTGCTCCGCCAGCCAGCGTGCCTCGGAGACCAGTTCGTCCAGGGGCCGGGAGCGGAACCGGCCCCGGAAGGAGGGGATGGCGCAGAACGTGCACAGGCGGTCGCAGCCCGAGGCGATCTTCAGGTAGGCCCAGGGCCGTCTGCTGCCGTCGACGCCGAGCTGGCGGAGCGGGAACCTGGGTCCGCTCGCCGGGATCCGATCGAGGTCGTCCTGGCCGCTGCCGGCGAGGTCAGTGGTCCGGCCAGCGGCAGCGGTCACGGGCGCGGTCTCGGCACCCGGGTCGGGCGGTTCGACCGCCGGCTCGGCGGTCGGTGGCTGGAGCAGCAGCGGCAGGTCACGACGAGCCGGCCGACTGCCAGGGTGCGCCGCGCCGACACCGATCACACGTTCCGTCGTGCGACCGGCCAGCACGCCCTCGACGATGGCGGGTAGCCCGGGATAGCCCTCGAACCCGACGATCGCGTCCGCCTCGGGGATCGCCTCGGCCAGCTCGTCGGGGTAGCGCTGCGCCATACAGCCGACGACGATCACCGCCTGAGGGTCCGCCTCGTCCTTGAGCTGGCAGGCCGCCAACACCGTGTCGATCGACTCCTGCTTCGCCGGTGCGATGAAGGTGCAGGTGTTGACCAGCACGACCTCGGCCTCACCGGGATCGTCCACGATGGTGGCACCGTCGCGGTGGAACAGGCCCGCCAACTGCTCGGTGTCGACCTCGTTGCGACCGCAGCCGAGCGTGATGATCGACACCCGCCGAGGTGTCGGGTGCCCCGACGCGACCGGGGCGGACCCGGCAGGGTCATCGCGGTCGACCGGCCGGTCCGCG
>JAWLDJ010000153.1:0-4914 GCA_041686695.1 Nitriliruptoraceae bacterium
CCTCAGGGACCCGCCGGATCTTGCGGACGTTGCGCAGCGCGACGATGTGCCCGTCGTGCAGCGCCCAACCGATCCGCCTCACGGACCCACCTCCTCGGCGGCCGTGCCGGCATCGGGATCGGCAGCGGGAGCCGCATCGGCATCGGGACCGGCGGTGTCCTCGGTGGGCTGGCCGGTCAGGGCCAGGAACACGTCGTCCAGCGTCGGGCGTCGCAGGCCCACGTCCAGCAGCTCGACGCCCGCAGCATCCAACTCGCGCAGCACCTGCATGAGCGCGTCCGGCCCGCCCTGCACCGGGGCGGTCAGGCCACTGCCCTGCTCGTCGACGACCACCGGAGCCACGGCCACCCGGTCCAGGACCGCCTGCGCGTCACCGACCCGGTCGGCGTCGCGCACGATCAGTTCGATGCGTTCCCCGCCGACCTCGGCCTTCAGCGCGTCCGCATCACCGCGGGCGATCGCGCGGCCGTGGTCGATCACGACGATCTCGTCGGCGAGCCGGTCGGCCTCCTCGAGGTACTGGGTGGTCAGCAGCAGCGTGGTGCCGTGGCCGACCAGCTCGCGGATCACCTCCCACATCGTCACCCGGCTGCGGGGATCGAGCCCGGTGGTCGGTTCGTCGAGGAACAGCACCGCCGGCTCGGCGACCAGCGAGCCGGCCAGGTCGAGGCGTCGCCGCATCCCGCCGGAGTAGGTCTTGACCGCACGGCCGGCGGCGTCGGCGAGCGCGAACCGTTCGAGCAGTTCCCACGCCCGCTCCCGGGCGCGACGGCGGCCGAGGCGGTACAGCCGGCCGATCATCTCCAGGTTCTCGTACCCGGTGAGCGTCTCGTCCACCGCCGCGTACTGCCCCGACAGGCCGATGCGACGACGCACCTCCTCGGGCTGCTCGATGACGTCGAGTCCGGCCACGGTCGCCCGGCCGGCGTCCGGGCGCAGCAGGGTGGTCAGGACCCGCACGGCCGTGGTCTTGCCGGCACCGTTGGGACCGAGCAGGCCCAGCACCGTGGCGGCCGGCACGGCCAGGTCCAGCCCGTCGAGCGCCGTCACCGAGCCGTACCGCTTGCTGAGGCCCTCCGCCTCGATGACCGCTGTCACGGCACTCCCGTCTCCTCCGGGCCGCCCTGGCCCGGCGCGTCAAGCTACGCCGGGGACACCGTGGCGACAAACCTCCGCGGGAGGATCGGCCCGCCCGCGACCCTCGCGAGCGGACGGCGACGCACCGCCGCCGCCCACGCGCGATACTCGACCTGTGGGCGGCCAACCGGAGCAGCAGGAGACGAGGTGACAGGGGACGGCCACGGCGCAGCACCTCCGGCCGTCCGGCGTGGGCCGGACGCCGGCGATGGCCCGCCGTCGCCTCCCGTGGTGGCGCTGGAGGGCGTCGTGCACACCTTCGGTGAGCTCCGGGCGCTCGATGGTGTGACGCTGTCGGTCGAGGCCGGCGAGGTGGTCGGGCTGCTCGGCCACAACGGCGCGGGCAAGACGACCACGGTCCGGCTCCTGACGGGCATCCTCACGGCCGATGCCGGATCGGTACGCATCCACGGGAGTGACCCGCTGGTCGACGGCCCCGCCGTGCGCCGGGCCACCGGGGTGGTCAGCGCGGTCCCGGCCGTCGACGGCCGGCTCACGGCGGTCCAGAACCTGCGGTTCGTCGCCGAGGTGTTCGACGTCGACCGGGACGAGGGGCAACGCCGCGCCCGGGAGCTGCTGGATCGCTTCGGGCTGAGCGAGCGGGCCGAGGACAAGGTGGAGGGCTTCAGCTCGGGCATGCGCCAACGCCTGGCGCTGGCGCGGGCGCTGCTGCCCGACCCGTCCTTGCTGCTGCTGGACGAGCCCACCTCGGCGCTGGACCCCGTGGCCAGCCGGGACGTGCGCGAGCTGATCGATCGCTTCGCCGGCGAGCGGTCCCGGAGCGTGCTGCTGTGCAGCCACAACCTGGTCGAGGTCCAGCAGCTGTGCGACCGGGTCGTGATCCTCGAGCACGGCCGGGTCATCGCCGAGGGACCGCCCGCCACGCTGGCCGCGGAGCTGTCCGTCGGGCGGCTGCGGCTGGAGGTCGACCGTGCCCACGCCCCCCGGGCCGGTCGCCTCCTGGAGGCCGCCGGACTCCCCTTCGAGGCGAGCGGCGGCCGGCTGGTCCTCACGCGACCGGGCGGGGTGGACGTGCCGGACCTGATCGCCGAGCTGGTCGCCGCCGGGGTGCGGCTCCACGCGGTGACACCGGAGGACGCATCGCTCGAGGACGTCTACCTCGCGCTGCACGAGAGGGAGCGGTCATGACCGGTCAGGGCCAGCATCGCCTGCACTGGCGTGGCATCGCCGCGGTGACCCGCCGCGACCTGCGGATCGTGCGCGGCTCGAAGCCGGTGATCATCCCGATGCTCATCGTGCCGGCCATCCTGCTGGTCCTGCTCCCCGCCGGGATGGCGCTCAGCGTGCGGCTCGGCGCGGATGCCATCGACCTCGGCGACATCGACGCGATCGTGGGGGCGCTCTCACCGGAGGTCGCCGCACGGGTGGCAGCCGATCCCGCGGCCGGCATCATCGAGGTCGCGCTGGTCTACCTGCTGTCCCCGCTGCTGCTGATCGTGCCGCTGATGACCGCCAGCGTCATCGCCGCCGATGCGATCGCCGGGGAACGCGAGCGGCAGACCTTGGAGAGCCTGCTGCTGACCCCGCTCACCGACCGCGAGCTGTTCACCGCCAAGCTGCTGGGCGCCTGGCTGCCGGCGGTCACCGTCGGCGTCGTCGGCGGGGTCGTCTACGCCGCGGTGGCCGAGCTGGCCACCATCGGGCTGGTGGACGGGCGGCTGTTCCCCAACCTGGTGTGGGCGGGCCTGGTGCTGTGGGTCGGGCCCGCGATCGCTGCGGTCAGCCTCGGGATCACCGTGCTGGTCTCCGCGCGCGTTCGCACCGTGCAGGAGGCGTTCCAGCTGGCGGGCGTCGTGGTGCTGCCGGTCGTCGCGTTGATCGTCAGCCAGGCCGCCGGTCTGCTGGTGCTGTCACCGGTGCTGGTGCTGCTGGTCGGCGCCGCCATCTGGGCGGTTGCCGCGCTGCTGCTGCCCGCCGGCGCCCGCGCGGTGTCACGCACCCGGCTCGGCGAGCGGCTGTAGCCGCGCTGTCTGCCGGCGCGCAGCGGCACTGCTCGACGTGGCGGCCAGCGGCGAGCTCCACCGGCCCGACGCGATCGGCGGCTACGGACGGCTCGAGGCCATCCCGCGACGTAGCCGCTCGACGACGGCCGCGCCGTCGTCACCGATCGGCGCACGTCAGGCGGAGTCCCCGGATGCTGCCTCGCGGCTGTGTTCGTCCGGTGAGCCGAGGGCAGCGAGCCGTTCCGGCTGGTGCTCGAACCCGTCCAGGAGTGCGAAGATCTGTGGGACCTCGTAGAGCCGGTTGCCCTTGCCGGCGCTCAGCTGCTTGACGATGCCGACGTCCGCGAGCTCCTGGATCGCGTCCTGCGCCGCACGCCACGACCGATCCAGCCGCCGGGCGAGATCGCGGGTGTGGAACGCCGGCATGTCGGGCAGGATCCCCAAGGCCGCCAGGACGGCCGCGTCGGCGCGGGGTGGGCGCAGCCCGGACCTCGCACGGGCTTCGGCGAGCTGTTCCCGCCAGGACCGCTGGTGCTCCTCGACGTCGTGTGCGAGCCCGATCGTGGCGTGCGCCGCGAAGCTCACCGCTGTGGCGAACACGGTCAGCCAGCCATCGAGATCGTCCCTGCGGAACGCGTTCAGGCCGTCGACATAGCGCGCCTCGGGGCGCGCGAAGGCGATGGACAGCGGGGGCAACACTGCGCTGCCGGTCTCACGTCGAAGCAGCGTGTGCACCAGGCAACGCCCGACCCGGCCGTTGCCGTCGTGGTGCGGGTGGATCGACTCGAACTGGGCGTGAGCGATCGCGGCCACCACCACGGGCGAAAGATCGCGCCTGGTGTTGACGAAGTCCAGGAGATCCTCGAGCAGGCCGATGACCTCCCCGGCGGGAGGACCGATGTACTCGGCGTTGGTCGGGTTCGTGCCACCGATGAACACCGGCCCATCACGAACCTCCCCCGCGCGGGAGCGATCCTCTTCGACGTTCGAGGTCGACAGCAGCGCGCCATGCATGGACAACAGGTCGTCCACAGTGACGGAACCGCTGCGCGCCCCGATGTCCACCGCGGCGTCGAGGGCGTGCACGTTGCCCACCACGCGCCGTGCCTCGTCGTAGCGACCGCCCGGTGCGCCCTGTTCCGCTTCCGCCAGACGCCGATGCGACACCTGCAACGCCTCGATCCACGATGAGGCGATCGCTTCCGATCGCAGAAGTCGTCGGGCCAGCGCCTCCAGACTCGGGAACGCCACCGCGCTGTGAGTGAGCCGCGACAGCGCCGCCTCGGCATCCGCCACGTCCGCGGCCGCTACGCCGGACAGGCGGACATCGATGTCCGCGATCGTCGCAGGCACGAACGCTTCGTAGGACAACCCCGCCTTCGCCGCCCGACCACCGAAGGCGCCGAGATCCGTAGGCCGGCGCTGCGTCACGTAACGACCGCGCGTGAACCTCATCCGCAACCCTCCACCTCGCCCCCGAAGATAGAAGGATAAGCCACTATCCTTCTATCGCACTGGTGGGTCTCTCCGTTCCGTCACCGTGGTCGCTGTCGAGCAGCTCCCAGGCGACGGCAGCCGCATCGCTCACCGCTGCCTGGAGCTCGCCACTGGCCGCCTCCAGGCCCGGCGGGGGCCCGAGCCGTCGCAACACCGCGCCGGGGTCGTCGGGCCGGTGGGGACGGACCGCGATGTCGGCCAGCGAGCCCGCCGCCCCGAAGAGCTCCTTGGCGCGCAGTGCGTCGACGGGGATCGGGTCGTCCGTCGTCTCGGCCGTGCGTTCCGTCAGCGGCGTGCCGGCCCGCTGGGCGCGCAG
>JAWLDJ010000154.1:0-4846 GCA_041686695.1 Nitriliruptoraceae bacterium
CACGGTCAGCGTCGTGTCGGCGGTGACGGTGCCGGTGAGCCGACCCTGGCCATCCTCGACGCGGGCCTCCAGCGGCTCGCCGTCGCCGAGCACCCCGAGGCCCCGGCCGTCGCCGCCGCCGGCCACCTCGACGTCGACCACCGTCCAGCCCTCGGGCGGGGCCAGCGTGACGTCCAGGCGCGTCGGGATCGCCTTGGCCTGTGCCCACCACGCGAGCTCGTAGACCAGCTCCCCGCCCTGAAGCCTGACGGCCGAGACCCCGTCGATCTCCACCTCGAAGCCGCTGCGGCTGCGCGAGGGTGTCTCCAGGAAGCGGTCGAAGACGCGCAGGCCCCTCAGTTCGCTCGAACGCAGCGCGACCCGGCCGTCGTCGGCGCGCACGCCGAGCAGCGAGCTGTCGCCCGGGGTCCACACGCTGAACCAGGTGCGGTTCTCCCCCGGTGGCCCCTCGAAGCACTGGTTGCGTGCCTCGTCGACCAGGCAGTTGCCGATGATGTAGTGGTCCATACCGCTGGTCGGCAGCGGGTTCTCGAGCTCCGTACGCACGGTCGCGGTCCGCAACGCCGTGACACCGCGCTCGCTACGACGGACGTCGTCCAGGGCGACCTGGAGGGTGACGTGATGCCCGACGTGCACGTCCTGCTTCCCGCCGACGGCGTTGTTGGCGGTGACCGCGAACAGGTCCGCCTCCGCCGGGCCCTGCAGCGCCCCGCCGATGCCGACCGTGGTGAAGGCCTCCTGCTCGGCGGCGTCCCGGCTGTGGAGCTGCAGGTGGCGGCCGCCGCTGGTGTCGGCGAGGGCGCGGGCGACCCGCACGCCGTCCCAGTCGCCGGAGAACACCGCGGCGAACGCCGCATCGCCGAGGTGCTCGAGCAACGCCTTGCGCTCGCGGCTGCGCTCGTCGCCGAGCTGCTCGTAGAGGTCGATCGTCAACAGCCGGGTGAGCTCCTGCGGTGGGACGCTCGCCGGGAGGTCGTTGTCGACGCGGAACTCCGCCGGGATCTCGAGCTCCGCGCCCACGGCGGTGAGCAGGTCCCCGAGGCCGACCTGGTCGAGCAGCACCATCCCGTCCAGCGCCCGGCCGGTGCGCACCTCGAACAGGTCCAGGGCCACCGGCGCCGTCACCGTCAGGTCCGGATCGACGTTGACGTTGGAGAACTTGCCCGCGGCGGCGACGTGGCCGTACTGGGACGCGAACTCCCGGTCGACCGTGGCGCCGTCCGCCGGGTCACCGCCGAGCGTGCCGATCCGCTGGGTCACCGCCTCGACGTCCACCTCGTCCTCGTCGTCGGCGAGCCCGTCGTAGGCCTCCGAGGCGCCGAGCTGGAAGCGGCCGTCGTCGATCGTGAGCACCGCGAAGTAGCCGATCAGGCCGCCGGTGCCCCGCAGCTCGGCCGGCGTCTGGACGCCGAGGAAGTACTCGCGGGGCCCCTCGGCGCCGAGGAAGCCGGGCAGAGCGCGCAGCAGCTCCCGTCCGCGCTCCAGGGTCACCAACGTCTCGTCGGCGAGCTCAAGCGTCCGCAGGCGACCGTCCAGGAGCTCCTCGGGGGCCCACGCGGGGTCGGCCGCCCGGAGGCGGTCCCGCGCGGACGACAGCTGGTCCAGTGGCAGGCCGACCAGGACGTCGCGCGCTTCGAGCAGGGGCGCCAGGTCGACCCGGTCGTCCACCACCTCGACGCGGAACCCGTCACCGAGCAGCTCCCCACCCTCGGCGACCACACCGCGCGCCACGTCGACCGCGGCGCTGGCGGTCAGCACCACCGCACGGGTCACCTCGACGCTGTCGCCGATCACCGGCAGGACCGCGGCGACGCTCCACAGGGGGCCGACGGTGCGCACGCGGGCATCGGCCAGCTCAGCGTCCGCGCGTGCCAGCGAGGCCGACGCCTGGTCGAGCTCCAGCCCCCCGGCGGCCGCCCGCACCGTGACGAGCTCGTCCTGGGCGACCACCAGCGAGCGGCGGACCTCCAGCGCGTCCCGGGCGAGCAGCCCGCCGACGATGGCGGTCAGCAGGACCAGACCGGACAGGATCGGCAGCCACAGCCAGCGCAGACGCGAGCGTCGGCGACGTTTGCGACGGACGCGGACGCGGGTCCGCTCGGGAGTGGTGGCCTCGCTGGGATCGGGACCGGACGTCACGTCCCGGTGGTTGTCTCGCTGCCCGCGCTGACGCTGCGACCCTCACGCCGCCGGAGCGCCACGAAGCCCGCGCCGAGTAGCAGCACCCCGACACCGACCAGCAGGGTCGCATCGATCCCCGTTTCAGGCGTCACCGGCTCACCTGGGTCGATCGGTGGTTCCGCCGCACCGGCGACGCGGAACGAGTCCTCCACCGTGACCGCTTCTTCGCCGTCCTGGCCGACGGCCGTCACCGTCACGACCCGGCCGACCGCGTCACGCTCCAGCACGAGGTCGAAGACGACCGTGCCATCCTCGTCGGTGGTGACCTTTCCGAAGTCGACGACCTTGCCGTCGTACTCGTAGCTGACGTCGAACACCTGGCCGGGCGGGCCCGTCAGGGTGCAGATCCGCTCCAGGCCCGGCGGTATGTTCCCACTCGGCGTCTCCGACGGTGGGCACACGATCGAGAAAGGCGGACCCGGCGGGTACTCCTGCGCCGAGGCGGGCAGGACCGACATCAGCAGTACCCCGGTGGCAGCCAGCGCCACGACGGTCAGCGTTCGGATCCTGCGGCTCACGGTCAACATGTGTGCCCTCTTCCGTCCCCCGAGTGCTCTCGGACCACCTGACACCGGCGGACCCGAACACCACGACGCGCGATAGCTTAGCGATTCCACGTCGTTGCGTCACGGACCGCACCTACGACCGCCTTCCGGCGAGTGGTCCGGTCCGCATGTTCGAGTGCTGAGCGCCGAGCCGCTAGTTTCGAGACGCGTCGGGTCCGCGCAGATGCTGTGCTCGACCGCAGCGGACCGACTGGGATCTGTGCGTGAGGCGCGGAGCCGGCTAGCCCAGGGGGAGGGCGGACCCGCAGATGGCAGGCAACCTGGCACGCGAGGAAGCGACGACCGAACACCCGCCCACGGGCGGCGTCCCGCCGGTGGTCCTGCGGACGATCCGCGCGCTGCTGACGATCAGCGTGCTGGTGGCGGCCTACCTCGGTGCCTTCCTGATCCGCTTCGAGTTCAGCGTCCCCCCGGCGTTCGTGCGGACCGCGCTGATCACCCTGCCGGTGGTGGTCGTCGGCAAGCTGGTCCTGCTGCGCCTGCTGAAGGCCCACAAGCACTCGTGGCGCAACACCTCGCTGTGGGACGTCGTCGCGATCGCCGAGGCGATGCTCGCCGCCGCGCTGGTCCTGGCCGGCGTCCGCCTGCTGCTCGTCGAGGTGCTGCGGATCACCGGTGGCCCGTCGCTCACCGTGATCCCTCTCGGGGTGATCGCCGCGGACCTCGCCCTGTCGGTGGTCGGTCTGGTCGGCATCCGGGCCCTGCGCCGCCTCCAGCACGAGGAGGCGGAGATCCGCCGACTGCGCGAGCTCGGGGCCGGCCGCCGTCAGCACACGGCCGTGATCATCGGCGCCGGACGGTTCGGCAGCATGGTCGCCCGCGAGATCCAGACCCGTCCTGACCTCGGCATCCGGGCCGTCGGGTTCATCGACGACGATCCCAACAAGCAGCGGCAGGTCCTGCACGGCCTGGAGGTCCTGGGCACCCGCGACGACCTGGCCGAGGTCGTCGCCGAACACCACGCCGACCAGGCGATCATCGCCATCTCCGAGGCGGACGGTCGCACGATCCGCGAGCTCACGGAGCGATGCCGAGCGGCGGGTGTGGAGGCCCACATCATCCCGGGCGTGCACGAGCTGATCGGCGGCCAGGTCTCGCTGTCGCGGCTGCGCCCGGTGCGCATCGAGGACCTGCTGCGTCGCGAGCCCGTGGAGCTCGACACCTCCTCGATCGCCGAGCTGGTCCGCGCCCGCACCGTGCTGGTGACCGGCGCCGGTGGCTCGATCGGCGCCGAGCTGTGCCGCCAGCTGGCACGGTTCGCACCCCACCGGCTGGTGCTGGCCGAGCAGAGCGAGGGCGCGCTGTGGGCGATCCACCGCGAACTCGAGCCCGCCCACCCCGACGTCGAGGTGGTCCCCGCCGTCGTCGACGTCTGCGACGCGGAACGGGTCGCCGCGCTGCTCAGCGACCTGCAACCGACGGTGGTCTTCCACGCCGCGGCCCACAAGCACGTGCCCATGATGGAGACCAACCCGGGCGAGGCGGTCAAGAACAACGTGTTCGGCACCAAGGTCGTGGCCGACGCCTGCGCCCGGCTCGGTGTCGAGCGCTTCGTGCTCGTCTCCACCGACAAGGCCGTCAACCCCTCGTCGGTGATGGGCGCCACCAAGCGGGTCGCCGAGCGCTACGTCCACCACCTCGCCGAGACGACCGGCGGGGTGTTCGTCAGCGTGCGGTTCGGCAACGTGCTCGGCTCGACCGGCAGCGTCGTGCCCGTCTTCGAGGAGCAGATCGCCGCGGGCGGCCCGGTGACCGTCACCCACCCCGACATGACCCGGTACTTCATGACCATCCCCGAGGCCTCACAGCTGGTGATCCAGGCGGCGGCGCTCGGCACCGGCGGCGAGGTGTTCGTGCTCGACATGGGCGAGCCGGTGCGCATCGTCGACCTGGCCAGGGACCTGATCCGGCTGTCCGGCCTGGAGCCCGACGTCGACGTCGAGGTGGCCTACACCGGCGTGCGTCCCGGTGAGAAGCTCTTCGAGGAGCTCGAGCTGGACACCGAGGACACCGACCGCACGCGCCACCCCTCGATCGCGGTGAGCACCTCCGCCAGCGCGACCTGGCAGCAGGTGCACGCCGGTCTCGAGCAGCTGCGC
>JAWLDJ010000155.1:0-1638 GCA_041686695.1 Nitriliruptoraceae bacterium
CTCCAGCCCTACGGCATCCGTGAGCTGGTGCGCAGCGGCACCATCGCTCTGGCGCGTGGGACGCGTTCGATCACCGACGGCTCCAAGCTCCGGATGCGCCAGGTCTCCTGACCGTCGCGACCGGCCCAAGCCTGGCGCTCTCCGCCTCACCACCAGCCCGGGACGTCTCCCGGGTGGGGGAGGGCCTGGTGGCCGGGGTCCTGGGGCGGGTCGGGGGTTGGGTGCGTTCTGGCCCGGTTCCCGGGGTGTTGTGCACCCGATCCGGCTCCGTGCCGACATTGAACCCGTCACTCCCGTCTGCAGCCACGGAATCCACACGCCCGAACGCGGTAGGGCGTAGGACTGTCCGGTGGGGTGATCCGAGTCCATTCGGTTGCCTCGCGCGCCTCGCGTGTTCAGCGTCCGTCCGCCGCGCGGGGAAGCGCCTGAGTGACGGCATCCACGAGGATGCGCGGGTTGCGGCGGACCACCTCGGCGCTGAATCGCAGGACCGTCCACCCGGCGATGACCAACCTGTTCTGGCGGGTCTCGTCCGCCCGCTTCCGAGTCGGTGTGCTGTGCCACTGGTAGCCATCGATCTCCAGCGCAAGCCGCCACGCGGGGTAGGCGAGATCGACCTCTGCGATGAGGCGGCCCTTGCCATCACATACCCGGAAGGCGACCTCAGGGCGCGGGAGATCGGCCTCGAGCAACGCCGCGACGGCGGCGATCTCCACCTCGGCGCGAGCTTTCGCTCCGTCATCGCCGAGGATCCGGATGGCTGCCTGAAGGCGGCTGCGCCCCCGGGCACCAGGATGGGTGGCCACCACCTGCTCGAGTTGGGCGAGCCCACAGTGGCGGAGACGGATCGCGGCCGCTGCCAGTTCCGCCAGCCGCGCTGCACTGTTGCGGGGCGCCAGATCGAGCAGCGTCCTCGGCGCGGACGTCGTCCATAGCCCCGAGACCTCGACCACCTCGTCGGGATGCACCGTGCGGGAGCGGGTGACGATCGCGAGCGTGCGGGGGACGACCGGCGGTCTGCGGCTGTGTGGGATCACCAGGTGGTGTGGAGCTTGCCTCGGTTCGAGTAGACCCAACACCTCGGCGGCACTGCGGCGCGCGAGGGCTCCCTGCTCTCCCGCGGCGGCCAGGGCAGCGTGCTGGGTGGCTGGCAGGCGCCACGGTGTCCCCGAGGTCCGGTACACGCCCTTGGCCACCGGGAACAGCAGTGCGCTGGCGACTGCGCGGTCCAGCCCCGACCTGCTCCAACCGGCGTCGAGCAGCGCGGCGCGGGACACGATCCCGGCACGCGGACGTGCCAGGCGATCGAGCTCTCTGCGGTCTGCGTTGCCCATCGGCGCTCCTCGGCTCCCAGGACGCGTCGCTGGCAGCAGCCTGCCCGCCGGCGTTCGCCGTTGGGTGACGGGTCTCCTCGGGCTGTGGAGAACCCCGGTTCGAAGGCTCGCCGACGAACTCGCGAGATCTGTCACGGTCCGTGGGCTGCGGTCGGTCCGTTCGGGCTCGGGGCGCATGGGGTGCGTTCTGCCCTGGTTCCCGGGGTGTTGTGCACCCGATCCGGCCGGGTGGTGGCCGGGTTCTGGGGCGGGTCGGGGGTTGGGTGCGTTCTGCCCTGGTTCCCGGGGTGTTGTGCACCCGATC
>JAWLDJ010000155.1:1738-4844 GCA_041686695.1 Nitriliruptoraceae bacterium
GGGTGGTGGCCGGGTTCTGGGGCGGGTCGGGGGTTGGGTGCGTTCTGCCCTGGTTCCCGGGGTGTTGTGCACCCGATCGGTTGCGGGGGGCAGCGCAGTGCGGAAGGCGGAGCGGATCGAGTCCCGTGGAGCGGTGTCCGAACGAGGACACACCGACCCGCGCCGTCGGATCGGACAGCGGTAGCGTGGAGGGCCGCCGAGCAGGAGACAGGTGTGGATCCGACGATCGTGGCGTCCGACACCGCTGGCGCGTCCCCCGTCCCCGCCGCGGCACCGCCCGAGCGGCTGCTGCTCGGCCCCGGGCCATCACCGGTGCATGCCGAGGTCCTCGCGGCGCAGGCGCGCGGGATGGTGGGCCACCTCGATCCCTGGTTCCTCGACGTCACCGACCAGATCGCCGCGATGCTGCGGCAGGTGTTCCGCACCGACAACCGGCTGACCTACGCCGTGTCGGGGACGGGGAGCGCGGGTATGGAGACGGCGGTCGTCAACCTCGTGGAGCCGGGCGACACGGTCATCGTCGGCGTCAACGGGGTCTTCGGTGGCCGGATCGCGGACACCGCTCGGCGTGCGGGCGCCGAGGTGGTCGTCCTCGAGGAGGCGTGGGGTCGGGTGTTCGCACCGGAACGGGTCGCCGAAGCGCTGGCCGCCCACCCCCACGCCAGGATGGTGGCACTCGTCCACGCGGAGACCTCCACCGGGGCGCAGCAGCCGCTCGAGGAGATCGGCGCCCTGGTCGCCGAGACCGAGGCGTTGCTGCTCGTCGACACCGTCACCGGGCTGGCTGGGGTGCCACTGGAGGTCGACGACTGGCACCTCGACGTCGTCTACTCGGGAACCCAGAAGTGCCTGTCCGTGCCGCCCGGGCTGGCACCGATCACCTTCAGCCCCAAGGCCGAGGCGGTCATCGACGATCGGATCTCGCCGGTGCGGTCCTGGTACCTCGACGTCGCGGCGATCCGTCGGTACTGGGGGGCCGAACGCGCCTACCACCACACCGCGCCGATCAGTGCGCTGCTGGGACTGCACGAAGGGTTGCGCCGGGTGCTGGCCGAGGGGCTCGAGACCCGGTGGGCGCGGCACGCCGAGGTGGGCGCGTTGTTCCAGGAGCACATCCAGGACCGTGATGCGGAACTCCTGGCCGCGTCCGGTGCGCGGCTGCCACAGCTGACCACGTTGGCGTGGCCGGACCACGTCGACGAGGCAGAGCTGCGTCGGCGGCTGCTCGTCGAGCACGGCATCGAGGTGGGTGGCGGGCTCGGGCCCTTCGCCGGTCGGGCCTGGCGCGTCGGGTTGATGGGGGAGGGGGCCACCCACGCGACGGTCGACCGCCTGCTCGACGCGGTGGACCAGTTGCTGGAGGGGTGAGGGGCAGGGCACGTTCCGCGGTCGCGTGGCGCGTCTACGCTGCCCCGACATGGACGCCACCACCGCACCCGCGCAACTGACCTGGCGTTGGCGCGTGCTCGCGCGCATCATCATCGTCGTCGTCCGGCTCCTGCGGTGGCGTATCGATGTGCGGGGCCTCGAGCACGTGCCCCGGCACGGCGGCGCCATCCTCGCCTTCAACCACCACTCCTACCTCGACTTCGTGATGGTGGGCTGGCCCATCATCCGGGTCCTGCGTCGGCCGATCCGGTTCCTCGCGAAGCGGGAGATCTGGACCAGTCGGAAGATCGGCTGGGTGGTGCGCTGGGCGCGGGCCATCCCGGTGGACCGGTCGTCGCTCAGCGGTCGGGCCTCGGCGTTCGAAGGCGCCATCGAGGCGCTGCGGTGCGGCGACCTGGTGGCGGTGGCGCCGGAGCAGACCATCTCGCCGTCCTTCGAGCTCCTGCCCTTGCGGACCGGTGCCGCGCGGATGGCGCAACTGGCCGGTGTGCCGATCGTGCCGGTGGCCGGGTGGGGCACCCAGCGCGCGCTCACCAAGGGCGGGCCGAAGCGTCTCGTGCGCAAGCTGCCGGTGCTCGTCCGGTTCGGGTCGCCGCTCAGTGTGGCCCCAGAGGACGACCCCGTGGCCGTGACCGCGGAGCTCGCGCAACGCCTCACCGCGCTGCTGCACGAGGTGCAGGAGGACTACCCCGATGGCGCGCCGGCTGGTGCCGACTGGGTGCCGGCGCGGTTGGGAGGTGGGGCCCCCGAACACGACGAGGTGCTGCGTTCGCACCTGGAGCGCGAGCGCTCCTGGAGCGAGCAGGACCGTGGGGCGGGGTCGCCAGCCCGTGACGACGGGGACGATGGGGACGATGGGGACGATCCAGCGGCGTCACGAGACGACCCGGCATCGGCGTGAGCCATCGAGGTGGACGCGACAGGCAGCCCCCTCGCGGGGCCCCCGTGCAACGGCCGACACGCCGGTTCCGGGTCGTGGCCTGGGTCGCGATCGCGTGCCTGCGGTTGGCGCGCTGGCGGATCCGCGCGCGGGGTGTGCGCAACGTCCCGGCACGCGGCGGGGCGGTGATCACCTGGAACCACACCAGCCACGTCGACTTCGTGGTCACGGCCTACGAGTTGTACCGCCAGTTCGACCGTCCCGTGCGGGTCCTGGCCCGCGCCGACCTGTGGGACTCCTGGCGGACCCGCTGGGTCGTCCGCTTCGCCGAGGCCGTCCCGGTGACGCGGACCGATCCGGGCAGCCGCGCGAGCTCCTACGCCGCGGCCGTCGAGGTGCTGCAGCACGGCGGCCTGGTGATGGTGGCACCCGAGGGTGGCATCTCGACCACCTTCGAGGTGCAGCCGATGCGCACCGGGGCAGCACGCATGGCCCAGCAGGCGGGTGTGCCGATCGTGCCGAGTGCGAGCTGGGGGAGCCACCGCCTGGTCACCACCGGCTACCCGTTCTCCCTGCGGCGGGCCTGGGCCATCCCGGTGGAGGTGGCCTTCGCTCCCCCGCTGCACATCGGCCCCGACGAGGACCCGGTGGCGGCCACGGTCCGGCTCCAGCGGATCACGACCGAGCTGCTCCACGTGTTGCAGCGCAGCTACCCCGATGGTGCGCCGCCCGGTGCCTGGTGGGTGCCGGCTCGCCTCGGCGGTGGCGCGCCCGCGGATGCGGCCACGATCGGCGAGCCAACCACCCTGCGGGAGCCCCGCCGGGTGGACGAACGCC
>JAWLDJ010000156.1:0-4830 GCA_041686695.1 Nitriliruptoraceae bacterium
GAGGTAGCCGTGCTCCTTCAGCCCCCGGAAGATCTCGCCCGTGACCTCGCGGTGGTTGTCCGTCATGGTGGTGGTGAACAGGTCGAAGGAGACCCCGAGGCGTTCCCATTGCTCCTGGAACCGGGGGTTGAACCGCTCGACGATCTCAGCGGGGCTCACCCCCTCCTGCTCCGCGAGCACGGTGATCGGGGTGCCGTGGGCATCGGTACCGGAGACCATCAGCGCGCGGTTGCCGACGATCCGGTGGTACCGGGCGAAGATGTCCGCAGGCAGGTAGCACCCGGCGATGTGACCGAGGTGGGACAGACCGTTGGCGTACGGCCAGGCGACGGCGACGAGCACGTGACGGTCGGTCGTGCCCGGCGCGCCCACCCTGGGCGCACCCGCGGTCACGGTCCGGGAGGTGGCGGCAGCGAAGGGTTCCATGTCGGCGAGCCTATTGGGTCGGCACCCTGGTGGATCTCCCAGCGTACGTTCGAGGGCTGCGGCGGGTGGACGCTGAGCCCGCTGACCGGCCCCGGGTCGGCCAGCCACCTCGGGCGTCGTCTCCGAACGATCGATATGCCACCTCGTCCGCTGTTGCTGTCCACCACCCTCGCCGCACTGCTGCTCGGAGTCCCGCTCCTCGTGCCCCCACCCACCGCCCCGACGAGCTCGCACCGAGAGCTCGCGTACCCGGACAGCCGGTTCGAACGGCTCTCCGGTATCGACGTGCACCACCTGGTCTCCGGGCCTGCCAGCGGGCCGACCCTGCTGCTCTCCCACCACTTCTACGGCAGCGCGCCGACATGGCGCCGGCTCACCGCCGAGCTGCCCGACACCTGGCAGACCGTGGCCTTCGACCGCCCCGGGTTCGGCCTGACCGAGCGGCCCGAGCGCGAGCAGTGGGGCGAGCTCAACCCCTACTCGCGGGCGATGGCGGCGCGGCTCGGCTGGCAGCTGCTCGACCGTCTCGACGTCGAGGACGCGGTGCTGGTCGGCTCCTCCGCCGGGGGGACCAACGTGCTCGAGATGTACCTGCTCCATCCCGAGCGCGTGCGCGCGATCGTGCTGCTGAGCCCCGCCATCACCGGCGACGTCGGCCCGCCGACGTCGTTGCGGCCGCTGCTGCGCTCCGCCCAGATCCGGGCCATCGCACCGCACCTCATCCAGCGCTTCGTCGGCGAGGTCGACGTGGCGCGTACCGCCAGCTCCTGGGCCGATCCCAGCCGAGCGACGCCGGCGGACGCCGAGCCGTACCAGCGCATGTTGCAGGTGGAGGGCTGGGACCGCGGCTTCTGGGAGGTCATCAACGCGAGCCCGCGCCCACAGCTCGGCGACGTCCTCGGCGCGATCGAGGTACCGGTCCTGGTCGTCAGCGGCGACAGCGACACGGTGATCCGCCCGTCCTGGAACCGGCGCACCGCCGACGCCATCCCGGGGGCGCGCTACGTGGAGCTCGCCGACTGCGGCCACACCCCGCAGGAGGAGTGTCCCGAAGCCCTGACCGCCGAGATGGAGCGGTTCCTCAGCCAGGTACGGACCGCCGACTGAGCGCTCGGGGTCAGCCCGCCGGTGTGCGGTCCTCGTCGTCGCCCTCGTCGGGCGCCAGATCGAGCAGCCGCCGCCCCGTGTCCGCCATCGGATCGGACAGGCTGCTCAGTCCGTCGTCCTCGGCCGGGGAGACCCGTCGCTCGTCGGGCATCATCGCCAGGATCTCCGCCACATAGCGGTGGGCCGCGTTGAACAGCCCCATGTCGGTGCCCTCCTGCGTCGACCACTTGTGCCACAGGTCGAGCACCTCGTGGAAGACCTCCGCGGGCTCGCGCCGGCCACGCAGCTCGTGGGGAACGACCTCCACGACCGGCTCGAAGGAGCGTTCCAACCACCGGTGGGCGATCGAGGCCTCGGGCAGGGAGCGACCCTCGTCCTGCTGGAGCCACGCCCCGAAGTTGTGGATGTCGTTCAGCAGACGCCGGGCCTGGTTGTCCTGGACGTCGAGCCCCGTGAGCTGGCGGAGGATCCGCCGGTAGCGGCCCGGCTCCACCACGGAGGTCTTGACCTTCATCCGCGTCATACCCGGCTCGTCCTGGACCAGTTCGAGCTCGTCGACGTCATAGCCGAGCTCGTTGATCCGGCGCAGTCGCTCGTGGATGCGGTACCGCTCGTCGTCGCCGAACACCTCGTCGCGGGTGAGCTCGGCCCACAGCTGGTCGTAACGCTCCCGCAGCTCGATGCCGAGTTCGAAGGGATCGATCTCCTCCGACAACACCCCCGCCGCCTGGAGGTCGAGCAACTCGCCCGCGGACTTCTCGATCGCGAGCTCGACGTCCATGTTCCGTTGTCCGGCGGACAGCTCCTGGTAGAGCTCCCCGGTCTCGGTGTCGACCAGGTAGGCGGCGAGGTGGCCGGCATCGCGCCGGAACAGCGAGTTCGAGAGCGAACAGTCGCCCCAGTAGAAGCCCTGCAGGTGGATACGTACCAGCAGGTGGACCAGGGCATCCAGCATCGGCTCGCGGATCGTCTGATGCTCCTGGCGCAGGAACAGCAGCCGGTAGGGCACCGAGTACTCGAGATGCTCGGTGATCAGCACCGCGTCGAGACGTTCCCCGCCGGGCGTGTCACGCAGGCTGACGACCCCCACGACATCGACCACCGGGACCTGCTCCTGTCGGAGGTAGCGGAGGAAACGCCACTCCCGATCCGCGTAGCGGCGTGGCAGCTCCTTGAGGTGGTAGAGCCGGTCGTCGTAGGCCACCGTGCGCACCACGTGGCGGTGGATGCCCATGGGCATCTCCACCAGGCGCTCATGTTCCCAGGATGCCAGCGGACGGTCCCACGGCAGATCGAGGAAGTCCGGGTGGCCGGTCTTGGCGGTCAGCTGGAAGCGCAGGGATGATCACCTCGGGGCGACGTGAGCGGGATGCCGGCGCGACCATGGATGCCGAGGTGGTCAGGGCCGGTCGCGGGGGGGGGGGGGGGGGGGGGGGGGCGGCGGCCCCCCCCCCCCCCCCCGACGGCGTTGGATCAGCCCTTCACCGAGCCGGCGGTCAGACCGCGGACGAAGAAGCGCTGCAGGGAGAAGAACACCGCCAGTGGCACGAGGATCGTGATGAACGCCCCGGCACTCAGCAGGTGCTGGCGGGCACCGAAGGTGCCGATCATCCCGGCCAGGTAGGTCGTGGAGACCTGCCCCAGACGGGCGGTGTCCAGCAGGATCAAGGCGACCAGGTAGTCGTTCCAGGTCCACAGGAACTGGAAGATCGCGAAGGCGGCGAGCGCTGGGACCGACAGCGGCAGGATCAGCCGCACGAAGGTCGTGAAGTGCGATGCGCCGTCCACCCGAGCCGACTCGATGACCTCCCGTGGGAGCGAGCCGATGTAGTTGCGCAGCAGGTACACCGCCAACGGCATGCCGAAGCCCGCGTGCGCCAGCCACAGACCGAGGAAACCGCCCTGGAGACCGAGCGTGCTGTAGAGGTTCACGATCGGGATGAACGCGACCTGCAGCGGGACGACCAGCAGCACCACGAAGACGATGAACAGCGTCTCGCGACCTCGGAAGTCCATCCAGGAGAACGCGTAGGCCGCGAACGCCGCCGCGGTGATCGGGATGATCGTCGCGGGCAACGCGACGACGATGGAGTTGATGAAGGCCTCCGCCAGCGTGGAGCCACCCACCGACTGTTGGAGCACCTCGCCGTAGTTCTGGACCGTGAACTCGGAAGGGTTGAAGAAGGAGGTCCACCAGCCGGACTCGTTGACCGCTGCCTGGCTCCGGAAGGAGCTGACGAGCAGCCCGACGGTGGGCAGCAGCCACAGCGCACTGATGAACAGCAGCATGCCCTTGACGAACCAGCCGGCGCCGCTGCGGTCGTCCGGATCGCCCTTGATGGCCTTCTTGAGCGCCGAGGGTTCCTTCTCCTTGGCCTCCTCGACCGTACCGGGGGCTGGTGGCGTGGGTTGGGTGCTCATCGCTGCGCCTCCTGCTCGCGGAACCGCTTCACGTTGATGATCATGAAGGGGAAGGTCATCAGGACCAGCAGCAGCACCACCACGCCGGCTCTGCCGTAGTTCCCACCCTCGAAGAAGGTGTAGAAGTAGTTCGCGATCACCTGCGTGTTCCCTCGGCCGTTCGTGGTGACCCGGACGATGTCGAAGATCTTCAGCACCAGGATCAGGATCGTGGTCAGCACCACCACGATCGTGGAGGCGATCTGCGGGATCACGACGCGGAAGAAGATCTGGAACTCGGTGGCGCCGTCGATGCGCGCTGCTTCGATGGTGTCCACCGGGACACCCTTGATGGCGGCGGACAGCAGGACCATGGCGAACCCGGCCTGCATCCAGATCATGATGGCCATCAGCGCGAAGTCGTTGACCAGGAGGTTCTCGTACCAGGAGATCGGTTCGACCCCGAACAGCCCCAGGAAGGCGTTGAGCACCCCGGTCTGGTTGCGGGAGGGTGGCTGGATCTCGTAGATCAGGGCCCAGATCGCCGCCGCTCCCACGAAGCTGATCGCCATGGGCAGGAAGATCAGGGACTTGACGATGCTCTCCGGCCGGGGGCTGAGCCGATCGGCCAGGACGGCGACGACCAGGCCGACGATCACCGCCATCGCCGGGACCACGATGATCCACTGCAGGTTGTTCCCGAGCGAGAGCCAGGTCTCTGAATCAGTGAGCACCCGCTGGTAGTTCTCGAGCCCGACGAAGGGACGCTCACCGGCCACGAACCGGTCGCCGTAGAACGATGCTCGGATGGTGTCGAAGAACGGGTAGATGAGGAAGACGGTGACCACGAGCAGCGCCGGCCCGAAGAAGATCCACGGCTTGGCGATCTCCTCGAAC
>JAWLDJ010000157.1:0-4825 GCA_041686695.1 Nitriliruptoraceae bacterium
GGCTCGCCAGTCGCGGCTGCCGATAAGCGTCGTGCCCAACGCCGGTATCCCCCACCTCGAGGACGGGCGGACCGTCTACCCGCTCACCCCCGAGGGCCTGGCTGAGGCGCAGCGCGAGTTCGTGACCGAACTGGGCGTCGGCATCGTCGGCGGCTGCTGTGGGACGACCCCGGCGCACCTGGAGGCGGTCGTCGACGCCGTCGCGGGACTGCGACCGAGGCAGCGCGCGGTCGACCGTCCCGGGGCCGTACGGCTCGGCGCTGCCGGGCGGCTCACGGATCCGGCCGCGCTCGGCGGCCATGCGGCACCGGCAACCCCGCAGCGTGATCCCATAACCGTCGAGTGGCGACCGGCACTCGCCTCGCTGTACGCCGCCGTGCCGGTAGAGCAGGAGAACGCGTTCCTGGCGATCGGCGAACGAGCCAACGCCAACGGCTCCAAGGCCTTCCGGGAGCTGCTGCTGGCCGGGGACTGGGACGGCACCGTCCAGCTCGCCCGGTCGCAGACCCGCGAGGGCGCCCACGTCCTGGACGTGTGCGTGGACTACGTGGGCCGCGATGGTGTGCCCGACGTGATCGAGCTCGTCGACCGGTACGCGACCCAGTCGACCCTGCCGCTGGTGATCGACTCGACGGAGGCCGAGGTCATCGAGGCGGCACTCACCCGGCTCGGCGGCCGGGCCGTCATCAACTCCGTCAACCTCGAGGACGGACGCGTCAAGGCCGACCGGCTCCTGCCGCTGGCCAAGCGCTACGGCGCCGCGGTGATCGTGCTGGCGATCGACGAGCAGGGCCAGGCCCGCACCGCCGACTGGAAGGTCGAGGTGTGCGAACGGGTCGCCCGTATCGCCATCGACGAGTACGGACTCGAAGCCCACGACCTGATCTTCGACTGCCTGACCTTCCCACTGGGCTCAGGCCAGGAGGACCTGCGGCGCGACGCCCGGGAGACGTTGGAGGCCATCGAGCGCGTCAAGCGAGCGGTGCCGGGCTGCGCCACCACCCTGGGCGTGTCCAACGTCTCCTTCGGGCTGGCGCCGGCGGCGCGACAGGTGCTGAACTCGGTGTTCCTCAAGGAGGCGATGGACCGCGGGCTCGACTCCGCCATCGTGCACCCGGGCAAGATCCTGCCGCTGCACCGCATCCCCGCCGAGCACATCGCGGTCGCCAGCGACCTGATCCACGACCGGCGGGGGACAGCGGGGACCCCGGTGCCGACAGCGGCCGACGCCGACGGGGGCCGCGCGAGCAGCGCGAGCAGCGCGAGCAGCGACGGCACGGACAGCGACCCGGACGGCCCGGCCGAGCCACGCTCCGACAGCTACGACCCGCTCCACGAACTCATGCGCCTGTTCGAGGGCGAGCGGGAGGCCGGTGCGTCCGCCGAGGAGCTCGCCGCCCTGCCCGTCGAGGAACGTCTCGAGCGTCGCATCATCGACGGCGACAAGGACGGCATCGACGCCGATCTCGACGAGGCACTCGCCGTCCACGGGCCGCTGGAGATCATCAACCGGTTCCTGCTCGCCGGCATGGCCACGGTCGGGGAGCTGTTCGCCTCCGGGCAGATGCAGCTGCCCTTCGTGCTCCAGTCGGCGGAGACGATGAAGACCGCGGTGGCCCATCTCGAACCCCACATCGAGGCGGCCGGTGGCGGCTCCTCCACCAAGGGGCGGGTCCTGCTCGCGACCGTCAAGGGCGACGTCCACGACATCGGCAAGAACCTCGTCGACATCATCCTGCGCAACAACGGCTACGACGTCGTCAACCTCGGCATCAAGCAGCCGATCGACACGATCATCGACGCGGCCGAGGAGCACGACTGCGACGCGATCGGCATGTCCGGGCTGTTGGTCAAGTCGACGGTGATCATGAAGGAGAACCTCGAGGAACTGAACGACCGCGGCCTGGCGACGAGGTACCCGGTGCTGCTCGGCGGTGCGGCGCTGACCCGCGGCTACGTCGAGGACGACCTGCGGGCGATCTACGACGGCGAGGTCTTCTACTGCAAGGACGCCTTCGAGGGGCTCCGCGTCCTCGACGCGGTGATGGAGGCCCGGCGCACCGCCGCTGAGGCGGCTGCAGCGGCGTCGCGGTCGCAGGCCGCGGCATCCGGGGCAGCGGCCTCACAGGCGGTGGCATCCGCAGCGGCTGGAACGCCGGCACCTGCTGCGGTCGGCGCGCGGCCCTCGGACGGCGAGGTGGCTGCAGGTGCCACCGGCGGCGTGCGGACCGGCCTGGCAGAGCGCCGCCACCGGCGCAAGCCCACCGTGACCCGCAAGCTCGTGGAGGCACCGGCCCGGGACGCGGCTGGTCGACCGCGGTCGCTGGTGGCCACCGACGTCCCCGTGCCCACCCCGCCGTTCTGGGGCCAGCGCACGGTCCGGGGCATCCCGGTCGGCGAGGTGGCCCCGTTGCTCAACGAGGTGGCGCTGTTCCGCAACCAGTGGGGCTTCACCCCGGGGACGATGTCACCCGACGAGTACGCGGCGATGCTCGAGCGCGAGGCCCGCCCGGTGCTGCGCGAGTGGCTCGCCCGCGCTCAGGCCGAGAAGGTCATCACCCCCGAGGTCGTCTACGGCTACTACCCCGCCAACGGCGACGGCGACGACCTCGTCGTCTGGGATCCCGACGCGCCGCTCGAGCGCGAGATCGCCCGGTTCTCGTTCCCGCGCCAGACCACCGGCCGGTTCCTGTGCATCGCCGACTTCCTCCGCCCCCTCGAGCAGGGTGTGCCGGACGTGCTCGGCCTGCAGGTGGTGACGATGGGCCGGCGCATCAGCGACGTGGCCGCCGGGCTGTTCGCCGAGGACCGGTACCAGGACTACCTGTTCGCCCACGGGTTCGGGGTGGAGATGGCCGAGGCGCTCGCCGAGCGCTGGCACCGTCGGATCCGCGAGGAGCTCGGCATCGCCGACGATGATGGACCGACCGTGCAGGACTGGTTCCGCCAGGGCTACCGAGGTTCGCGCTACTCCTTCGGCTACGCGGCCTGCCCGGACCTCGAGGACCAGGCGGAGCTGTTCAAGCTCATCGACCCACGCGCCATCGACGTCGAGCTCACCGACGAGTTCATGCTCCACCCCGAGCAGTCCACCTCGGCGATCGTCCTCCACCACCCGGAGGCCAAGTACTTCAACGCGCGCTGACGATCTCCGCCGGGCCAGGTGGCTACGAGGCGCTGCCGTCGGCACCCTCGTCCCACTCCGCCCAGCGGGTGCCCTCCTCCACCTCGTCGTCTCCGGGTGGCTCGCACTCGACCCGCTCGAGTAGCGCAGGATCGTCGCTGAACTCGAAGACCCCGACCAGACCGTCCTCGACGTCGTCGACGTGGACGACCGCGGTCCGCCACCAGGCCTCGCCGTCGTGCTCCCACAGGACCCCGACGTGCTCACGCTCGATGTAGCCCCGGGTGAGCAGGCAGCTCGGACGTCGTCGCCACAGGTTCTGCACGGCGTCCGGCAGATCGCTGAGACCCGCGCTGGCCAGTCCGGGCACCTCGGCATCGCGGGCGATCACCGCGAGCAGGCCCTCGACATCCCGGGCGTTGAAGGGCTCCGCCAACGCGTCGATGGCGTCCGCCTCCCGATCGTCACGCAGGCCGATGTCCAGGTCGTCCGCCATGAGGTCGACGTCCGGGTCGTCGACATGGAAACCGAACCCCTCGGCGTCGACGCCGTCGTTGGGCGGCTCCTCGACGTGCTCACGTTCCCGCTGCGCAGCGTCCTCGTCCTCGCGGTCGAGCCGGGCTTCAGCCGCAGCCACGCCCGGGTCGATCGCTTCGCCTCCCCTGCCGACCATCGTCCACCTTCTGCTCGGAGGTGTCGATGCTGCCCGGAGAACGCCTCGAGGACAAGGGTCCTCGGCCGCTTGCCATCGAAGCGCATCCCCGGCGTGCCTGATGGGCACCCCTTTCCGGTCGTGGTCGGCTCCTACCACGGCGTTCGTCGAGGCAGCCTCGACAAACGCCGTACCACGGTCAGATGCCACCTCCCATGGCAGGCGCGAAGCCATGGCAGCGCCGTGTCGGACCGCAGGCGCAGTCCCGTGCCGGACCGCGGGAGTGGCGCGCGGCGCGGCCAGCGGCGAGGATGGACCCTGGCAACCGCGAGCGCCGACGGGCCAGCCGACCGGAGCAGCCGATGGAACACGAGTTCGACCACGTCCTCAAGGACGGCAGCACCGTCCACATCCGACGGATCCGTCCCGACGACAAGGAACGCCTGCTCGGCATGTGGGCCCGGACCTCCGCGGAGTCCCGGCGGCTGCGCTTCCACGGGCCGTTCCACATGGACGAGAACAACGTCCACCGGTTCACCGACCTCGACCCGGAGTTGCAGTACGCCGTGGTCGCCACGCGCGGACGAGGCGAGCGCGAGCGGATCATCGGCGTCGCCCGCTACGAGCGCGACCCCGACCGCCCCGACCACGCCGAGTTCGCCGCGTTGATCCAGGACGACGAGCAAGGGCGCGGTGTCGGCACCGTGCTGGTCCGTCAGGTGGCGCTGGCCTCGGAGGCCGCGGGGATCCGCACCCTGTCCGGGGACATCCTCTCCGACAACGTCCGCATGCTGAACCTCGTGCGGGAACTGGGGCTGGAGTACACCAGCGGCCACGAGGGAGGTGTGGTCCGCTCCGATCTCGAGACCATCGTCACGGAACGCTTCCTCGACACCGTCGCCGCTGAGGAACGCGCCGCTGCCCGCGTAGCGCTGAGCCGGTTCCTGCGACCCGAGAAGGTCGCCGTCGTCGGTGCCTCCCGCGACCGTGCGACGATCGGCGGGATGATCCTCGATCACCTGCGCCAGTCCGACTTCTCCGGCGTCGTC
>JAWLDJ010000158.1:0-4801 GCA_041686695.1 Nitriliruptoraceae bacterium
CGCCCCACCAGCGCCGTGCGCGAGGACGGCGGCGGCGCCCAAGGTCAGCCGCCGGTGACCACGGCCACCCCCGCGCTCATGCCAAGCCGGCTCGCTCCGGCCTCCAGCATGGCCAGCGCGTCCTCGTAGCTGCGGATCCCACCGGAGGCCTTGACCCCGACGCCGTCTCCCACCGTGCGGCGCATCAGCGCCACCGCGTGGGTCGAGGCTCCGCCGCTCGGGTGGAAGCCCGTGCTGGTCTTCACGAAGTCGGCGCCGGCCGCCACCGCGGCCTCGCAGGCCGTCACGATCTGGGCGTCGCTCAGGGCCGCGCTCTCGATGATGGACTTCAGCACGACCGCGTCGTCGATGGCGCTGCGGATCACGTGAACGTCGCGCGCGACCGCCTCGGCGCCCTCCTCGATCAACCCGCCCACGTCGATGACCATGTCCAGTTCCTGCGCTCCTGCAGCGGCGGCCTCCGCAGCCTCTACTGCCTTGATCGCCGGTAGGTGCGCACCGCTCGGGAACCCGACCACCGAACAGGCGAGCGACGGGTGACCATCCAGCAGCTGGGCCACCAGGCCGACGCGGTTCGGACTCACACACACCGACGCGAAGCCATGCTCGACCGCCTCCCGGCACAGCTGCTCGACCTGTCGGTCGGTTGCCTCCGGCTTCAGGAGTGTGTGGTCGATCATCCCTGCGAGCTCGTGCCGTTCCATACGGTCATCCTCCTGCTCGCGTCGATCGCGCTGAGCCCGCTGGCCCGGCTGGCCTCACTTCGACGCAGGCTCCACGCTAACCCGGTCAGCCGGCCAGCACCTCGGCGAGGGTGGCCAGCAGCAGGTCGACCTGCCCGGCACCGGGCTGAACACCGCAGCTCGCGCTGCGCGCGCGGATCGTCAGTGAGCCGCCGGGTGCTGCTCACGTCACCGTTGCCCGGGCGTCATCTCGGTCGCGTCGAATCACATCCATGGAAGCACGACGCCGAACCGAGACCTCGAGGGTTGCCACGCCCCCGATCGAGGTACGCACGATCCGGCCGGGCGAGGATGCGTCGATCCGTGCGCTGTTCCACGCGACGTTGCTGCGCGGTCGGCCGATGCCGGCCACCATCGGCGATCTGGACCGGTACACCTCGCTGTGCCTGGACTGGTACCTCGCACACGGGCAGATCATCGTGGCCGTCGAGGACGGGAGCGTCCGGGGTTACCTCCTCGCGTGCCTCGACGAGCTGGACCACCGCAGGTGGGTGCGCTGGCAGGCGCTGCGCTGGGCCGCGATCATGGCCTGGGAGGTCGCGTCGGGACGCCGCCGTGGTGATGCTCGCCGCTTCGTCTGGGTCCGGATCCGCGACGCGCTGCATGGCTGGCGGCACGCCCCGCCCCCGCCCTTCCAGGCGCACGCCCACGTCAACCTGGCCCCCTGGTTGCGGTCGGCCCGAACGGGACCACGTCTGGCGAGGGCCATGGATGAGCTGGTTGCCTCCGTCGGGCTCACGGGCTGGTACGGAGAGCTGAACGTGATCGAAGGCCGCAGCCTCGCGGTCCTGGAACGGATCGGCGTGACCGTCGCACACCGGCAGCCGAGCCGGACCTTCACCTGGCTCGAGAACACCCCCATCGAACGGATCACGCTCGCTCGGCCGGTCCCGCTACCCGGCACGTCGCCGGGGTCCTGATGCGCATCGCCGTGGTCACCGAATCGTTCCTGCCGACGGTCAACGGCGTCGCGCGATCGGTCGCCAGCGTCGTCGAGCAGTTCGAGCGCCGGGGCCACCACATCCTGATCGTGGCGCCGGGACCAGGACCCGAGCGCTACGGGGCGACCCCGGTGTGCCGGACCACCTCGGTGCCCCTGCCGTGGGCGAGCGACTTCCCCCTGGGGCTGCCCACCGAGAGGCTGCGCCAGGCCCTGATCCGCTTCGCTCCCGACGTGCTCCACCTGGCCTCGCCCATCGTGTTGGGGGCGCGAGCGGCGGCGCTGGCCCGGGAGCTCGGGATCCCGGCGGTCGCGGTCTACCAGACCGATGTGGCGGGCTTCGCGGCGCTGCACGGGCTGGCACCCACGAGCGGGCTGCTCTGGCGCTGGTTACGACGGGTCCACAACGCCTGCGATCGCACCCTGGCACCGTCGCGGGCAGCGGTCGCGGACCTTCGCCGTCACGGCATCGTGGGGGTCCACCGTTGGGGCCGAGGTGTCGACACCGCAGCCTTCGCCCCCCGCCACCGTTCCCGTCCCCCGACCGGACAGGGTGGAGCGGTCCGCATCGGTTACGTGGGCCGACTCGCTGCCGAGAAGCGCGTCGATCGCCTCCACCTCGTCTCCGACCTGCCCGGCACGGAACTGGTCGTGGTCGGCGACGGGGATGCCCGCGCCCACCTCGAGCGCATCCTGCCGACCGCGCGGTTCACCGGGATGCTCACCGGCCGGGACCTGTCCCGCGCCTACGCCGACCTGGACGTCTTCGTGCACACGGGGACCCACGAGACCTTCGGCCAGACCGTGCAGGAAGCCCACGCCTGCGGGGTCCCGGTGGTGGCTCCGGCTGCGGGCGGGCCGCTCGATCTCGTCCGGCACGGCCGCAACGGCCTGTTGTGGGACCCGCTCGACGACGCGAGCCTGCGCACCTGCGTCACCAGGCTCGTCGCGGACGCCGAACTGCGCCGCAGCCAGGGCCGGGCGGGCCGTGAGGACGTCCGCGGACGGACCTGGTCGGCGACCACCGATGCACTGCTCGAACACCTCCGCGCGGTGGCCGTGCCGACCACGGAAGCCAGCCGCGACGTCGCCTGAAGGGACCATGGATGCGTATCGTCCAGATCGCCAACCTCGTCCACCCGACCTCGGGTGGTATCGGGGTCGTCCTCGACCGACTCGGGGCCGGCTACCTCGCCGCGGGCCATCGACGGGCGGTCGTCACCGCCGGCCCCGGTGACCGCTGCTGGACGGGCGACGACGGCACCTTGCGCGCGTCGTTGCGCGGGGTCGCCCTCCCCGGTGGGGCCGGCTACCGGGTGGTGGTCGACCGCGGTCGGCTCCGCCGGCTGCTGACCACCCTGGCTCCGGACGCGATCGAGTTGTCGGACCGGTTGACGCTGCCCTGGGTGGCGGACTGGGCGCACCGGCGCAAGATCCCCGTGACGATCGTCGTCCACGAGCGCGCCGAGCATGCCCTGTCCACCTGGCTGCCCGCTGGGCTCGGTGCCGAGGCCGTGGCCGCCCGGGCCGATGGCCGGCTGGCTCGTCGGCCTGCCCGACTGGTCGCCCCCAGCGCCTTCGCGGCCGCAGCCTTCCCCCCGGACACGGTCAGCGTGGTCCCGTGGGGCGTGGACCTGACCGCGTTCCACCCGGCACGGCGCCGGTCCGAGGCCCGTGACGGCCTGGCGCACCTGGTACTCGTCGGCCGGCTGTCACGGGAGAAGCGCCCCGAGCTCGCGATCGAGGCCCTGCGCCGTCTGCTGGCCGAGGGGGTGCGCGCCGAGCTCACGATCCTCGGCGACGGTCCGCTCCGCGCCAGGCTGCACCGCCAGAGCATCGATCTGCCGGTCCGGTTCCTCGGCCACCGCCCCACCCTGGAGGTCGCGACCATCCTCGCCGACGCCGACGTCTGCCTCGCGCCCTGCCCCGGGGAAGCCTTCGGGCTCGCTGCGCTCGAAGCCCTGGCCTGCGGAACGCCGATCGCAGCCGCGAAGACCGGCGCGCTCCCGGAGCTCCTCGGTCTTCCCGCCGGCCGATCAGAACTGACACCGGCCGGCGCCACCGCCTCACCGACCGCGCAGGCCTTCGCCTTCGCCGTCGAGCGCCTGCTCGGCCTCCCCGAGCAGCAACGGCGCCGGTCGGCCCGCGCGGTCGCTGCCCGCCGGAGCTGGTCCAGCTCGATCGAGGCGATGCTCGAGCACCATGCGCGCACGGTGCACCTCGCCGCGGTGGCGTGAAGCTCCCGCCGGCGCTGGTGCGGACCGCGGCACGCCAGCGTCACCGGTTCTCCGCCCAGCTGACCGCCGACCTGGTCGCCCTCGCGTCGCTGCTGCCCACGGCCGCGCCGGTCACCGCCCTGCCGCGGTTCGAGCGGGTGCTGGTCCTCGCGCCCCACCCCGACGACGAGACGATCGGCTGCGGCGGCACGATCGCACGTCTGGCCACCCACGGCGCCGACATCGAGGTGGTCGCCCTCACCGACGGTGAGGCCACGATCGGAGGACAGCGTTCGGCGGCAGCTACCGCCGAAGCGCGCCGCAGCGAAGCCGTGGCCGCGGGTGGCCTGCTCGGTGCCGGCACCGTCGTCAGCACCGGACTCCCCGATGGACGCCTGTCCGCCGAGTTGCCAGCACTGGGCGACGTGCTCGACGCCGCGTTCGAGCGTCACCAACCCCAGGTCGTGCTGCTGCCCTGGCCGGTGGACGGGCATCCGGATCATCGAGCCGTCACCCGGGCCCTCGCCACCCTGGCGCCCAGACCGGGGTGCGAGCTGTACGGCTACGAGGTGCACACGCCGATCCTGCGTCCCGACCGCGTCGTCGACGTCGAGGTGGCAGTGACCACCAAACGCGCCGCGCTGTCCGCCCACCGCACCGCCGGGCAGGCCTTCGACCTGGAGGCGACGCTGGGACTGGCACGGTGGCGAAGCCTGGCGACGACGGCCGGTCGCGGGTCGGCGGAGGCGTTCCTCACCCTGAGGTGGCAGGACCTCCCAGCGTGGGACGCGGCCGCGGCACAGGTCTGGCGAGCGGAGGGGTGACGCCGAGCCAGCCGGCCGCGGCACAGGTCTGGCGTCGGTCGCCATGACCCTCAGCCAGCCAGCACCTCGGCGAGGGTG
>JAWLDJ010000159.1:0-4786 GCA_041686695.1 Nitriliruptoraceae bacterium
CGATGCGCTCGAGCTGTCCTGGGCCGGCTACCAGTACGGAGATCGAACGCTCGAACTCCTCGGTCGGCACGGGGCTCTGCTCACCGACGACGAATACGAACTGCTGCGTGACGGCCACACACCGGACCCGATCGACGGGTGGTCCTACGTCGGCGCCATGCTGGTCGCCGCGGGGGCGCGGGACCCGGCGCTCGCTGAGCTCGACGGCCGGGCGCCGTTTCGCGAGGCTGCCCGCACGATGGCGCTGAAGATCCTGTACGGCGCACATCGGCTCCCCGCGCCCCACGAGGTCGCTGATCTCCGACTTCTCCTGCTCGCTGACTCGGGTGTCCCGCCATGGCAGCGCGATGCGGTCGCCGAAGTGTGCGCGCAGTGCGGCCGATGACGGTCTCCCGGCTCTATCTCGACGTCGATGGAGTGCTCAACCCCTACCTGTCCCCGATGGAGCTACCTGCGGTCTGGCCGGACTTCCGCGAGGGCTTCCTCGGCCGCCGGCTGGCGGTGTGGTCACCGTCCCTGCTGACTGCGATCGGACAACTGGAGGTCGAACTCGTCTGGGTCACCACCTGGGGATCCGTGGCCGAGGAAGCCTTCGGGCCCGAGATCGGATCCCGCTGGCCGCGCCGCTCCCTCGACCTGGCGAGCTCCAGTCTCGGGACTGCCGGCCCGAAGGCGTCAGCCATCGCCGACGATCTGCGGGGAGACCCGGCGCCGTTCGTCTGGGTCGATGACGATGCGATCACCCCCGGCGCGGTCGACCAGCTGGCGGCGTTCGGGCAGCCCATGCTCACGATCAGCCCGGATCGTCGTACCGGGCTCGAACCCCGCCACGTCCGCCAGATCGCGGATCATCTGCAGGCTGTCTCACCGTGACGGTGTCTCCGGTGAGGTGAAGCGGATGACGGCGGTCCTGCACCGCCGGAGGGCGCTACCGCGAGCCCATCTGGTGGCCGCAGCGCCACCTCGAGGATCTCGCGCGCCTGCACCGACTCGTTACCGACCCCGCGGCCCTGACCCCGACCGCCGAGGAACGCAGGCGGCTGCACGCCACCGCGGAGCCCACGTGGGACATGTTGGGCGATCCGGCCGTTCGGGCTGCCGCCCGAACGGTCTATCGACGGCTCACGACACCGCCCGGTGAGGCGCATCGCCGCTTGCAGGGCGAGCGCTCGTACCCAGCTCATGCCCAAACGAACCCACCGTCCACAGATCACGTCCCGTTGAGGCCCGGTAGGTGAGCTTGTAGCTGTCGGCTTCCCGGGCAGGTGTGGTGATCGACGGGATGGGCGTCGAGGAGATCTTGGCCGATGTCCCGTATCTGGAAGCCGATGACATCGCTGCGGCCCTGCGCCACGCCGCGGAGGCGGTCCGTGAGCGTGAGCTGCCACTACGTCCGGTGGGATGAGGTTCCTGGGCGACGCGAGCAGGCCTCGCCGGTCGTCGTGAGGGTGCTGCGCACCACCGGTCACGACGCGGTCCAGGTCGGTGATGTCCTCCGTCTGAACGCCCTGGATGCGGTCATCCTCGAGCACGCTGCTCGGGAGGAGCGGGTGGTCGTGGCAGCGGACACGGACTTCGGGGGCCTCCTGGCTTCACAGCAGGCGGCGAAGCCCTCGGTGGTGTTGTTCCACCGGCAGGCCGGCCGGCTGCCGCGGGAGCAGGCGGCGCTGCTGTCGGCCAACCTCGCCTCGGTCGAGTCGGACCTGCGCGGCAGCGCCATCGTGGTCGTGGAAGAGCGGCGGGTTCGGGTCCGGCCGTTACCGATCAGCGAGCACGCAAGCGGTCCAAGCACCTAGTCCGGCCCGTGTCCTTCGTAAGGGTCGCCGCCTCCGAAGAACCGGGTGCGTCATGGGATCCTCCTCACCCGTCGGATCAGGCCGATGCTGGAGTGAACCACGGGAGCTTCACGATGGCCCCGGCGAACGGCGATCCTGCGCGCTGCCAGCGCAGGCTACGGTCGCGCGGTCGGGGCAGCCCGCGACGGGCGCGCTGTTCTTGATGGCGTCCTCACGTGGACGGTCGGGCGCAAGGCTTCGCAGAGAGCGGCAGCCGCCCCACCTCGCGGCGATATCGACTGAACGCAACGAGTAGATATCCGACCTCGGAGGCGGCGATGACCAAGAAGCTGATCGGCATCGAGTAGGCGGGTCGGGCCTCCCTGCCCGCCGTTGGCGCCGTCGTTGTCGGGGCCGCACAGGGCACCTTCGGACGGCCTGCCGACCGACGAGCCGTTCACGACCAACGTGCCGATATGGCGGTTGCAGAACGGTCGGGGAGCCGATCGCATCGCTGCGGGTGCCGGTAGCGTCCGCCGGTGTAGCGCCCGTGCTACGGCGGGGGTATGGTGACGGCATGACCAGGACCATCAGCCAGCGTGAGCTTCGCAACGACAGCGGGGCGATCATGCGTGCGCTCGATCGTGGGGAGACGTTCGTGGTGACCCGGAACGGCATCCCGGTCGGTGAGCTGCGTCCCGCCCGTCGACGGTTCGTGAGTCGGGACCTGCTCCTCGAGGCGTTCGCGAGCGCTCCTGGGATCGATGCTGAACGGTTCCGTGACGAGCTCGACGCGGTCCTCGACCAGACCACCGAGCCGCGAGCGTGACGGCCGAAGCGCCCACCCCTGTCGTGCAGGGGCTGCTCGACACGTCCGTGGTCATCGCACTCGAGCAGATCCCGGCCGGCTCGCTGCCCCTCGAACCGGCGATCGCGGCGGTCAGCCTCGCCGAGCTGGCCGCCGGCCCTCACGCCACCGACGACCCCGAGGAACGGGCACGTCGTCAAGACCGGCTCCAGCGCATCGAGGCGCTGCTGGATCCGCTGCCCTTCGATGCTGCCGCTGCCCGCGCCTACGGCCTCATCTACGCCGCGACCCATGCCCGGGAGCGCAAGCCCCGCGGTTCGCGTGCGGTCGATCTGCTGATCGCGGCGACCGCGCTGGCGAACGATATTCCGCTGTTCACCCGCAACCCGCACGATTTCGATCATCTCGGAGCTGTGGGACTCGAGATCCGCACGGTGTAGAGGTACGTGGCGCCGCGAGGTGACGTGCCGCTCGGCAGCGTCCTAGGGAGGTCCAACATGGGAACGGGAAAACAGGTAATGTAGTGCGGGTAATGCTGCGGTTGTGCGGCAACCGTTCGACGCTGCGCCGGTCGCCCGGACCCGCGTCGCTCGCGGTGGTCGATCGGCTCGCGACGACCAGGAGGAAGGACCTCGCAGCGTGTCTGGCCGTTCGCAGGATCCCGCGCCTGCGTCATCGCTGAGGCCAACGTCCGTACCGCGACGGGCCTGGCTCGTGCTGGTCGCCGGCCTGTTGTCGAACTTCAGCATCGGCATCCTCTACACGTGGTCGAACCTGCGTGACGTGCTGCAGACCTACGATGAGTGGTCGATCGGGCAGCTCACGATCCCCTTCTCCGTCGGTGGTCTGGTCTTCGCCTCCACCCTGATCGTCGCCGGGAGCCTCCAGGACCGATTCGGGCCGCGACCGGTGATGCTTGCCGGGGTGGCGATGGTGGGAGGGGGCACCATCCTGAGCGCGCTGGTCACCCGGTCCCCGTCGCTGTTCTTCCTCACCTTCGGGGTGCTGATCGGAGCGGGCATCGGATCCGTCTACGCCTGTCCCCGGCAGGCGGCGATGAAGTGGTTCGACCCGTCTCGCCGGGGCATGGTCAACGGCGTGGTCGTGGCGGGCTTCGGGCTCGGGTCGCTGTGGCTCGGACCGGTACAGCTCTTCATGCTCGACAACCTCGGGTGGTCCCTGGAGCGCACCTTGGTGGGGGTCGGGGTGCTGATCCTGCTGGTCGGGTTCCCCTGCGCGGCGATGGTCATCGACCCGCCCGCCGGCTACGTGCCACCCGACCCGCCGAAGGCGCGGACCGCACACCGGAGCACCGCGTACCAACTCGCCCCGAGCGTCTCGCTGCGCACGACCCTGCGGACCCCGCAGGCCTACATGGTCTTCGCGACGTTCGGCCTCGTGTCCTCTGCCGGGGCGTTCGTGCTCGCCAGCGTCACCGACATCCTGCGGGTGCAGAGCGATGGCGTGGACCCCGTGCAGCTGACGGCCCTGATCGCGGTCGCCGTCCCCGCCCTGGCGATCGCCAACGGCATCGGTCGCGTGGTGGGGGGGATCGGCTCCGACCGGCTCGGACGCATCCCCTCCCTGCACGCGATCCACGTGGGCTCCTTCGCCAACGTGTTCCTGCTGCAGTTCTGGACCTCGCCGCTCGTGATCTTCATCGCCTGCCTGGTCGCCGCGGCACTGTTCGGCGCGGTGCTGGCCGTGATCCCGTCGCTCGTCGCCGACTACTTCGGGCTGCAGGCTTACGGCGCGAACTACGGCTTCATGTTCCTCGGCTGGGGTCTGTCGCTGGTGATCGGTCCGACCATCGGCTCGGTCGTCCTCGGGGCGACTGGCGCCTACGTGGGCACCTACTACGCGGCCATGGGGTTGCTCGCGGTGTCCGCGTACCTCGTGGTCAAGCTCGAGCCGCCCACCTTCGACCCGAGCGAGATCATCGACCCGGTGTACAAGCGGGAGGTGCTCGGGATCGCCGAGTAGGCCACCGCCGCCGCGGGCGTGCTCGTCTCCGCTCTGCTTCGTTCTGGCCAGGTCTGTGCGCATCGTCGGGCGGGTCACTGGTTGGTTCCCGCGTCCGAGGTCCGTCGTCTCGGGTCACACGGGCGTTGCGTGCAGCGTCTCGAGTGCGCTGACGGCCAGTTCCGGGCCGGGGAGCGCCGCGAGCTCGCGTCCCAGCCGCTCGGCGGCTGCTCGGTAGGAG
>JAWLDJ010000160.1:0-4761 GCA_041686695.1 Nitriliruptoraceae bacterium
CGAACGGCGGCAGCGCGCGCGGCGAGTGGCAGGAGCGCGCGGCGGCAGGCGGCAGGGCGCGCGCGGCGACCGGCGAAGCGACGGTGTGCCGGGAGAGGGCTCAGCCCACCCGGCGGGGCGGGCCGACCGCCACGTCCACGTCACCGCCGAAGCGCACGTGCACCGGCGTGCGGCCGGTGACGTCGTAGCCGGCTGCGGCCGTGAACCGATCGTCGAGATGGAGCACCCGGGCGTGTCGCAGCGGCCAGGGACCGTGGTCCACCAGCGCACGGCGTACCTCGCCGCGGGGCGTGGCGACGTAGAGCGACCAACGCGCGGACAGGAAGTCGTCCAGCGACGTGCGCTCCGCGTCGGCGACCGGATCGCCGACCTCGACGACGAGGTGGCTACGTGCGCCCGGGGTCGACGGCCAGCGCCGTTGTGCGAGGTAGGCGATCCGGTCGCCACGCCGGCCGATGCGCATGGTGGACCAGCAGTACGGCAGGCGGTAGCCCAGTCGGGCAACGGCGGTGGGAGCGAGCCGGGTGATGTCCAGGGTGTGGAAGTACACCCCACGTCCACCGTCGGGACCGACGACGTAGGTCCGCACGTTGGTCTCCGGGAACGTGCCCTGCGGCAGCGGAAGCCCCCGCGGCGCCCATCCTCGCAGCGCGTCCGGTGCGGTCCCCACGCCGATCCCGGCCATACGGAACGGGATGAGCCCGACCCACGCGCGACCGTGGTGGAGATCGGGTGCCAAGCCAGGAGGTAGGGCGGCGGCGACGGCCTCCGGATCGAGATCCCAGTGCACGTAGGTCAACGCCTCCCAGCGCATGCGCAAGAGGGGGCGCGCGACCGTGGCGGTCGGCGTGGATCGGATCGGCTCGGTCGTCGGCGGCACCTGGCTGGGCTCGGTCATGGGCGTGGCGCTGGAGACGAGGTCGGCATGAGAGGACTTCGGAGCGGTGGGTGCCCACGGGTCACCGGCGCCGACGGACCTCGCGCTACCAGCGGCCACCGGCGCCGACGGACCTCGCGCTAGCAGCGGCCACCGGCGCCGACGGACCTCGCGCTACCAGCGGTCACCGGCGCCGACGGACCTCCCGGTGCTGACGGTCACCCGCCACGACGCCCGCCGCGGCGAGGGCATCCACCCAGCCGACCTGGTCCGTCCGGCCTGGTGCCGCCCACAGGTGGGGCTCGCGGTAGCGGCCCTCATCGCGCTCGGTCTCGAGGATCGCCGGCTTGATGGCACCCTCCACCAGGTACGGGCCCGAGCCCGGCAGCTCCACCCCGAGCCACCGTCGCCAGTCGTCCAGCCCCGCTCGCGCGACCAGCGACCTGTCCACGCCGAGCACCGGGCGGAGCCCGACCTGCCACGCGGCGCGGAACCACGGGTCGAACGGCTCACCGTCGTCACGGACGAAGGCCGCGTACCGCGCGAAGGGCACGAGCGGGTAGTCGGCCTTGACGTGGGGCCGCAGCAGTACCAGCAGCCGCTCGAGACCGGACTCCCGGCGACGATCGTCCAGCGCCGCCAGCACCCGACGGCCGATCCCGCGGCGCCGTGCCCCGAAGGCGACCATGACGTCGAGCACGGCACACGTGTCCGCATCGGGCTCGCCCAGGCGGGCGAGCGCCTCGCCAGCGCCGGCCCCGGGGGCCCCGCCGAACGAGCCGTCCCAACGCAAGCGAACCGCACGCACGACCGCGACCGGCAGCTCCTCCTCGAGGACGACGAAGCTGAGCTCCGGCGCGGTGGCCGTCAGGTGCTGGCGGTGCCCACGCGTCAGCTCAGCGAGGAAGGGCGGCGCGTCCCGTTCGATCGCCGCTGCGACCTCGGCCATCGCGGGGTCCACCGCCAGGCTGACCCACCGCACGTCAGGCGCCATGCAGCGGGAGCCCCGCCGCAGCGAGGTACGCCTCGCCCACCGCCTCCGACACCGAGGGGTGGGCGTGGGTGATCGCGGCCAGCTCGGCCGGCACCGCTTCCCAGGAGGTGACCAGGCCCGCTGCGGCGATCAGCTCCGTGGCCTGGGGCCCGACGACGTGGACACCGAGCACCGCACCACCGTCACCGGGCGCTCCGACCGGCGGCGCACCCGCGAGGTGGACGAGCTTCACCAGGCCCTCCGAGCCCGCGATGATCGCCTTGGCGTTCCCACGCAGGGTGGAGGTCGTGCTCGTGACGGCGTCATCGCCGTACCGGTGGCATGCCTCGGCTTCTGTGAGACCCACCGAGGCGACCTCCGGGTGGCTGTAGGTCACCCGTGGGGTGTGCACGTGGTCCACCGGCCGCACCTCGTCGCGTCCCGCGATGCGGTCGGCGACGACGGCGCCCTCCGCGAAGGCGGCGTGGGCTAGAGCCAGGGTCGGCCGCACGTCCCCGACCGCCCACAGGCCGGGCACCTCGGTGGCGCCGAAGGCATCGGTCACCACGTAGCCGCGTCGATCGAGCACCCCGAGCTCCTGGACGCCCGTCCCCGCCGTGGCGGGCGTCCGGCCGATCGCGACCAGGACCCGGTCGGCCGTCAGCAGGCGCGGCTCGCCGTCCACCTCGACATCGACGCTGGCGACGCCGCCCTCGACCGCCACGCCGCGGACCTGGGTCGAGGTCAGCACCTCGATCCCGCGGCGGCGATAGGCGGCGGTCAGCGCCGCCGAGCTGTCCACGTCCTCCAGCGGCAGCACCCGGTCGAGGGCCTCGACGAGCACGACGTGGCTGCCCATCGGCGCCCACATGGAGGCGAACTCCACCCCGATCGCCCCGGCGCCGACGATCACCACCCGCTCGGGAGCGCTGGTGAACCACAGGGCCTCGTTCGAGGTCTGGACCACCTCGCCGTCCACTGGCAACGCCGGCACGAGCTTGGGGCGCGAACCGGTGGCGAGCACCACGTGGGGCGCCGACAGCACGGTGCGAACGCCATCGGCGGCGGTCACCTCGACGTCGAGGTGGTCGCCGGCGCCCTCGCGGAGACGGCCGTGGCCCTGGTAGCGGGTGGTGCGGGCGGTGGCGAGGTGGTCGAGCCCCTTGTGGAGCTTGGTGACGACGCCGTCGCGGAACGCGCCCAGTGCCTGCCCGTCGATGCCGGTCCCGGTGATCGTCAGGCCGAGGAGCTCCGCGCGCTCCACCTCGGCGAGCACCCCGGCCACGTGCAGGATCGCCTTGGAGGGGATGCAGCCGCGGTGCAGGCAGGTCCCGCCGACCAGGTCCTGCTCGACCAACGCGACGTCGAGGCCGCGGACCGCGGCTCGGAAGGCCGTGGCGTACCCGCCCGGGCCACCCCCGACGACCACGACGTCGTGGCGCCGGGGCTCGGGCGCGGGCCCACGGCGAGCGGACCCGGCAGCGGGCTCGGCGGGAACGGGCCCGTCGGCGACCGGGCTCACAGGTGCAGCAGCAGCCGGGAGGGCTGCTCGCAGAGGGTGGCCACCTCGGTGACGAAACGGCCCGCCTCGCCGCCGTCGCAGATGCGGTGGTCGAAGGCCAGGGTGAAGCGTCCCACCCGTCGGATCGCCAGCTCGCCCCGGCCGTCCGCGTCGGGGACGACCCAGGGGCGCTCGCGGATCGCGCCGACGCCCAGGATCGCGCCCTCCGGGTGGTTGATGATGGGGTCGCCGTCGTCGTTGCCGAAGGCGCCGTAGTTGTTGACGGTGAAGGTGCCGCCGGTCAGTTCCTGCGGGGTCAGCGTGCCGGCCCGCGCTGCCTCGGCCAGACGCGTGAGCTCCAACGCCAGGCCCAGGGTCGAGCGCGCCTGCGCCTCCTTGATGTTCGGCACCACCAGGCCCCGCTCGGTGTCGGCAGCAACACCGAGGTGGATGTGCTCGAGCAGCTCGATCTCACCGGCGTCCCCGTCGCCGTCACCGTCGCCGGCGACCGGCCTGGTGATGCGGGCGTTGAGCGTGGGGTACCGCCGCAACGCCACGACGGTCGCGCGCAGGATCAGGGCGAAGGGGGTGATCCGCACGTCGAAGCCGGCCTCGCGGGCCTGGGCGGTCAGCGTCGCACGCAGCTGCCACAGCTCGGTGAGGTCCGCATCACGGGAGCAGGTGGCCGACGGGATCTCCCGGCGCGAGCGCTCCATCTTCTCCACGATCCGCCGCCGGATCCCCCGGATCGGCTCCACCTCGCCGGGTCGGCGACCGCGGAAACCCGGCACCGGCTTCTCCCCCGCGGCCACAGCATGCAGGTGCGGTGGCGTGCCGGCCGTGGCCGGGGCAACCGCGGGGGCAGCGACCCCGGGGGCACCCGTGGCCGCGCCGGCGCCGGCCCGCGGACCGCCCTCCGCCGCTGCGGCCTCCACCTCGGCGCGGGTGATGCTGCCCTGGGGGCCGGACCCCGGAGCCAGCGACGCCAGATCGACTCCGAGGTCCTTGGCGAGCTTGCGCACCGGCGGCTTGGCCAGCGGCGGGGCCACCGGAGAGCCCGGCTCGGCCGTCGAGGCGCCCAGCTCGTCGGCCGCGGGGCCCGGCTCGGCCGTCGACGGGACCGGCGCACCGGTCGGCGGTGACGCGGCAGGCCGGCGCCGACGCCGAGGCGGCGACGCGGCCTGCCCGTAGCCCACCAGCGGCTGCGGCTCCTCGTCGGCGTCCAGACCCGTGGAGCTGCTCGCCCCCGCCTCGCTGACGTCGATGCGGACGAGCACCGTGCCCACCAGCACCGTGTCGCCCTCCTCGGCATGACGCTCCACGACCCGTCCCGCGAAGGGGCACGGCACGTCCACCACCGCCTTGGCGGTCTCCACCTCGACGACCGGATCGTTGAGCGCGATGACGTCA
>JAWLDJ010000161.1:0-4714 GCA_041686695.1 Nitriliruptoraceae bacterium
CGCACCGAGGTGTTGGTCACCAGCCCGACGACGATGCCGGAGGGGTTCTGGCCCGGGGGCCGCTCCACGGGCACCAGCCGGCCGTCCTCGAGTTCGTGCTCGACGAAGGTGCCGCCGGTGATCTCGGCGAGCCCACCGGCACCCCGGGCCGACAGCAGCTGCAGCAGCTCGTAGGGGTAGGGCGTGCCACGCCGCCGGCAGCGCACGACCTTCTGGGCGTACTCGTCCAGCGACTCCAGCGGGTGTGGTGGCGGGGCGCTCTCGGTGACCGTGAAGCCCGCGTCCACCGAGCGCGCCAGCCGTAGCACCCGCGGCACCACCTCGCCGGTCGCCGGGTCGCGGCGGCGGCAGCTGACGTCGACCCGCTCGAGCCCGAGGCCGGCGGCGGCGGGCGCCAACGCGTCCGCCATGTGCGCGAGCTCCTCGTTGTCGAGCTCCAGCACCGGCCAGACGTGGAGGGTCACCCGGTTCCACACCGGCTGCGAGCGCGCCGGCATCGCCGTCAGCGCGCTGCGCATCGCCTCGATGGTCCGGCTCGCCGCCCAGTCCATCTCCACGAACCGTTCGACCTTGCCGCGGCCGTCCCGGACCGGCGTCAGGGTGCGGACCTCGGCGATCGCGAACAGGCGCTCGTCCGAGGGGTTCGAGTGGGCCACGGCGTGGTAGAGCTGGACACCCGGCCCGGCGGGCAGCCGGGTGAGGTCGAAGTGCTCGTAGCGCCACAGCTCCAGCCGCTGCGCGACGATCGGCTGGAGCCCACGCCGCTGCCGGTCCTCGGTCAGGGTGCCGTCCGCATCGGGCCGGAACGTGATGTGGCGCAGCTCGGTGGTGCTCCCGCCGGCGCCCTGCCGCACAGCCGCGGCGCTGGCGTAGCGCAAGCCCTCGATCGGGGCCAGCGGCGCGAAGGCGGGCCCGATCAACGCTGCCAACGCGTCGTCGTCGGCGGGCAGCTCCTCCGCCCAGGTGTTGACGTCGATCCGCACGGCATCACGCTGCGGGTGGGACGCGGCGAGCGCGACGATCTCGGCGACGAGCGCGTCGAGCTCATCCAGCGCGGCACGTCCGACGACCGTGTGGATGTCGGCCCCGTCCTCGTCGAGCACGGCGTGCACGATCCGACCGCCGGCGTGCACGGTCAGGGGCGTGTCCACGTCGAGCCGGTAGTACCGGCGGGTCAGGACGTCGAGGATGAGCTCCCCGAGCCCTTCGGGATCCTCCACCAGGTGCGCCAGCAGCATCGGGGCGAGCGGTGTCGGGAAGGCCAGCAGGGCGTCGAGGTGGCGCGCCCGGCTGGTGGGATGCAGATCCGCGCGCTGCAGCGCCCTGAGGTGCCGGGCCATGCGCTGCTGGTCCTCGAGCTCCGCCTCCAGGACCGCGACGGCCTCGAAGGAGCGGTAGCGCACCTCCCGGGCCAGATCGGCGACCTGCGGCTGACTGCGGACCGTGGCCACCACCAGACGATCGAGCACCGCGAGCACGTCGTCGGCGACGGGTCCGGCATCGACGATGCCCTGGTCGTGCCAGCGTCGCAGCAGTGCGACGACGACCGGGACCTGCTCGGTCACCCGCTGCTGGGCCGTGAAGATCCAGTACAGCGCCGCCTCCAGCTCCGGCGTGCGCTCGCGGTCCTCGACGCCGTACCACCGCAGCGCACGGTCCAGATCGGCCAGGAACCGCTGCGGCAGCCCCTCGCCACCGGCGTCGATCGACCGCATGTAGGCGTGCAGGTGCTCCTCGGGGCTGCGCTCCAGCAGCGGGTCGACAGCGAACTCGTCGGCCTCACGGTGGCTGCGGAACAAGACCCGCAGGTCCGCGAAGACCTCCAGCACCTCGATCTCCGCCTCGAGGACGGCGGTGCCCGCGTCGGCGGGGACGTCCTCCACCGCAGCCAGCGCCCGTGCGGTGCTCGGCGCGACCTCGAAGCCCTGGACGAACCGGCGCAGCTGGGCGAGCTCGCCGAGCCGGCGGTCGACCGGATCCGGGTCCTGTGGTTCCACGGTGCCGGTCAACCTGAGCCGTGGCTGCGTGCTCGGCTCGACCCGCGGTGGACGACGGCCGGGGGGGCTGACCGGGTCCAGCTCGACCAGCGGGCCACCGGCGTCGACCTGCACGTTGGTACCGGTCAGCACGTGCCGTACCTGCCCGTCGAAGGGGGCCGGCACGGCGCGCTCCATCTTCATGCTCTCGAGGACCGCGACGGGGTCGCCGGCCCGGACCTGCTCGCCGACCGCCACGGGCAGGGCCACCACCACACCCGGGCTCGCGGCCCGCACGATGCCACCGTCCCGGCGCCGCAGCCGGTGCGGGACGCCGTCCACCTCGACGAGGTGGTCACCACCCTGGACCGCCGAGACGACCGAGACCGAGCGGCTACCCACCTCGACGCGGCTCTGGAAGTGGCCGAGACGGTTGACCGTCAGCGACACCTCGACGCCGTCGACCGCGAGCTGGTACTGGTGACGTCCGGTGCGCAGTACCTCGACGGCGTAGTCGTGGCCGAGGTGGACCAGTTCGATCGTGCGGCCCCGCTCGGACGAGGTGCGGGGCCGGCCCCGGGCCGCCGAGGAGAACAGCTGGGCGCGAGCGAACCGCTCCTCGGTGTCGGCGGCGTCCACGGCGGCCACCAGCAGGGCCAGATCCGCTTCCTGGGCACCGCCGAGGTCCCCGGCCAGCGCGACCCGGTCGATCCAACCGGTGTCGTAGCTGCCGGTGAGCAGCTCGGGACGTGCCAACAGGTCGAGGAGGAACCCCTTGTTGGTGATGCCACCATCCAGGGCGATCAGCAGGTTGGACAACGCCAGGCGGAGCCGGACCCGGGCCTCCTCACGGTCACGACCCCAGCCGACCACCTCGGCGATCGTCGGGTCGGCGTGCACGGCCAGGTCGTCGCCCTCGGTGACACCGGTGTCCACCCGGATCCCCGGCCCGGAGGGCAGCTGGAGCAGCTGGACGCGCCCCGGCGCGGGGCTGAGTGCGGCCTCCGCGTCCTCGGCGTTGAGCCGGACGGACAGGGCGTGACCGCGCGGCGCCGGCGGGGCACCCTCGAGACGACCGCCCTCGGCCAGGTGGAGCTGCAGCTTCGCGAGGTCCAGGCCCGTGGTCATCTCCGTGATGCCGTGACCGAGCGGGACCCCGACGCTGATCCTGAGCAGCGCGGCCTGCCGGCGCTGATCGGGTCGCACGAAGGTCACCGTCCCGGCGCCGGTGAAGCCGGCGAGCGTGAGGAGGCGTTCGGCCGTGGACCGCAGCGCGCCGAGGTCCACCCCCGCGCGGGCCTCGATGGCCGACTCCACCAGCACCTTCTCCGTGCGGCGCTGCAGCGTGCCGTCGTGCACGTCCACGGCCCAGGCGGTCCCACGGGCGTCGGCGACGGTCAGGACCTCGAGGTGGCGCCGCACGAACCCGCGGTCCGAGTCAGGCTCGGCCAGCGGGACGCCGGCCTCGGCCGCCAGGTCGGCGAGCGCGTCGGCGTCGGTGAGTCGCCGCAGCACCGCACCGCTCGGGCCGACCCGGTGCACCCCGAGCGCATCGCACAGGTCGGCGAACTCGGGCACCTGCGCCAACGGTCCCCATCCGACCCATGCCGCGTCCACCCGGCTGCGGACCAGGGCACGCTCGAGCAGTCCGAGATCGAAGCTGGCCGCGCTCAGCGACCCCTCGGTGGCGATCGGCCGACCACCGTCACCGAGGGCGACGGCCTCGTCGGCGGCACGCACGAACAGCGCATCACGCTCCGCGTCGGCGTGGATCGCGACGAGCCTGAGCTCGCGCCCGTGCTCGCGGGCGTGCTCCCGCGCCGCCCGGATCTGCCGGGCGGCGGGTGCACCCCAGGTGATGATGGCCAGCCGGGTGAGCGGACCGCCCACCGCGCGGAGCGGGTCCATGGCGCCGGCATCGGTCATCGCATGGCCTCACTGAGCGGTGCCAACAGCTCCTCGTCGGGCCCGTCGGGCAGCACGGTCGTGCCGTAGCCCGTCACGCGCAGGCGGACCACCCCGTCCGCGTCCACCACCTCGACGTCGGCGCCCGCCTCGTCCGGCGCGGCCACCGCCCAGCAGGGTGCGTCGTCGGTCAACGGTCCGAACAGCTCCAGCCGGGCGATGCGCGCGGGCAGGGCCATGCGGTGCGAGGTCCCGAGCTCGTGCACCCCGGCGATCTGGAAGCACAGCTCCAACAGCCGCGGCGCCGAGGACGTGGGCGCGTCCTCCGGCCGGTGGTTGGGCGGCAGGTCACCGGCCAGGGCGCCGACCGCGAGGCCATCGCTGGACCACGCCGATGCCAGCACCTGGTAGGTGGGACCGTGGAAGTAGATGCGGTAGATCGCCTCCGCCGCCACGGTGGTGTCCACGTCGGTGGACGGCACCTCGGTCGTCGGCGCCTCGGGGGCGTCGGCGGCCAGGACCACCCGACCACTGGCGTGTTCGGTGACCTGCTCGGTGCCGTTGGCCAGCGTGCGACGGCCCACCAGCGTGCAGGTGGCGACCACCGTGCCGTCGGCAGCGGGGGTCAGGCGGGCGGTGATCCGAGCCCGTCGGGGCTCGTCGCGGTAGAGCTTGAAGGGCGCGTCGAAGGTCATGTCCTCGACCGCGACCACGGTGTGGTCGGGGACCAGCAGCCGGGCGACCTCGGCGAAGCCCTCCAGGCTCATCACCCCGGGCACGACGGGGGTGCCGTCGATCCGGTGGTCGTCCAGGAACGGCTGCGAGGCGTCCAG
>JAWLDJ010000162.1:0-4713 GCA_041686695.1 Nitriliruptoraceae bacterium
CGTCGGCGACGACGCGGTCCTCGGTGAGGTCGGCGGCGGGATGAAGGTCGCGCTCTCCGCGCTGGACGACGGCAGGTTCTCCCTGGCTGCCGGTGCCGTGGGGCTGGCCCGGGAAGCCCTGGAGGTGTCCCTGCGCTACGCCGCCGAGCGGGAGCAGTGGGGCGGGCCCGTCGCGGGCAAGCAGCTGGTGCAGGAACTCCTGGCGGCGATGCACGTCGACATCCAGGCGGCCAGCGGCCTGGTCGACGTCGTGGTCGCCAAGAAGCTCGCCGGACAGCGCTGCACCCTGGAGGTCTCCACCGCGAAGCTGTTCGCGACCGAGGCCTCGGTGCGGTGCGCCGACCGCGCCGTGCAGCTGCACGGCGGCTACGGCTACATCGACGAGTACCCCGTACAGCGCCTGCTCCGGGACGCCCGGGTCACGACCCTGTACGAGGGCACCAGCCAGGTCCAGCATCTGATCATCGGCCGCTTCCTGACCGGGATCAGTGCCTTCTGAGCCGGTCGTCGCGGGCAGAGGCCGTCGGCCGGAAGGGATCCAGGTGAGCGGCTACGACCTGCACACGCACTCGACCTACTCCGACGGGGTCACCTCGATCGAGGCCAACGTCGCGGCCGCAGCAACGCTCGGGCTCGCGGGCATCGGTATCACCGACCACGATACGACCGAGCCCTTCGAGGACGCGCGGGTGGCTGCCGACGCGGCCGGGATCGAGGCGGTGCTCGGGACCGAGTTCTCGGCCGAGGAGCGGGGGATGAGCGTGCACGTCCTCGGGTTCTGGATCGACCCCGGGTACCAGCCGCTGGCCACCGAGCTCGACCGGCTGCGCCACGAACGTCGCCACCGGGCGCAACGGATCGTGGAACGTTTCCATGCGCTGGACATCCCCATCAGCTTCGAGCGGGTCCGGGCGCTCGCTGGGGACGCCCCGATCGGTCGCCCCCATCTCGCCGCCGCCGTGGTCGAGCTCGGGGCCGCGGGGTCGATCACCGAGGTGTTCGAGCGCTACCTGGCCGACGGAGGGCCGGCCCACGTGCCCAAGCACGCGGTCAGCCCCGAACGCGCCGTGGAGCTGCTGGTCGCCTCCGGGGGCGTGGCGGTGGTCGCTCATCCCGGACTCTACGGCGACCGCTCGGGCAGCCAGGGGCTGCCGAGCGAGGTCATCGAGCGCATGTGCGAGGTCGGACTGGCGGGGATCGAGGCTGATCATCCTGACCACGACCCTGCGCACCGCAGCTACTACCGCGAGTTGGCGATCGCCCTCGACCTGGTGGTCACCGCCGGTTCCGATCACCACGGACGCGCACCGCACGACCACATCGGACGGGCCACGACGCCCGCTGCGGTGGTGGAGGAGTTGCGGTGCTGGCGCCTGGGCTGAGCCCGCCCGATGCCGGCCGTCGAGGGGGTGCGCTTCCCTCGGGCCCCGGGACGTGCCACCCTGTCCGTCAGGACGCTGGCCGATCGGACGTGTCTCCCGGACGGCCGTCCGCCACCGACCGCGCCACGGTCGACGAGACTGAGGTGCGCCAGCAGCTCATAGGACGACCAGGCGCGTCGCACACCGCACGCCCGACCATGTGGAGGAGAACCGTGCCGGAGGGAAACGTCCAGAAGGCTCAGAAGATCGTCCCGGTGCCGACCCTGCACTTCAGCGAGGGATCGCTGGCCGGCCGCGTCGTGCGGCTCGACCGTGATCTGGCGACCCTCGGCCGGCGCGAGGACAACCCGTACGTGCTCCCCGATCCCCGCGTCTCACGGGTGCACGCGGAGGTCCGTCGCGAGGCGTCGGCGGTGATCCTCACCGACCTCGGGTCCGCTGCCGGCACGATGGTCAACGGCGAGACCATCGAGGGGCCGAGGGTCCTCCAGCATGGTGACCGGGTCAGCTTCGGGCCGGTGACCGCCACCTTCGAGGACCCGGCTGCCGCCTCCCACCGGGAGGATACGACCATGGTGTTCGACGTCCCCAAGGTCGAGACCGGGCCACACCTCTCACCTCGCCAGCAGCAGGTCCTCGAGCTGATGGCCGAGGGCATGACCAACTCGGAGATCGGCGAGCAGCTCGGCGTCACCGAGCGCACCGTGAAGGCCTACGCCCAGGAGCTCTACGACAAGCTCGGTGTGCGTAACCGGGCCGGAGCGGTCGCCGAGGCCGCCAAGCTCGGGTTGCTGTGACGCGGGGTGCTGCTGGTCCCGCGCCGCGTGGACGCCGGAGCCGGCGGTCAGCGGTCCCGGCGACCGAGCCCGCGGAGGACGCGCGGTAGGCTCGTGCCTCCGGGGGGAGCGTCGTTCCCGGGCGAGGTGAGGCTCAGGTGACCGCGACCGTCTATGCCGTGGCGAACCAGAAGGGCGGGGTGGGCAAGACCACCACGACCCTCAACATCGCTGCCGCGATGGCCGAGCTCGGGGCGGCGGTGCTCGTGGTGGACCTCGATCCCCAGGGGTGCCTCACCTTCTCGCTGGGCTACGACCCCGACGCGATCGAGCCGTCGCTCAACGACACCATCGTCGGGCGTGCCTCGCTCGCGGAGACGATCATCCAGCACGGCCAGGTGGACATCGTCCCGGCCAACATCGATCTGGCCGGAGCCGAGGTGACCCTGCTGTCGCGCACCGGTCGGGAGTACCTGCTGCGCGGCGAGCTCGCGGAACTGACGGACAGCTACGACGTGGTGCTCGTCGATTGTGCGCCGTCGCTGGGTGTGCTGACGATCAACGGGCTCACCGCCGCAGACCAGGTGGTGATCCCGGTCCAGTGCGAGACCCTGTCGCACCGTGGGGTCAGCCAACTGCTCGAGACGATCCACGACGTGCAGCGCCTGACGAACCGGGCGCTGTCGGTCCGGGGCCTGGTGGCCACGATGTTCGACCCCCGCACGCGCCACACCCGTGAGGTGCTGCGCGACCTGCTGGCCCGCTACGAGCTGCCGCTGGTGGGGCCGCCGGTGCGCAAGTCGATCCGCTTCGCCGAGTCTCCCACCGTCGGCGCGACCCTGGTCGGCTCGGGTACCGACGTCCCCGGGACCTGGGCCTACCGCGCCATCGCCCGGGAGTTGCTCGACCTCGAGGTCGACCCGCAGCTACTGGCGGCCGCAGGCTGGACCGACGCGCAGCGCGATCAGGTCCTCGGGCTCGTCGGGTCCGAGGTGGCACCGTGACCACGACCGATCGTCGTCCGGCACCCTCGGCGGCCTTCGACCGGATCACGCCGCCCGAGCGACGCGTCCGCGGGGGACGCGACGGCCTCGGCAAGGAGGCGCTGTACTCGACCGCGCCGAGTGCGGCACCGACCACGCAGGTGGAGCTGCACTGCCGCCGCTGTGACGTGCCCTTCGGTCTCTCGGTGCTCGGGTGCTGCAAGCTGCTGCGCCCGCCGTTCCTGGTCGATCCGCTCCACCGGCGGGTGTGGACACGGTGCCCGGCGTGCCAGCGCTACGCCTGGATCGACGTGGCCACCGGTCAGGCGCTGCGGGTACTGCGCGGTCCCCGCCGCGACTGAGCGGGGACACGAATCGACCGGCTCCGGCGCAGGTCAGGGCAGGTGTTCGACGCGGACCCGTCGCGCGCGTTGCGGTTGTCCCTCGCCACGGGCTTGCTCACCCCGGCTCGTCGCGGTGGCCCCGGCGGCAGCGTCGGTGGTCGCTTGCGAGGAAGCCTCGCTGCCCGCGGCGGCGTTGCCACGGGACCGGCTGGCGGACGTGCGGCCGTTGTCGCGCCCCTGCCCGCCGCGTCCCTGCCCGCCGCGGCCCTTGGCGCCACGCCCCTTGGCGCCGCGGGTGCGGCTGTCGCGGCGTTGGCCGGTGTCACGATCGGCGCGTGACCCGGTGCTCGCTGCAGCACCACCCTCCTCGCCGGCGTGCGGTGCGGTCTCCTGCGTCCCTGCCGGCGATGCCGTCGATCGCGCGCTCGGGGTGCGGCCGCGGCCACGCGCCCGGGTGCGGTGCCGGCCGCCATCGCTGGCGCTGGGGTCCGATCCCGAGGTGCCCTCACCCGAGGCCGCCTCGGCCGCCGGCTCGGCGGCGTCGCGGTCGTTGCGGGTCGCCGGAGCGGTCGAGGTCCTCGTCCGCGTGCGTGTCCGGGTCCTGGTCGCCGGTGCGTCCGCGCTGGTCTGCGAGCCGCCTGCGTCGCGGGCCTGCTCGGCGTGACCGGCCTGGTCGGGCTGGTCGGCCCGGTCCCGACCGGCCCGGTCCCGATCACGGCGCGCGCGGTCGGCGTCGCGGTCACGACCCCGCCCCTCACGGTCGCGGCCCCCCTTGGGACGTCCGTCGCTGCTCCCGCGACGCCGCTCACGGTCGGTGCGTGCGTCGCGGGCCGCGTCGGTCCCCTCGGCCGTGCCGGGCTCGTCGGCGACGTCGGGCGTCGCGGCCGCTGCGGTGGCCCCGGCTGCCGCGTTCGCGCCGCGCTTGGCGCCGCCGTCGCGAGGCGAGGAGCGCCGCGACGCCGACCCGCTGCGCCGCTGGTCCTCGCGCTCGCGGCCTTCGGCGACGAGGTGATCCCACGGGCGTGTCGCGGGCAGACGGAACAGTTCCTCCAGCACCGGGGAGGTGGAGAAGACCTGGAGCAGTTCGGAGTCGGTCGCCTCGACCTTCTTGCGGATGACGTTGAGGCGGTCGACCTCGTTGAACTCCGCGAAGGTGATCGCCTTGCCCGACTCGCCCGCGCGGGCGGTCCGACCGATGCGGTGCAGGTACATCTTCTCGTCTTCGGGG
>JAWLDJ010000163.1:0-1379 GCA_041686695.1 Nitriliruptoraceae bacterium
CGCCGCAGCCCACGCCCCGCACCGGACCGACGCCTCAGTCCAGTCCGACGCGCCCGTGCACCAGCGGTGGCGCGTCGACGGGCTCGTCGCCGACCGCCACGACCTCGGGCAGCTCGGCCAGCACCGCGTCGGCATCGGCCTCGGTGCGCGCGTGGATCCGAACCGCCACGGTGTCCGCGTCGATCACGTCTCCGCTGTGCACCAGCACCTCGAGGCCGACGCCGAGGTCGAGGCGATCGCCCGCACGCCGTCGCCCGGCCCCCAGCCGCCCGGCCAGCTCCCCGAGCCGCCGGCAGCCGGTCACGCGCACGTGTCCGGCACCCGGACGCCACGGCACGACCACGGCAGCGGCGGGCAGCCGGGTCCACGGATCGTCGACCACGCCGGCATCGCCGCCCTGGGCCACGACGAAGGCGCGGAAGCGCTCGAGGGCCCGTCCGCTGTCGAGCACCTGCTCGGCCGTGGTCCGCGCTGCTGCCGGATCGCGGCCGGTGAGCTCCAGGGCAGCGGCGGTCAGGGCCACACTGAGCTCGCGCAGCCGGCCACCGCGGCGCCCGGCCAGCACCTCGATGGCGACGCCGACCTCCAGAGCGTTGCCGATGGCATCGCTCAGCGGCTGGGACATGTCGGTGACCAGCGCGGCGGTCCGCCGGCCCCGCGCGGTACCGATCTCGACGCACAGCTCCGCGAGGGCGACGGCAGCCTCAGGGTCGGCGAGGAACGCGCCGTCCCCGAGCTTGACGTCCAGCAGCACGTTGCTCGCCCCACCCGCGAGCTTCTTGCTCATCACGCTGGAGGCGATCAGCGCGGTGCTCGGCACGGTCGCGGTCACATCCCTGAGCGCGTACAACCGCTTGTCGGCCGGGACCAGCTCGGCGGTGGCCGCGGCGACGGCCAGGCCGATGTCCTGGACCTGGGAGCGCAGCTGCTCGGGGCCGAGGTCGACCCGGAAGCCCGGGATGGCCTCGAGTTTGTCGAGCGTGCCTCCGGTGTGGCCGAGCCCGCGGCCCGACAGCTTCGCGACCTGACATCCCGCGGCGGCCAGCATCGGCGCGACGACCAGGGTGGTCGTGTCACCCACCCCACCGGTCGAGTGCTTGTCCACGGTCGGCCCGTCGAGCATCGACAGATCGACGGTGTCACCCGAGGCGAGCAGGACATCGGTGAGCGCGATCGCCTCCGCCTCGGTGAACCCCCGGATCACACCCGCCATCAACAGCGCAGCCATCTGCGCGTCGTCGACCTCGTCGGCGAGGTAGGCGCCGACGAGCGCGGAGAGCTCCTCCGCCGTGAGCTCCCCACCATCGCGCTTGCGGCCGATCAGGACGGGGACCTCCAGCTCGCTGCCGGTCGACCCGCCGCCCGTCGACCCGCCGCCC
>JAWLDJ010000163.1:1479-4704 GCA_041686695.1 Nitriliruptoraceae bacterium
GTCGACCCGCCGCCCGTCGACCCGCCGCCCCTCGACCCGCTCGCGGTCGCCTCGTCCATGCAGACCCCTTCCAACGGCGACGAACCGCGCCGACGGGCACGGTGATCTGTCAGCGTAGACCCCGTGGGACCAGCGGCGGACGGGACCGTCAGCTACCGGAGCGCGGACGGGACCGTCAGCTACCGGAGCGCGGATGGGACCGTCAGCTACCGGAGCGCGGATGGGCCCGCCGGTAGACCTCCTGCAGCGCGGCGCGGCTGACCAGGGTGTAGATCTGCGTCGTGGTCACGCTGGCATGGCCGAGCAGCTCCTGCACGGCCCGCACATCGGCGCCGCCGTCGAGCAGGTGGGTCGCGAAGCTGTGCCGCAGCGTGTGCGGGGACACCCGCTCGGCCAGCCCCACCCGTTCGGCGTGGCCCGTGATCAGCTTCCAGGCGCCCTGCCGGGTCAAGCGACCACCTCGCGCGTTGACGAACACCGCGGCGCCCCGGGCCCCGAGCGTCGGACGGCCCTGGACGAGCCAGGCATCGAGCGCCGCAGCGGCCAGGTCGCCGTAGGGCACGAGCCGCTCGGCATCACCCTTGCCGTGCACCCGCACCAGCCGCTCCACCGGATCGAGGTCGTCGATGTCGAGCCCGACCAGCTCGGAGATCCGCAGTCCGGCCCCGTAGAGCAGCTCCAGCATCGCCCGGTCGCGTCGTGCCAGCGCCGTCGTCCCGACCGGGCCGGCGAGCAGGCGCTCCACCTCGGTGATCGACAGCGCCTTGGGTAGCGGCCGGGAGGTACGCGGGGTCCCGAGCGAGGCGCTCGGATCGCTGGTGGCCAGCTGATCATGGAGCAGGAAGCGGTGGTAGCCCCGCACGGCCACGATCAGGCGTGCGAGCGAGCTCTGGGCGTAGGGACGCCCGCGGCTCGAGGTGCGTCCCCGTAGCCAGGCCACGTAGGCTTCGAGGTCCTCGTCCACCACCTCGGCGGGATCGGCGATGCCGACCTCCTCCAGGTAGCCGGCGTACACCTCGAGGTCGCGCCGGTAGGCCGCCAACGTGTTCTGGGACAACCCCCGCTCCACGGCGAGGTGGGCGAGGTAGCTGTCGAGGTGGGCCAGGGGCGTGACCGTGCCGCAGTTCCCGGCAGCGGTCTCGCTCACGCCGACAGACGGGCGTGCGCCAGCTCGAGGCCGATCACGGTCTTGGCGTCGGTGATCTCCCCGTCGCGCACCGCCGTGACCGCATCCTCGAGGGCCAGGCTGACGACCTCGAGATGGAGCTCCTCGGCCTGCGCCGCGAAGTCCTCGGGCGGCTCGGCGGGCTGGAGTTCGCGACCCAGGTAGAGGTGGGTGCGCTCGTCGGTCCAGCCGGCGGAGTTCCAGAAGACCGTCAGCGGCTCGAGCGTCCCGGCGCGCATCCCGAGCTCCTCGATCAACTCGCGCTGGGCCGCATCCACGGGTTCCTCGCCGGCGACGTCGAGCAGGCCGGCCGGGAGCTCGATCAGGGGCCGTCCCACGGGCTGGCGGTACTGGTGCAGCAGCAGGACCCGCCCCTCCGGGGTGATCGGGACCACCCCCACCGCACCCGGTCGCTCCACCACCTCGCGGTCCACCTCGGCGCCGTCGGGCGTGCGCACCCGGTCGACCCGCACGGAGGAGAACCCGCGGTAGGCCTCACGCGAGGCGATGGTCTCGAACCACGCCCCGCTCACCAGGACGCCACCTGGGCGGGTTCGACGGTCGGCAGGGTGATCCCCGTCGCCGCGGCGAGCTCACCCTCGGTCGGCTCGTCGAGCTCCACGGGGAGCCGCCCGGAGGCCTCCCGCTGATGCTGGCGACTGGCGCGGATGAACCCGGCGAACAGCGGATGGGGCCGGTTGGGGCGGGACTTGAGCTCCGGGTGCGCCTGGGTCGCGACGAAGAAGGGATGGTCGACCAGTTCGATGAACTCCACCAGCCGGTCGTCCGGTGACCGTCCGGAGAACCTGAGGCCCGCCGCCTCCAGCTGCCCGCGGTAGCGGTTGTTGACCTCGTAGCGGTGACGGTGACGCTCGTAGATCACGGGCTCGTCGCCGTACAGCGCCCGGACCAGCGACCCCTCGACCAGCCGCGCGGCGTAGGTCCCCAGCCGCATCGTGCCGCCCTTGACGGTCACCTCGCGCTGCTCCGGCATCAGGTCGATCACCGGGTGGGCGGCATCGGGAGCGAACTCCGAGGAGTGGGCGCCGGTGAGCCCGGCCAGCGAGCGGGCGACCTCGATCACGGCCGACTGCAGCCCCAGACACAGGCCCAGGAAGGGGACCTCGTGCTGCCGGGCCCAGCGGATCGCCGCGATCTTGCCCTCGACCCCGCGCACGCCGAACCCGCCGGGGACGAGCACCCCGTCCACACCGCTGAGCAGCCGCCCGACCCGCTCGTCGACCTCCGCTTCGCTGGCCCCGTCGGGTGGGGCCAGGTCGTCGGAGGCGATCCACTCAAGCTCCACCTCGGTGCCGTTGGCCAACCCGCCGTGACGCAGCGCCTCCACCACGGACAGGTAGGCGTCGGGCAGGTCCACGTACTTGCCGACGATGGCGATGCTGACCCGATCCTGGGCGGCCTGCACCCGCTGGACGAGTGCTTCCCACTCGGTCAGGTCGGGTTCGACCGGCGGCAAACCGAGGCGGCGCACCACCACCTCGTCGAGCCCCTCGTCGCGCAGCAGCAGCGGCACCTGGTAGAGCGAGGGCGCGTCCACCGCCGCGATCACCGCCTCCAGATCGACGTCGCACTGCATGGCCACCTTCCGGCGCAGCTCCTCGTCCAAGGGCCGGTCCGCCCGCAGCACCAGCACGTCGGGCTGGATCCCGATCGAACGCAGTTCCCGAACCGAGTGCTGGGCCGGCTTGGTCTTGAGCTCGCCCGAAGCGGCGATGAAGGGCACCAGGGCGCAGTGCAGGTAGAGCAGGTGGTCGCGACCGACCTCGGCGCGGAACTGCCGGATCGCCTCGAGGAAGGGCAGGCCCTCGATGTCACCGACCGTCCCGCCGACCTCGACGATCACCACGTCGACGTCGGTGCCCTCGGCCACGGCTCGGATCCGGAGCTTGATCTCGTCGGTGATGTGCGGGATCACCTGGACGGTCTTGCCGAGGTAGTCGCCCCGGCGCTCCTGCTCGATCACCGACAGCCAGATCTGCCCCGATGACACCGATGAGCCACGGAAGAGGTTCTCGTCGATGAACCGCTCGTAGTGGCCG
>JAWLDJ010000164.1:0-4687 GCA_041686695.1 Nitriliruptoraceae bacterium
CGAACGCCTCGCGGGCCGCCGCGACCGACAGCGGCATGGAGCCGAGGTGGACGGGGATGTGCTCGGCCTGCGCGACCATGTTGCCCTCGGGGTCGAACACCGCCGTCGAACAGTCGACCCGCTCCTTGATGTTGGGCGAGTACGCCGTGCGTCGCAGCGCCGCACCCGCCTCCTCGGCGATGCCGACGAGCGCGTTGCGGACCACCTCCAGGGTGATGGGGTCGACCCTCGCGCCGCTGGACCCATCGGGCTGGCCGGCCGGGTGGCCGTCCGGGTCGAGCTCGCTCATCGCGCCTCCTCGAGCACCAGCACCCCGCGGGGATCGATCTCGCCGACCTGCCAGGGCGCCACCCACACCGTGGCGTCCAGTCCGACCACCACCGCAGGGCCCCGCAGCCGGGCGCCGCTGCCGAGCCGCGCCCGCTCCAGGAGATCGGCACGGACCACCTCGCCGTCCGCGGCCACGACCTCGCGCGTCCCGAGCCTGGCCGCATCGGGGCCGCCACCACCGGCCAGCGGCGGCAGCGGCAGGGCGGGTGCCGGACCCTCCGCACGTACGCGCAGCGTGATCACCTCGATCGGGGCCTCGGGCTGGTCGTAGCCGTAGCGCTCGCGGTGGGCGCGGTGGAAGCGGTCCGCGAGCTCGTCGGTGTCGGTGCTCCCGGTCACCTCCAGCTCGAACGCCTGCCCCCGGTAGCGCAGGTCCGCGGTGCGACGCACGGCCGCGACCTCGAGACCCTGGTCGGCGATCGTGCGCCTCGCAGCGCGCTCGAGGTCGTCCCAGTCGCTGGCCAGGGCCGAGGCGGCGACCGCCCCCAGCTGACCGAGGTGGGCCCGAGCGCGGTCCACGGTCACCGGGGCGGCCAGCAGCCCCAGCGCCGACAGGACCCCGGGGTTGGGTGGCACGAGCACCGTCGTGCAGCCGAGCTCTGCCGCCAGCGTCGCCTGGTGCAGGGGCCCGGCCCCGCCGAAGGGCAGCAGGGCGAACCGGCGCGGATCATGGCCGCGTTCGACGGAGACGAGCCGCAGGGCCTGCGCCATCGCGGCATCGGTCACGGCGATGATCCCGGCGGCGCACGTCCGGACCTCCAGACCGAGTTCCGCCGCCAGGGTGGCGACGGCGGCTTCGGCCAGGTCGGCACGCAAGGGCAGCGAACCGCCGAGCCGCACGTCGGGATCGAGGCGGCCGAGCACCACGTTGGCGTCGGTGACCGTGGGCGCCGTCCCGCCGAGCCCGTAGCACGCCGGGCCCGGGTCCGCTCCGGCGGAGCGGGGTCCGACGCGCAGCGCCCCACCGTCATCGCGCCACGCCAGCGACCCGCCGCCCGCCCCGATCGTGTGGAGGTCGGTGGTGGTCACGGCGAAGGGCAGCCCCCCGACCTCGCCGTCGGCGGTGGTCCGGGGCCGCCCGTCGGCGACCAGGGTGACGTCGGTGGAGGTCCCGCCGACATCGAAGGCGATCAGCGACGACACCCCGCTCGCAGCGCCGAGCGCGGCCGCGCCCCACGCACCGGCGGCGGGTCCGGACAGCACGGCACGCACGGGCTCGCGGGAGGCGATGGCGGCGGTGGCCGTCCCGCCCCCCGACCGCATCACCTCGACCGGCACCCGGAGCCCGTCGGCGGCCAGGCGTTGCGACAGGGAACCGAGGTAGCGGTCCATCCGCGGCGTGAGGTAGGCGTTGAGCACCACGGTCGAGGTGCGCTCCACCTCGCGCAGCACGGGCAGCAGGCCGCTGGCGGTGGTGACGGGCACCCCGAGCGGTGCCAGCGCTGCGGCCAGCCGCTCCTCGTGGCGGCCGTCGAGGAAGCCGAACAGCAGGCTGATCGCCACGGCCTCGGGAGCGAGCGCGGTGACGGCCTCGACGACCCGCGCCACCTCGGTGTCGGTCAGGGCAGCGTGCACCGTGCCGTCCGCGTCGGTGCGCTCGACGACCTCGACCACACGTTCGCGCGGGACCAGCGGGGCGGGGCGGCGGGCGTCGAGCCGGTAGAGGTGCGGGCGGTCCTGACGGGCGATGGCCAGCAGATCCCCGAACCCCGCGGTCGTGACGAGCACGGTGCGGGCCCCGTCACGCTCCAGCACGGTGTTGGTCGCCACGGTGGTGCCGTGGACGAAGCGGTCGAGCTCGCCGACGGCCACCTCGGCGCGTTCGAGCGCGGCGCCGATGCCGTGCGCCTGATCGGCGGGGGTGGAGGGCACCTTGGCGACCGTCAGCCGGTCGCCAACGAGGTGGACGAGGTCGGTGAAGGTGCCGCCGACGTCGACGCCGGCGCGGTCACCGTGGCCGACCGGCACGGTCACACCCGGCCGAAGCCCACGACGCCGCGACGCGTCAGCCCGTCGGCACGGACCCGCACGTTGCTGCCGCTGTTGGGCGCCTCGACCACCTGTCCACCGCCGATGTAGATCGCCACGTGGCTGACGGGCGAGTGGTAGAAGACCAGGTCGCCCGGCCGGAGCTCGGCTCGCGAGATCCGCGTCGTGGCGCTGTACATCGCCGAGGACGAGCGCGGCAGGTGGCTGATCCCGACCGCCCGGTAGGCGTAGGTGACCAACCCCGAGCAGTCGAAGGAGCCCGGGCCGGTCGCGCCCCAGGCGTAGGGCTTGCCGAGCTGTCCGAGTGCCACCTGCACGGCGCTGCCCACCGAGGAGCGGGTGGACGGCGCCGGGCCGGCCGCGGACGCCGTCGACGCCGAGGTGGTGGCCTGCTGCCGCTCGAGCTCGCGTCGGCGTTCGATCTGGCGCTGTCGGGCCGCCTCCTCCTCCTCGCGCTCGACCGTGACCTCGAGGAGCTCCTCGAGCTCGGCGACCTCATCGGCCGTTTCGTCGAACAGCGCCTCCAGTTCGGCGTTGCGAGTCTCCAGTTCCGTCGTGTGTTGCGCGGCCAGCGCGACCGTCTCGGCCTGGCGGACCTCGGCGGCCGCGATGGCGGTGTTGGTCGCCGTGAGCAGCTCGAGATCGCTGGAGCGTCGCTCGAGGATCTGGCGCATCGTGGTCGAGCGCAGCCCCAGATCCGAGGGGTCGCGTGAGACGATCGTCGAGAGCTCCACCCCCGGGCCGACCTTGTGCAGGAGCCGCACGTGATCCTCCACGGCGTCGGTCAGGACGTCGGCCTCCGCTCGCAACGCGGTGAGGTCGCGCTGGATGGCGTCCAGGGTCGCCTCCGCGAACTCGAGCGCGCCGAGGGCGTCGTTGTAGGCGTTCTGCGCCTGGCCGCGCTGCTGGTCGATCTGCTCGTAGCGGGCTTCCACAGCCTCGAGGTCGTCGCGGACCTCGGAGCTCGAGGGGTTGGCGACGGCCCCGGCGGCGACCGAAGCGATCAGCCCCAGCGCGACGAGGAGGGCCAGCGGGGCGCGCCGCAGCGCGCGGGTCGACCGGAGCACGGGGACACCTCGAGGTGATGGGGACGTCGACGCGAGCAGGTACCCCCGGGCCGCCCGCGGAGGAACGGTCAGGCTAACCGCCGGGTGATCGCGACAGGTACCGCCAGGTGGCTCGCCGGACACCGTCCGTTGGACCCTGCCGTTGGACCCTGCCGTCGGGTGCGCGGTCGGGCCTGCCACGGCGGTCGGGCCTGCCGCGGCGGTCGGGCCTGCCACGGCGGTCGGGCCTGCGGTTGGGCGTTGGGCCTGCCCGCGGCTGTTGGCTCGACGCTGCACGTCGACCGGGGAGGAGGAGCCGGTCGACCGCTCGCTAGGCTCCGACACGAGCCGTCCGACGTCCGCCGCTGGTCGAGGGAGCTGCATGTCCCGCCCTGCTCGCGCCGTGCGGCTGGCCGTCCTGATCTCCGGGGGCGGCTCGAACCTGCGTGCCCTGCTCGACGCCATCGCCGCCGACCCGGCGTTCGGTGGCGAGGTGGTGGTCGTCGGCAGCGACCGGGGCGAGGCAGGCGGGCTGCACCACGCCCGTGAGGCCGGTGTGCCGATCGTCGTCGAGGAGCTCGAGCGCGGCGGCGACCGGGCGGTCTGGGAGGATCGGCTCGCCACGGGGCTCGCCGAGCACGCTCCCGAGGTGGTCGTACTCGCCGGCTTCATGCGGATCCTGTCCGGACGCTTCCTCGCGCGTTGGCCCGACCGCGTGCTCAACACCCATCCCTCGCTCCTGCCGGCGTTCCGCGGTGCGCACGCCGTGCGGGAAGCCCTGGAGTACGGCGTCACCGTGACCGGGTGCACCGTCCATCTCGTGGACGAGCAGGTCGATCACGGTCCGATCCTCGCTCAGGAAGCGGTCGCCGTCCTGCCCCACGACACCGAGGACAGCCTCCACGAGCGCATCAAGTCGGTCGAGCACCGGCTGCTGCCGGCGTGCGTGCGGCTCGTGTGCCACGATCGGTTGCGGATGGACGGTCGGCGGGTCCGGTTCCTGGCACCGACGCCACCGCAACCGGGCGCCGACCCGGCTCCCGACGCCCCGGCACCTGCGAGCCCGGCACCTGCGACCCCGGCGCCTGCCAGCCCGGCGCCCGGCCCGCCGCTGGCCCCCACCGCCGGCCCGCAGGCGGTCCCTGCGCCCGCCGCCGACGCGGCCTCTCGTCCCGACCCCGAGCCCGAGGAACGCCCGTGACCCCGCCCGACACCGTCCCCGTCGCCCGTGCCCTGATCAGCTGCTTCGACAAGTCCGGGGTCGCCGAACTCGGGACGGCGCTGCACGCGCTGGGTGTCGAACTGCTGTCCACCGGTTCGAC
>JAWLDJ010000165.1:0-4665 GCA_041686695.1 Nitriliruptoraceae bacterium
GCGGGCTCGACGGTGAGCCACCGCGTGTCGCCGTCGGAGACGCCACCGGAACCCTCGCTGCGCCAGACCAGCAGCGAGAGTTCGTCCGCCTGGTAGAGGTCCTCGATGTAGGACCCCATGAAGCTGGACCGCACCAGCGTCGCCGGCCAGCTGTTGGTGGCCTGCTCCTGTGACGAGGTCGTGGTCCGCTCCGGCCGCCACATCACCATGACGTCGTCGCCCTCCACCAGGTCCGCCGCCTTGGGGGGCGGCCCGACGATCTGCCCGAGCGTGGTCTCGACCACGACCTCGGACGCATCGCTGGTCACCACCCGGCCCTGCAGGGTGTTGGCCGTGCCGACGAAGTTGGCCACGTACGGGGACGCCGGCCGGCTGTAGACCTCCCCGGGGGGACCCAGGTGCCGGATCGAGCCCTCCCCGAGGACGGCGACCCGGTCGGCGAGCTGGAGCGCCTCCGCCTGGTCGTGGGTCACGTACAGCGCGGCGAACCCGAGCCGGTCCTGCATCGCCAGCAGCTCGTAGCGCAGCTGGTCACGGACCTTGGCGTCGACGTTGGAGAGCGGTTCGTCGAACAGGACGAGGTCGTCGCCCTTGACGACGGCGCGTGCGAGCGCGACGCGCTGCTGCTGGCCACCACTGATCTGGTTGGGGTACTGGTCTGCGAGCTCCAGGATGCCGACCTGCTGCAGGGCCGTGTTCACCTGCTCGCGGATCTCCGATCGCGAGGGCCGAGGCCGGCCGTTGCGCAGCGGGTAGGCCACGTTGTTGAAGACGCTCATGTGCGGCCACAGCGCGTAGGACTGGAAGACCATGCTGAAGTTGCGATGCTCCGGCCCGGCGTTGATCCCGCGCTCGCTGTCGAAGACGGTCTGACCACCGATGCTCACCTTGCCGGCGTCCGGGTGCTCGAGACCCGCCACCGAGCGCAGGAGGGTGGTCTTGCCGCAACCGCTCGGGCCGAGAAGCACGACGAACTCTCCCGGATCGACCCGCAGCGAGAGCTCGTCGACCGCCTTGACCACGGTCCCGCCCGCACGGCGGAAACGCTTCTGCAGGTTCGTGACCTCCAGCGCCGCAACGCGTGCCGACGGTCCACCGAGCGGATCCTCGGTCCCCGGAACGGAGGCCACGGCCTGGGCAGAGCTCATGTCTCGACCGCCTTCCTGCGTGCTGTCTGCTGTCGGCTCATGTCGGGCGCTAGCCACCGGCCACCCCCTGGCCGGTCAGGCGCGCGCTCGGCACGTTCGATCGTTTCGTCAGGAGCTTCATGATCAGAAGGACGACCGCGAGGACGAGGATCGTGACCCCCGTGATGAAGATGCCGAGCCCGGCCATCACGCTGTACGAGCCGTAGGTGAAGACCTCGAGGATGCGGAACCCGACGACGTTGTTGCGGGTTCCGGCCAGGATCGAGGCCGCCTCGACGTCGCCGACGACCCGCACGAAGAGCAGGGCCCATGCTGCCAGCAGCCCCGGGATCAGCAGCGGGAGGTGGATGCGGGTGAACGTGCGTCCGCTGCGGGCACCGGCGACCGCGGAGGCCTCGGTGAGCTCGTGGCCGATCTGGCTCACCGATGCATCGATGACCACGGTCGCCAGGGGCATCACGATGACCAGGTAGGCCAGGAACATGATCCAGATCGTCGACCCGAGGTTGAACGGCTCACCGCCGAACGCCAGCAGGGCCCCCAACGCCAGGATCAACCCGGAGAACGCCGCCGGGAACTTGATGCCGACATCCACCGCGCCGGCCAAGGGGCTCCGGTTGCGTGCGGCCCAGAGCGAGACCACCGCCGCCACGATCACCCCGCTGAACGCGACCGAGGAGGCCAGGACCACGCTGTTGCGCATCGCGTCCACGGTGGCCCCGTCCGCCAACATCGACCGGAACCCATCCAGGCTCAGCTCCCCCCAGTCGATCGAGGTGCTCCAGAAGCCGTTCAGCGTGACCAGGAGCAGCGCACCGATCGGCAGCGCGATGGTGACGATGCCGTACCCCAGGAAGAAGGCCCGGGCCACCGGCCGCCAGGCGCCGAGCTCGAGCTGCTTGGCCTTGGCGTTCTTTCCGCCCATCGCGCTGTGGCGGCCGCGACCCGACATCCGCCGCTGCAGGTACCAGATCACCCCGAGCACGGGGATCATGATCCCGCCGAGCCCGACCGCGAGGTCCAGGCGGGGCGGGAACTCGAAGTTGACCAGCCGGGCGATCTGCACCGACAGGATCTCGATATCGGCGGGCCCGGCGATGATCACCGGGATCGAGAAGCTGGCGAAACCGACCCAGGCGACCAGGAACACCGCGGCCCCGACGCTGGGCAGCACGGCGCGCAGCGTCACCGTGGTCACCACCTTCCGCGGGGACGAGCCGCAGACGCGGGCCTGCTCCTCAAGCGAGGAGTCCAGGTTGCGCAAGCCGGCAGAGATCGCCAGGAAGGCGAGCGGCACCATCTGGAAGGTGTAGACCATGATCAGGCCGTACCAGGAATGGATCTCGAAGGGTCCCTCCTCGATCCCGATCCCGACGAGCCCGGCCGCCTCCCGGATGGCCCAGTTGAGGTAGCCCGACCGCGACGACAGCAGCAGGATCCAGCCGATGCCCATCGCGATCGAGGGCAGCAGGAGTGGCACGACCGGAAGCACGCCGGTGAAGGCTCCGATGCGGGCGTCGGTGCGCTCGTTCAGCCACGCGAGGAACGAGGCCAGGATCAGGGCGCAGATGGCGCTGGCCCCGACGGCGAGGAACGTGTGGGAGAGCACGGTCCCCAGTCCCTCGAGGGCCAGGGCCTCACGGATCGGCGCCAGAGTGAAGCCGCCATCCCAGAACAGACGGCTCACCACACGGAAGAGCGTGTAGAGGGCGAGCAGTGCGAAGCCGACGGCCACGGCCGTACTCAGCAGCTCGAAGGGCCCCGACCGTTGGAGCCACGCCCACCGAGGCCGGGTCGGAGCCGCCGGTGTCGGCCCGCCCTCGGATGGCGAGGGCTGCTGGGCGACATCGGACCCGCTTTCGCGCACCGCGGAGCCCACCTTCACCCTGCCTCCCGCGCCCGCGACATCCACGCATCCTCCCGGTCCTGCGAGTGGCTGGGTCGATACCTCGCCACGCGGTGCACCCCCTGCACCCTGTCACGACCCACCAGCACTCACATCCCGCACTTCTCTGATGCCGACTCACCATAGCAGGTTCGCGTCGGTAGCAACCCTCCGGATGTGGCGGCAGCGACACGTTCGGGTGAGCCCCTCCCCGATCGTCGGACTCACACGGACCTGCCACAGGAGCGCCAGCATGGACGATGAGCGACGTTCCGGGGCGTACCTCACGTTCCGTCACGCTCATCCGAGGCGCCGAGGAGCGCGCGTGTCGCTCGGATCAGGAGACCGACCACGACGGACAACGAGCCGGTATCCGCACCCGTGCGCCGGCGCAGGTACCGCCCCGAGCCGCGATTATGTATGTACCACTCAGAACGCTTGCGACCTCAACCGTGTGGGGTAGCGGCCAACCGACGAGGCCGCCGTCGACGTCCCCGAGGAGGACGGCGCTATCTCATCGCGGTACGTCCGCCATCGACAACGAGACTCTGACCCGTGATGAAGGAAGAAGCGTCAGAGATGAGGAATCCGACCGCTTCCGCTACCTCCCAAGGACTCCCGGCACGACCCAGGAGCACAGAGCTCGCATCCGGGCTCCTGCCCCGCATCTCGTCAGTGGAACGCTGCAACGGTGTGTCGATCCACCCTGGCACGACGAGATTCGCCCGGACGACGGGGGCTCCCTCAGCGGCGACGGCACGACAGAGGGCGAATTGGGCCTGCTTCGATGCATCGTATGCGGGCATCCCGGTATAGCCACCGATGCCGGCGATCGAGCTCATGAAGACGATGGATGCACCGCCGCTCCTTGGGAGGAAAGTCTCGATCGCAGCTCGCGCGAGGACGAAATGTGACCGGACGTTGATGTCGAACGTTGTCACCCAATCGTCTAGATCTGTTCCCTGTAGACCATCGCCTCGAGCCACGCCGACGTTGAGTACGAGACCGTCAAGGCCGCCAAGCAGCTCCCTGCTCATATCCAACATCTCAAGGCATGCGTCAGCATCTCTGACATCGACCTGCAGCGCGAACGTGTTGCCGCCCTCTTCCTCGACCAACTCTGCCGTCTGCTGCGCAGCTCCGATGTCGATGTCGGCACAGGCGACGGAGGCGCCACCGCGCGCCAGATGGATCGAGACAGCCCGACCGATCCCCATGTGGCCAGAGGCCTTCCCGTCTCCCGGTTGCGTTCCTGCTCCCACGACCAAGACCTTGCGACCGTGCAGTCTGCTCATCGTGCATCCTCTTCTGGTCTCTGCCCAGCCTGCTTCCCAGGTCGAGCATGGTGGCGGCAGGTCCCCATTCCTGGTCCCATCCACGAGAGTCAGGAGCTTCGGACCCGACCGGGATCCCGCCCCACGCCAGGCCTTCGACCGCGGTTCGTCTGTCACCACCGTGCGGGACCGCACGATCGCTGGCCAGCGGTCGTCTCCCGTGCGGCCAAGGACGCTTGCGACCTCAACCGTGGGGGGACAGCGGCCAGCCGACGAGACCACCGTCGACGTTGAGGACCTGACCGGTGATCATCCGGGCATCATCCGAGACGAGGAACCGCGTCAACGCCACGACGTC
>JAWLDJ010000166.1:0-4631 GCA_041686695.1 Nitriliruptoraceae bacterium
TGCGAAGCGACCGGGAAGGGTAGGCTCACCGCGCCGTGCCGCAAAGTGCAGGACCGGCCGTTCGGCCAGGGGGCAGGCGCTGCCCGGCAGCCAACGACGGGCTGCCACGGGCGACGTGCTGGGCGGAGGTCCCGGCCCCATCGCTGCGATCCGGGGGGTGCGGAGGGTGCGGATCCGGGTGCTCCGCGACGGGCCCGCGCTGCGCACCGGCGCGCGCGATCAACCCTCGTCGTCGGTGCCGGACTCAGCTCCGTCGCCCTCGGGCGCCGGGGCCGGCGTGGGTGCCTGGACAGGGGCGGGCACCTCGCTGTCGGGATCGAAGCCCGCTTCTTCGACGAGCAGCGAAGCGATCTGGTCGTCGTAATCAGGGGAACCGGCGCTGTAGACGAACTCACCGAGCAGACGCCCAGAGCTCTCGGCGAGCACGAGCGTGACCCCGGTGTCCGGCTGGCCCTCCTGCTGGCCTGGCAGATCCAGGTAGGTCAGTCGATACGCCCGGTCCGCGCCGACCACCTCGATCTCCTCATCGGTGTCGGCATCCTGCTCGATCTGCTGCCGCAGGTCGTCGAGCAGGGTGTCGAGCTCGATGGGTTCGGCACCGCTGGCCTCTGCCTGTTCGGTGTCGACGGCCCGAGCCGTCAGCTGCTGGGAGCCATCCTCGGGGAAGGCGGCCACCACGCCCTGCAGGAGCGCGCCGGGGTCGATGGACCACCCCTCCGGGACGGGGAGCAGCACGCCGTTGCCCCGGTAGACACCGTCCTCGACGTCATCGTTGGGGTCCGGCAGCTCCTCCTGTTCGGCGAGCAGGTCCTCGAGGGCCTCCTCGTCGAGCTCCTGCTCACCGGTTGCCTCGCCCGAGGGTTCCTCCTCCTCTGCGGTGTCGGTCGAGGTCTGCTCGTCGCCGGCTCCGTCCTCCTGTGGCTCCCCGTCGCCGCAACCGGCAAGGAACAACCCGATGGCCGCCGTCAGGACGAGTCCCCGTCTCCAGCTCGTACGCACGTGCACTCCTCGGTGGGTGTGGACCGGCGGGTGAGGGTCGCTCGCTGCTGTGCGGGGTGCAGCCTCGAGGCCCGGTCGAACGGCCCCGGCCATGGGCACCAGGGTCGTGGGGCGAGGATCCCATCCTCGACGAGGTCGACGTCGACGGTGGCATCGCACCGGCCCGATCACGCAGCATCTCGATGGGAGGCAAGGCTCGACGACGGTCGCCGATCCGATGTACAGCTCCGGCAGACGCGCCTGCCGGCAGGTGAACTCGGATCTCACGAGGAGATGATCGCCGACGGGGCTGACCGCCGACGGTGGCGGGCATGGTCCGCGACAACCGTCCCTGGTGGCTGATCACCGGGCTGCGGGGCGGGATCCTGGCCGCGTTCGCCCTCAGTGCGTCCTGGATCATCAGCCCGACCGTGTGGCAGCTGGGTGTGGCACACCGCCCGTGGCGTCTGGCAGGCACCGCACTGGGCACGGAGGCGGTCGACCCGCGGGACACCTCGGAGCCACTATGACCGATCTGGGTCAGACCGCCGGCCCTGAAGCCAGGGTTTGGCGTACGACTGGGACGTGGAGCACCCTGTTGGGCTGATGAGCGGTGGCGGCCGCTCCCCCACCCGAGGACCGGCACCCCATGCTCGACGAGAAGCTCGAACCGATCTATGACGAGGTCGTCCGCCGCAGCCCCGGCGAGACCGAGTTCCACCAGGCCGTGCTCGAGGTCATCTCGTCGCTCGGACCGCTGCTGGCCAAGGAGCCGCGCTTCGTCGAACGCAAGGTGATCGAGCGCATCTGCGAGCCGGAGCGTCAGATCATCTTCCGGGTCCCGTGGCAGGACGACCGGGGCGAGGTCCACATCAACCGCGGCTTCCGCGTCGAGGTCAACAGCGCGCTCGGGCCGTACAAGGGCGGCTTGCGCTTCCACCCTTCGGTCAACCTCGGGATCGTGAAGTTCCTCGGCTTCGAGCAGGTGTTCAAGAACGCCCTCACCGGCATGCCGATCGGCGGTGGGAAGGGCGGCTCGGACTTCGACCCCAAGGGCCGCTCCAACGATGAGATCATGCGGTTCTGCCAGAGCTACATGACCGAGCTGTACCGCCACCTCGGGGAGTACACCGACGTGCCCGCCGGGGATACCGGCGTGGGGGGACGCGAGATCGGGTACCTGTTCGGCCAGTACAAGCGGATCACCAACCGCTACGAGTCCGGCGTGCTGACCGGCAAGGGCCTGGAGTGGGGTGGGGCGCTCGTACGCACCGAGGCCACCGGCTACGGCACCGCGTTGTTCGCCCGGGAGATGCTCGCAGCGCGCGGCGAGGACCTCGAGGGGCGCACCGCGGTCGTGTCCGGCTCGGGCAACGTCGCCATCTACGCGATCGAGAAGCTCCAGCAGTTCGGGGTCAAGGTCGTGGCGTGCTCGGACTCCGATGGGGTCGTGTTGGACGAGGACGGGATCGAGCTCGAGCTGCTCAAGCAGATCAAGGAGGTCGAGCGTGGCCGCCTGACGGCCTACGCCGAACGTCGTGGGTCCGCGACCCACCGCAGCAAGGGGTCGATCTGGGACATCCCGTGCGAGATCGCCCTGCCCTGCGCGACCCAGAACGAGCTCAACGGGCACGACGCCAAGGAACTGGTCGCGGGCGGCTGCGTGGTCGTCGCAGAGGGCGCGAACATGCCGTGTACCCCCGACGCCGTCCGGGCGTTCCGGGAAGCCGGCATCGCCTTCGGACCCGGCAAGGCCGCGAACGCCGGCGGCGTCGCCACCTCGGCACTGGAGATGCAGCAGAACGCGAGCAGGGACCGGTGGAGCTTCGCGTACAGCGAGAAGCGACTCGCCACGATCATGGAGAACATCCACCGCACCTGCCACGAGACCGCAGCGGAGTACGGCCAACCTGGCAACTACGTGCTCGGCGCCAACATCGCCGGGTTCCAGCGGGTCGCGAACGCGATGGTGGCCATGGGGCTCGTCTGAACGCCCCTTGCGAGGGACGAGCCTCGACCTCCCAGTGGTTCGATGCGCACCGGGCGGCTCAGTGGTCGTCCGCCGCCGCGTCGGCCTCGGCCGGCTGACGGCGATGCGTGCTGGTGGTCGCGTCCCCCCCTGCTTCGATCGGTCGGAGCTCCACGGGTCGATCAGGTCCCGGCCGAGCTGCTGGTCCCCGGCGACGCCGACCTCCTCGATCTGGCAGCCGGCGACGTCACCACCCTCACACCAGGCACGCACCTCGAACGTCTCCAGCCGTGGACTCGTTGCAGCCTCGGCTCACCGCCGGGTCGGACCAGCGCCGTTCAGGGCCTTCCAGACGAGTTGGCTGTCAGCGAGCTGGCACGGCACCGCCGGTCCCGTCAGCGCTGGTCGCAGCCCAGGGCGGTGGCGACGCCCGCACAGATCTCAGCGAGCGTGTCGTCATGCACGCTCCCCAGCCGCTTGGTCAGCCTGCGCTGGGCCACGGTGTGCAGCCCGTCGCAGTTGACCACCGACGCCTGATCGACCCCGCTGTCCGGGTCGATGTGCACCTCGACGGTAAGCCCCCGCAGCGTGGTGGTGATCTCAGCGACGGTGACGTTGGCCCGAACGTCGAGCACCTCATCGCGTGTCACGACCACGACCGGGCGTAGCTTGCTGCCTACCTGGGCGAGCCAGACCTCTCCGCGCTTCACGCCTCGCCCCAGGACTCGGCCTCGTCCCAATCACCATCCTCGGTCTCGGGGCGGGCCAGATAGGCCGCACGATCTTGCTCTGCTCGGCGGCGGCGGATGGCCTGACGAAGCCCCTCCCTCGCTGCCTCGGACACGTTGATACCGAGCGCTCGGGCTTCAGCCGCGAGATCGTCGTCGAAGAGAACGGAGGTTCGCATACGGAAAGGCTACCTGCTCGCGCATACCGATGTGGTGCACGCTGCCACACCATCCTGTCGCACCGATCCCCCGGGGCCACCAAGGTCACCTCTCAAGTCGGGTGGGGTGTGACCGGGCTGGCGCGCCTACTGGTGGGAGCGGTCGCGACCACCCTGATCCGGGACGCCGTGGCTGCCGCCGGCTACCGCGAGGAGTGGTTCTTCCCCGCGAGCATGATCATCGTCGGCGCGCACTACCTGCCGTTCACGTTCCTGTACGGAACCGCGCTGTTCGCCGTCCTCGGCGGGATGATGACGCTGGGCGGCGTCGCGCTGGCCCTGTGGCTCCCGAACACGTTCGCCACCGGCGGATGGGTGGGCGGCCGACTGCTGCTCGGCTTCTCCTTCCTCTTGCGTTCGTCCCACCGACGTACCGAAGGTCGCCTCGCGCAGGCGTGAAGGCGAAGCCGAGGGAGCCACCACCCATCTCGGATCGCGACCGTCCCGGGCACCACCGGCGATGATCCGGTCGAGGGCGGTGCCTCACCGGGAGTGCCTCACCAAGCGATGGCAACGGGCCCGCAGGCGCACGACATCCTGCCGAGCAGGTGGGTCACCAGCCCCACCGAGGGCGGGTACCTCACCGAACCACGCCGTCGGACCACGAGCAGTGGCTAGCTGTTGGCGGCGGCGCCGGCAGTGGCGCCGATGGTGGCGATCATCGCCGCCTGGGTCTCACGGATGACGTCCCGGGCCGCCGCAGCGATCGGCGTGGCTTCGGCGAGTTCCTTCGCCCGG
>JAWLDJ010000167.1:0-4628 GCA_041686695.1 Nitriliruptoraceae bacterium
GTCCACCCACACCGTGCCGGGGGCCAGCGTCGGCCCGACCACGCGCGCCACGGCTGCCACCTCGACGTCGCTCGGCAGGCACGAGCACACCACGTCCACCGGTGGCAGATCCCCCAGCGAGAGCGCGACGGAGGTGCCATGCGCCTCATGGTGTGCTTCTGCGACCGCGGGTGTGCGGTTCCACACCGTCGTCGGCCAGTCCCGTGCGAGATTGGCCGCCATCGGTCGTCCCATCGCGCCGAGCCCGAGATACGCCACCTGCATCGCACGACCTCCCCTTCGGTTCGGTCCGTGCGACGTCCGCCGCACGGGTAGTGATCGCCGTCAGCCGGCGCCTGGCACCGGTGTCGTCCAGCGCATGGTCGCCCCGGCTCGCACGCCGGACCGCTCGAACCACCCCGCTGGCACCTCCAGCGCAGCCCGGTAGGGCTCGTTGGGGGCGGTCACCGGGCACTGCGTCGAACGCTCCGCCTCGCAGGGTGTCATGGTCGCAGTGGTGTGGACCACCCCGTCGGCGTCGGCGAACGCGATGTCCAGCGGGATCACGGTGTTCCACATCCAGAAGCCGCCCGTTCGCTCCTCGTCGAACACGAACAGCATGCCGGCCCCGTCGGGCAGGTCGGTGACCTCCATCAGCCCGCGGGCACGGTCCCGTTGCTCCACGGCGACCTTGGCCAGCACCTCGACGGCGCCGCCGGGCGTGGTGAGCGTGACCACGGTCTCGTCGAGCCCGTCGATGTCCGGATGCAGCGCCGGCAGGTCCTCGAGCCCACCACCCGTCCTGGGCCCGGTCTGGCCACCGTCAGGCTCGCCCGCCGAGGTCGCGGGCGGCCCGTCGGCCGGTGCCGCTGACGGCTCGGTGGCGCACCCCGCCACCAGCACCGCGGCCACCAGCACCGCCGCCACCCGCAGCATCGCCACCCGCGCCATCGCCACCCGCACCACCGCCACCCGCACCACCGCCACCCGCACCACCGGCGCCGCCATGCACACCTGTCGGACACCGAGGTACCGGACAGCCGTCGATGTCGGGGGAGCGATCCGGCCAGCCGCTGGCAGCGAGGGAGAAGGCATGTCGGGACGCTACCGCTCGGCCGCCGCGCCGGGCGCGCGACGCCACCCCGCCGCTCGACCCGTCGCCCAGCCCGGGGACCCGACACCGGGAGCGCACCGTTAGGCTCAGCACGACACGACAGGAGCGTCCACGATGCACGATCTGGCCGTCACCGCCATCGGCACGGACCGCCCCGGCATCGTCGCGGCCGTCACCCGGGTGCTCCACGATCGCGGTGGCAACCTCGAGGACTCCGCGATGACGATCCTCGGGGGGCACTTCGCGATCGTGCTCCTGGTCGCCACCGAGGACGATCCCGACGAACTGCACGACGCCCTGGCTGCCGCCACCGCGGACCTGGGGCTGACCATCTCGGTCAGCCGCGCCGACGCCACCCGCCAGGAGACCGAACCCACCCACCTGCTGAGCGTGTACGGCGCCGACCGCCCCGGGATCGTGGCCGAGGTCACGGGGGCGCTGGCCGAGGTCGGCGCCAACGTGATCGACCTGGAGACACAGGTGATCGGTGCACCGTCCGACCCGGTCTACGCCATGCTGATCGAACTGGCCAGTGACGACCCCGAGGCGATGACCCGAGCCGTCTCCGACGCCTGCGCGACGCTGGGGGTCGATCACACCCTGCGCTCGATCGACACGGAGACCTACTAGGTGGCGGTCCGACGCGTCGTCACCTACCCGGCACGGATCCTCAAGGGCATCGCGGGGCCGGTCGGCGAGATCGGTCCACGTGAGCGCGCGCTCGCACAGGACCTGGTCGAGACGATGTACGACGCCCCCGGCTGCGTCGGGCTCGCGGCGCCGCAGCTCGGTGTCGCCTCGCGGGCCTTCGCGCTCGACGTCTCGGTGATGCGCAAACCGCCGCCGGGCAACCACGGCCTGGTGGTGCTGTTCGATCCGGAACTGGTCCTGGCAACGGGTTCGGAGCTCAAGCGCGAGGGCTGCATGTCCGTGCCCGACCTCACCTGCGACGTGCGCCGGGCCACCGACGTGGTCGTGCGCGGGATCTCGCCCGATGGCCAGACCCGGGTCATCGAAGCCACCGGCTTCGAAGCCCGGGCCTTCCAGCACGAGCTGGACCACCTCGACGGCCTCCTGGTCCTCGACCGGGTGGCGGCCCGCTCCGATGTGTTCCCGCGCAAGCGCCGAGCCAAGCCGGGCGAGCACCTCAAGTAGGCGGCCCCAGATACGGCCCGAGACCGCGTCGTCGACGTCAGCGCTCCAGGGGACGACACGCGGTGTTGCCGTCGATCGCCACCTCGCCGGCGGGCCGATCGATGAGGACGGTGATCCGCAGCCCGTCGCGACGGCCGAAGAGCTCGTCCTCGCTCTCGCCCGGGACGAGCTGGTACCCGGCGTCGGTGAGGATGGCAGCGGCGCGCTCGAGCACGGGCACACCCTCCGGGATCGGCCCCCTAAAGCCCACCCGGTTGGCGGCACCGGTGTCCGTGGTGACGAGCTCGCAGCGCTCCCGCCGGCCGAGCGGCCGGGCTGAGGTCACCTCGAGGTCGGCCGCGGCGACGATCTCATCGGTGAGCCGAACGATCTCCTGCTCGGCCTCGTCGATCCGGATCGTGGCTTCACCGAGACGGGAGCAGGCGACCAGCGGCAGCAGCAGCAGCACCGCCAGCAGCAGCTGGGCGCGCGTCGGCGACCGCCGCACCGGCCGACGGCTGCCATCCTGCCCGCGGTCCACGCTGCCCCCCTCACCCGGCCTGCCGTCCCAGCCTACGACCCGAGGCGCCGAGGACTCACGTTGGTGGTCGCCCTGGCCGCTCGTACACTGCTCCCGGCGCCTGACCGGGACGACGCAACCCGTCCCGGTACGCGACGACGAGGGAGCGCAGCCCGTGACGGACGAGACCCTGTTGGCGCTGTTCCGCATCGTGGTGGGCACGGCCACCCTGGCGTTCTTCGGCGCCTGGGCCGTGCGCCGCGGCACCTTCCTGGTGCGCCTGACCCTGGCGGCCCAACCCAACCCCGAACGCAACATCCGCTCGGCCTTCCGGGCCAACCTGCGTCACGCGCTGGTCAACATCTTCGGCCACAAGAAGCTGCTGAAGTGGAGCCTGTCCGGCATCGCCCATTTCTGGGTGATGTACGCGTTCTTCGTCCTGCAGACCACGGTCCTGGAGGCCATCGGCGAGCTCTACCTCGGCTCCTCCTTCCAGCTGCCGTTCCTCAACGCGATCAGCCTGGGCGGGGTGACCGCCTACGACGTGCTGGGCTTCTCGCAGGACGCCCTCGCGCTGCTGTCGCTGACGGGCATCGCGATCTTCGCGTCCATCCGTGCCTCCCAGGACCCACGCACCAACGGCCGCAGCTCCCGGTTCGCGGGCTCCAACCTCAACCAGGGGTGGTGGGTGCTGGGCGCCGAGGTGCTGGTGGTCTGGACGCTGTGGACCGCCCACGGGGTCCGGTTCGCCGCGGACCACGCACCCACCGAAGCTGCCTTCATCTCCCGGCTCTTCGGGGAAGCGATGGTCGGCCTCGATCCCCTGACGCTCGAGTGGATCGGCGCGATCAACCTCGTGGCGCACCTGGCCATCGTGATGGCGTTCCTCGTGTTCACGCTCCACTCCAAGCACCTGCACATCGTCACGATCCCCTTCCAGGAACTGACCCGCGACCCCAACCGGGACACCGCGCTCGGCAAGCTGACCTCCGAGCCGATCGACCTCGAGAACATGACCGAGGACACGGTGCTCGGCGTGGGTGCGATCGAGCAGTTCACCTTCGACCGGTTCCTCGACTTCCAGACCTGCACCGAGTGCGGCCGGTGCCAGTCGCAGTGCCCCGCCTGGAACACCGGCAAGCCGCTCAGCCCCAAGATGCTGATCCAGGACCTGCGTGACCACATGTACGCCAAGGGGCCGTTCCTGCTCGGCCAGGTCGACGAGGCCGAGGCTGGTGACGTCATCAACATCCCGCTGGTCGGCGACGCACCCGGCGAGGCCGCCGTCATCGACTACGACGTGCTGTGGTCCTGCACCACCTGCGGCGCCTGCGTCGAGGAGTGCCCCGTCGACATCCAGCACGTCGACACCATCGTCGACCTGCGCCGCTACAAGGCGATGATGGAGTCGAGCTTCCCGCAGGAAGCCGGCGGGATGCTCAAGAACGTGGAGAACGCCGGGGATCCGTGGGGGGTCGGCCAGGCCAAGCGCGAGGAGTGGACGGAGAAGCTGGAGTTCGACATCCCCGTCCTGGAACCCGGCGAGCAGCAGGGCGGGCAGTACGAGTACCTCTTCTGGACCGGATGTGCCGGCGCCGTGGACGACCGTTCCCGCAAGATCACCCAGGCGACCGCGCAGCTCCTCCACGACGCCGGGGTGTCCTTCGCCATCCTGGGCAAGCACGAGACCTGCACGGGTGATCCGGCCCGACGGCTCGGCATGGAGTACCTGTTCCAGAACCTCGCGAAACAGAACGTGGAACTGCTCAAGAGTGTCGGCGCGGACAAGACCAAGATCGTCGCGTGGTGCCCCCACTGCTTCAACACGCTCAAGAACGAGTACCCGGACTTCGACGGCAGCTTCGAGGTGCTGCACCACTC
>JAWLDJ010000168.1:0-4540 GCA_041686695.1 Nitriliruptoraceae bacterium
CCGAGCAGGCCCGGCACGTAACGCAGGCACTGGATCACGCGGAAGTCGAACGCCTCGTCGCCGACCTCGACCCTGGCGTTTCTTGATCCCGCGTTGACGACATCGGTGCTCGTCTCCTCCGAGCCCGTCGTGTCCGGCTCATCCTCGTCAGTGGCCGCGTCTGCCGGCTGCGTTGCGTCCGGGGCCTCTTCGGCATCGGCCGCATCGATCGCGGGGTCCTCGGCGGTCCCGGAGTCGCTGCAGCCTGTGAGCAGGGACACGATGACGAGGATCGCGAAGGACGTGCCCGCCCCGCTCATCGATCCACGTGGGTGCGTGGTCGTGGGGCACGCAGCGTGGCGTTGCAGGCGATGAACGACACCACTCAACCGGGCCTCGTCGAACGCTCAACGACCCGGACGCTGCCAGCGTGCAGCTGCCGCGATCAGGCGAATAGCGCCGCGAGGTCCGTGCGGCCCTCGATCTCCAGGCTGCGGTATGCCCTGGAGAGGTGGTTCTCCACCGTTCGCAGGGACAGCACGCACTCGTCAGCGATGTCACGGTTCGATCTGCCGTGTGCGGCGAGTGCGAGGATCTCCAGCTGACGGCGGGGGAGTCCGAGTTCCCCGAGGCCGTCGAGGGCTGGGGTCGCCGCTCCCGGACATCGTCCCGCGACCACCTGAGCGCGGACTGCTGCGCGTGCAGCAGCCCCGCCGTCCCCATGTGCGGACCAGGCAGTCGCCGCCTGTGCGAATGCCTCGGCGCCGGGCAGCAGCGCACCCGCGTAGATGAAGGAATCGCCCACCTGCTCGAGACCGATCGGATCGTGCTCGGCCGCCGATCGGCCATGCTCGGCATAGAGGCCTGCGATCAGGGCGCTCGTCCCTTCCGTTGCCTCGGCCAGGAGGTCGACGACCTCACTGGCGCCGCCGAAGCGAACCGCGTCGTGGAGCAGGTCGCAGCCCCACCCGACGTGCCCGTCGTCGAGGGCGCGTCGCCCACCCTCCCTCGCCGTCGCGATCGCGCCTTGCGGGTCGGTACGGATGGCGTCCCACGCCAGGGCTCGGTCGGCCCAGACACGGGCGCGGGGCTCGACTCGCAACTGCGGGTCTACGAGTTGGTCCCGCAGCTCACCGAGCGGATCCGGGGAGGTGGACTGTGCCAGCGCCACCCCATGCACTCCACGGACCATCGCCAGGTTCGCGAAAGGGTCCGACCGCTCCAGCAGCAGGAGCGCCTCGTGGGACGCAACCACCGCCGTGGTGACATCCCCCGTCATCAGGGCCACCATGCTCGTCGCCATACGCCACGTTCCGAGCAGCGGCGAGTCCGACCGACCACGTTGCCTGGTCGAGGCGAGGACGGCTGTCGGGTCCTGGTAGCGCTCCGCCTCGGCTGCGGCCAGCAGCAGCTGGTCGGTCGCCAGCGGCTCCTCGGTGGCGAACGTCGCGGCGAGCTCCAGCGCCCGCGCGAGCGAGGCATCGAGGCCGTCCAGGTCCAGCTGGAGGCTCTGACCGAGGGTGTGGACGATGAGCGCCGCGAGCTCCGCGCGAGGCCCGATGCCCGGGCGGCGAAGCGCATCCCGGGCGACCCGTGCGCCCTCGCGGAAGTCGCCGGCCGTCGCCAGTTGCAGGGCGAGCTCGGCTTCGACCGTGGCCTTCCACGCGTCATCGTCGATCCGTGCCAGGGCTGCTTCGAGGGTCACCTGCGCCGCTGCGAGGTCACCAAGGACCCAGAGCTGGTTTCTGGCGGCTGCCAGAGCGACCCGACCGATCTGGTCGTCCCCCTGCGCAGCCGCCGCGGCGGGCTCGAGCGTCGACCGGGCCTCGGAGCCCCGCCCCTGCAGGCGGAGCGCACGGCCCAGCACGAGTTGGGCCTCGAACGGGTGCGCCGTGGACGCGGCCGCTGCCAGCCGCTCAGCGAGGTGGACGTCCAGGACCGCGAGTGCGCCACGAGCGCCGGCGAGTGCGAGCGCTGCAGGTGGGTTGCCGCCCGCGTCCAGGACGAGCTTCGCGATCTTCCTCGCTTCAGCGGGATCGGTGCCGTCGGCGCCGCCGACGAGCTCCGCCAGTTTCGCGGCGGCGAGCGAGAGCCGTGTGCGTGACATCGTCGTGCGGAGCACCTCGCCGTACATGGGGTGAACCGCGCGGACGACGCCGGCTCGGTGGTCGACGGCGAGCAATCGCCCTGTCTCGAGGCGCTCAAGGCGGTCGCTGCCGAGCTCCTGGAGGGCGAGTTGGAGCCCCAGCGGCTCACCGACAGCGATGAGCTCGACGGCTGAGCGATCGGCGGGGTCGAGGCGAGCGAGCCGCGCGGCGATGAGGTCGGTGAGTCGGTGCGACGCGGGCAGCGGTTCCACGGAGGTCCAGACCCCTGCACGCTCGACCAGGGTGCGCGCGTCGCGGGCTGCCGTGATGAGTTCGCGAACGCAGAGCGGGTTGCCCGCGCTCAGTCTCCAGATCTCGTCCTCGAGCCGCGCCGACGCCGGGCCTCCGATCGTCGTGGCGACCAGTTCCGCGGTGGTGGCGCGATCGAGCGGGTCCAGGTCGACCCGTCGGGCATGGCCGTCCTTCCACAGTCCCAGGATCGGATCAGGACAGGTCTCACCCGTCCGCACGGTGAGCAGGCAGGGGATCGCACCGTCGAGGACGAGGTGTCCGATGACGGCAGCGGAGCGGTCGTCGAGGAGGTGCGCATCGTCAACGACGACGAGCAGGGACGTGGTCGAGGCCCGGACACGCAGGTGGGCCAGGGCCATGCGCACCAGGTGCGGGTCGTCCCGGGCCTCCACCGCTGGCAGCAGGCGCGTGATGGCCCCGAACGGAAGGGAGGCCGTCGCCGTCAGGCCCGCCACGGTGTCGACCCTCCAACCACGGTCCTCGGCACGCTGGGCGGCAGCGCGGGAGAGCCGGGTCTTGCCGACGCCGGCGTCACCGATCACGATCACCGAGCTGCCCGACGCCAGCTCGTCGTCGACGGCTGCGAGCTCGGTCTCGCGGCCGATCAGTAGATCCCTCATGTCGTGCCAAACAACTCGCGGATGAACCGGCCGAGCAGCTCCCCCACCCGACGATGCTGGACAGTCTGCCGTGTGGGCCGCGTCCATGACGGATTCGCCGGGCGCGACGTTGGTCACGGCCCATCGGGGAGTCCAGAAGTTGAGCGGTGTGACGCGGGCGGTTGAGTGGCGACGCAGCACGTGCCGGCTGCGATGATCGAAGATCGAGGACGCGACGGAAGCTGGACCATGACCGAACAGATGTCTCGATGGCTCTCGGTGGCCGTTGCGGTCCTCGCCTGTCTGGCCACCGGTGCCTGCGGGGATGCGGACATCGATCCCGCCACGGCGTCCGGGGGAGAGCCCCCGCCGCCTGCTGCTGGCGGCGAGGAAGCAGCCGAACCGGAGTCGTCGACCGCCGATGCAGAGAGCGCGGAGGCAGCGAGCACCGAGGATCCTGACAGGGAGCTCCAGCTCTCCCACGAACGCTGGTACGCCCGCGAGAACGACACGGGTGGGCTCGGCCTACGCTGGTTCGCGTTCGTGCACAACGTCTCGGACGCCGTGGTGGAGGTCGTGCTGGAGGTGGAGGCGGTCGACGGGGATGGTGCGACCCTGGGACGGTCGGGGCCGCAACCGTTCCTCGAGTTCATCCTCCCGGGCGAACGGTTGCCGGTGGGACTGGCCGGGCCCCTGCGTGGGGAGCCCGCCGACGTGCGTCCCCTGCTCGACACCAGAACCGTGGCGGACTTCAAGCAGGAGCGGTACGGAGACGTCCGGCTCTCGGGCGACGTACGCGAGTTCGAGGTCACGGAGGACGAGATCCTCGTCGAGGCCGAGATCACCAACACCGGGGACGGTCCGGGCCAGTCTTTGTTCTACCTCGCGGCTTTCGACGCGGACGGAGAGGTGGTGGCGGCGGGCCCCGGGGGGTGGATCCTGCCGGCCATCGCGGCCGGGGAGAGCCAGATGATCGAGGGATCGCTGGGTCGTGATCCGTTCGTCGACATGACCGTCGAGCGGGTCGAGATCCACTTCCCCGCCACCGAGTCGGGGGACGCGGGCTGATGCTGCCCCGGCAGGTCAGGGGAGCCGTTCCTGCCGGCGGAGCAAGCCTGACCCTGTGCGTGCTGCTGGTCCTGGTGGTCCTGCTGTCGGCGTGCCGGAGCGGTGGCACGCCCAATGAGCAGGATGCAGACCGACCCAACACCGGCGTGGCCGACGGGCTCATGTAGGTGGTCATGATCACCGCCTACAACGCCCGGTCCACCCGCCGGCGCGGTTTGAGCAGTGCCGGGGAGTAGCTGCCCTTGCGCAGCTTGGGGATCCTCAACTCCACATCCCCAGCCGGGGTCGACACCAGCCGGTCGGCAGCCAGTGCGGCCTGGCCGATCTCCTCGTCACCGTGCGCAGCGACCTCGGCGGCTTCGAGCGCCGTCGGTGCCTCGAGGTCTTGCACCTGAAGGCGGAGGGCACGGCCCAACACGAGTTGAGCTTCGAACGGCCGGATGTCCGTCGCGACGCAGGTGAGCCGTTCGGCGAGACGCACGTCGAGTACCGCGA
>JAWLDJ010000169.1:0-4483 GCA_041686695.1 Nitriliruptoraceae bacterium
CGACTCCTGGATCAGCGCCCGCGACGGGCAGGTGCACACCTCGCCCTGGTTGAGGGCGAACATCACGAAGCCCTCCAGCGCCTTGTCGAGGTAGCTGTCGTCGGAGGCCATGACATCCTCGAAGAACACGTTCGGGCTCTTGCCGCCGAGCTCGAGGGTGACGGGGATGATGTTCTGCGACGCGTACTGCATGATCAGCCGGCCGGTGGTGGTCTCTCCGGTGAAGGCGATCTTGGCGATGCGCGGCGAGGAGGCCAGTGGCTTGCCGGCCTCCAGCCCGAAGCCGTTGACGACGTTGACGACGCCGTCGGGCAGCAGGTCACCGATCAGCTCCATCACCTTCATGATCGAGGCCGGGGTCTGCTCGGCGGGCTTGAGCACCACGGCGTTGCCCGCTGCCAGTGCCGGTGCCAGCTTCCAGGTGGCCATGAGGATCGGGAAGTTCCAGGGGATGATCTGGCCGACGACGCCCAGCGGCTCGCTGAAGTGGTACGCCACGGTCTGCTCGTCCAGCTCGCTGATCGAGCCCTCCTGGCCGCGGATCACGGAGGCGAAGTAGCGGAAGTGGTCCACCGCCAGGGGCAGGTCGGCGGCCTTGGTCTCGCGGACGGGCTTGCCGTTCTCCCAGGTCTCCGCGACGGCCAGCTCCTCGAGATGCTCCTCGATCCGGTCGGCGATCTTCAGCAGGGCGTTCGAACGCTCGGTGACCGAGGTGCGTCCCCAGGCCGGCGCGGCCGCGTGGGCGGCGTCCAGGGCCAGCTCGATGTCGGCGGCGCTGGAGCGCGCCACCTCGCAGAAGGGGCGACCGGTCACCGGCGAGATGTTCTCGAAGTACTCGCCCTCCCGGGGTGCGACCCAGGTGCCGTTGATGAAGTTGTCGTAGCGCTTGGCGTAGTCGACGATCGCGTCGTCGGCGCCAGGCGGGGCATAGCGCGTCATGGCTCCCTCTCCCTGCCCGCTCCCACGGGCGTCAGATACGTGACCGGCCAAGCACACCAGAGCGAAGGTTGGGAGAAGGTTGGCTGGGCCGTGCCCACCCGCGCAGGGGCGCCAGGCGTGCTGGAGTGGTGCTCGCGCCCGCGATCAGGCCAGTGCTGCGCGCAACCGTGCGTGCGCGATCGCGGCCCGCGGATCACGGTCGGGCAAGCGGGCCAGCGTCCGCTCGTGCACCTCGATCTCCTGGGGCAGCCGAGCACCCAGCGCGAACAGCAGGTCCGGATCGTCGGCGGTGAGCACCGCCCGGCGCAGCGCCACCTCCAGGTAGGTGGCGTGCTCGCGGAGCGCCGGGGCCTCCGTGCCCGCCAGCAGGGGACCGGCGTAGGTGCTGACGGCCCGGCCGAGCCGCCCGGCGGCGATGTCCTCAAGGACGTCGAGGTGGTCGGCGTTGATCGGCACCGTCAACCGGTAGGGCCGTGAGGCGATCACCGCTGCACCCAGCGCCCGTCGCAGGTGCGAGACCTCGGCCTTCACGGTGGCGGGCTGCACGGTGTGGTCCGGGTGCAGCGCGGCGTGCAGGGCCTGCAGGTTCATGCCCTCCGGGTGGAGGCTGAGAACGGTGAGCAGTTCGAGCTGCCGGCGTGGCAGGTCCACGGGGCGTCCGTGGAGCCGGACCTCTGGATGACCGAGCACCCGCAGGTCGAGGCCGTCGACCGCCTCGGTCGCCGCTGTGGTGGCTGGCAGCAGCAGCGAGAGGTTGCTGGCCAGCAGTTTGGCGGCGGTCAACCCCAGAGGCTGCGCGCGCTCCCAGGTCGTCGACAGGTCGAGCACGCCCAGGACCCGTCCCGAACGCAGATCCTGGATCGGCGCGGAGTAGCAGACCCAGTCGTGGATCGCGGTGCTGTAGTGCTCGGCGGAGAACACCTGGCTGGCGGTGTTCGTGCGCAGCGCCAGCGCCAACGCGTTGGTGCCGATCGAGGCCTCGTCCCAGCGACCGCCGGGCACGAAGTGCACGGTCGCCGCCCGGTCGCGCATCCACGAACTGCCCTGGGTCCACAGGATCGTGCCGTCGGCACCGGTCACCGCTGCGACGAACCCACCGTCGGCGACCACCCGGTCGAGCTCCTCACGCAGGGCCGCCACGGCGGCGCGCACCGGTGAGTGCTGCCACCGTTCCCGCGCCCGGTCCTCGGCGACCAGCGGGGCCTGTCCACGGTCAGGTGGCAGATGGGCCGCCGAGCGTTCCCAGGACCTCCCGACCTCGTCGCGGACGCCCTCGGTGGCGCCCTCCTCGGCGTAGCGACGCCACGCACGTTCCGCCTGTTGACGGGCGAACCACGGATCGTCGTGCGTCATGGCCGCGCCTCCTGTGCGGATGCGGCCACCCGGGGCGGCGGGCTGTCCCGCGAGGGGTCAGCTGCTGTCACCCCCGGCGAGGTAGCGGTCCTTGATCGAGTCCACGATCGTCGCATCGGCCAGCGTGGTGGTGTCACCGAGCTGCTTGTCCTCGGCGATGTCCTTCAGCAGCCGACGCATGATCTTGCCCGAGCGGGTCTTCGGCAGGTCATGGGTGAACAGCAGCGACGCCGGCTTCGCGATCGGGGAGATCATGTGCGCGACGTGGTCGCGCAGCTCCGTCGCCAGCGCTTCGTCACCGTCGTACCCGCCGCGTGGCGTCACGAAGGCGGCGATGGCCTGGCCGGTCACCGGGTCGGCGCGACCGACCACCGCTGCCTCCGCCACCGAGGGATGCGACACGAGCGCCGACTCGATCTCCGTGGTGGAGAGCCGGTGCCCGGACACGTTCATCACGTCGTCGACCCGGCCGAGCAGCCAGAAGTAGCCGTCCTCGTCGCGTTTGGCGCCGTCCCCCGCGAAGTAGCGCCCCGGGAACCGGGACCAGTAGGTCTGCTCGTAGCGCTGCGGGTCGCCCCAGATGCCGCGCAGCATCGACGGCCAGGGCTGATCGAGCACGAGGTACCCACCTCCGGGGACGCCGACCTCCTCGCCGACGTCGTCGACGATCGTGGCGGAGATGCCGGGCAGTGGGAAGGTCGCCGAACCGGGCTTGGTGGTCGTGGCACCGGGCAGGGGCGCGATCATCATCCCGCCGGTCTCGGTCTGCCACCAGGTGTCGACGACCGGGCAGCGGCCACCGCCGATCACCTCGTGGTACCAGACCCAGGCCTCGGGGTTGATCGGTTCGCCGACGGTGCCGAGCAGCCGCAGGCTGGACAGGTCCCGGGAGGCCGGGTGCTCGTCGCCCCACTTCATGAACGCACGGATGGCCGTCGGTGCGGTGTAGAGCTGGGTCACCCCGTACCGCTCGACGAGGTCCCAGAAGCGGCCCTCGTCGGGGTGGTTCGGCACGCCTTCGTACATCACCGAGGTGGCGCGGTTGGCGAGCGGTCCGTACACGATGTAGCTGTGCCCGGTCACCCATCCGATGTCGGCGGTGCACCAGAAGACGTCCTCGTCGGGCTTGAGGTCGAAGACGTAGCGCTGGGTGAAGGCGACCTGGGTCAGGTACCCACCGGTGGTGTGCATGATGCCCTTGGGCTTGCCCGTCGTCCCCGAGGTGTAGAGGATGAAGAGCAGGTCCTCGGCGTCGAGGTGCTCCGGGGGGCAGTCCGCGTCCGCGGTGGCCACGGTCTCGTGCCACCAGAGGTCCCGGCCGTCCACCATCTCGACGTCGTTCTCGCCGCGCTGCACGACCAGGACGTGCTCGATCGTGGGCGTCTCCTCCAGCGCCTCGTCGGCGATCGGCTTCAGCGGGGCGACCGACCCCCGACGCCAGCCACCGTCGGCGGTGACCAGCACCTTGCAGTCGGAATCGTTGATCCGGTCGCGCAACGCGTTGGCCGAGAAGCCACCGAAGACCACCGAGTGGACCGCGCCGATGCGCGCGCAGGCCAGCATCGTCACCGCCAGCTCCGGGATCATCGGGAGGTAGACCGCGACGCGGTCGCCCTTCTCGACCCCCAGGGCCTTGAGCGCGTTGGCGGCCTGCTGGACCTCCTCGAGCAGACCGGCGTAGGTCAGGGTGCGCGTGTCACCTGGCTCGCCCTCGAAGTGGAACGCGACCTGGTCCCCGTGGCCGGCCTCCACGTGGCGGTCGAGGCAGTTGTAGCTCACGTTCAGGGTGCCGCCGACGAACCACTTCGCGTACGGCGCCTGCCAGTCCAGGATCTCGTCCCACTCGCGGAACCAGTCCAACTGCGCGGCCTGCCGGGCCCAGAAGCCGAGGCGGTCGGTGGCTGCCTCGTCGTAGATCTCCGCATCCCGAACCAGCGCCTGCTCCTTGAACGATGCCGGCGGCGGGAAGGTGCGACCCTCCTGCAACAGGTCTGCGATCGCGTCAGATGCCATAGGTCCGCCCTGCTCCCTCTCGAGGTTCTCCGGTTCGTGCGCAGACCAGCGACGACCGGCCCGCGCTCCCGTCGGGCATCATAGGCAACCGGTGTGCGGCCTGCGGTGTCGGGCGTAGCCGGGTGGGTGCGTCGGGCGGAACGGGGCCTGGTGCGCGGCGGCGGGTTGGGGCGCCGGT
>JAWLDJ010000170.1:0-4460 GCA_041686695.1 Nitriliruptoraceae bacterium
AACGCCCGCGAGATGGCGCTGATCCCCTACACGACCCGCTGAGGAGGTCCCGACGATGAAGGTCATCCTCACCAACGAGGTCGACAACCTCGGTCTCCCTGGTGACGTCGTCGACGTCGCCGACGGCTACGGCCGCAACTTCCTGTTGCCTCGTGGGCTGGCCATGCGGGCCACGCCGGGGGCGATGAAGCAGGCCGAGGCGCTCACCCGTGCCCGCAAGGCACGGGAGGCCAAGACCCTCGACAGCGCGCAGGCCTCCAAGGCGGCGCTCGAGACACGCAGTCTGCGTATCCCGGTGCGGGTCGATGAGCGGGGCGGTCTGTACGGTTCCGTGTCCGCCACCGACGTGCAACGGGTGCTGAAGGAGCGCGGCCACGAGATCCCGCGCAAGCGGATCGAGCTCAAGGGCTCCATCAAGGAGATCGGTACCTACGAGGTACCGGTCCACGTCCACCCGCAGGTCGCGGCCACCGTGATCGTCGACGTCGTCGATCAGGAAGGCCGACTGACCCGCGACGCTGGCGGTGGGTTGGTCGATGCCGAGGCGGTGGCTGCCGCGGCTGAGCAGGCCGCTGCCGACTCCGACACCGACGCCGAGGCGCTCAAGGAGCAGGCGCTCGAGGCCGCCGAGGAGTACGAGCAGCAGCAGGCCGAGCTCGCCGAATCGGAGTCCGAGGCCGAGACGGCGACGATCGTCGACGAGGAGCCCGCCGCGGGCTGAGGGAGGCAACGATCGTGGCCGTCGTCACCCGTGTGACCGACGCACCATGAGCGGCACCTTCCCCCCGCCACCCGGCGAGCCGCCAGTACCACAGGCCACTGCCAGCACGAACGAGGCGGTGGGACGCAGCTACGACCGCGTCCCACCGCACTCGCTCGATGCCGAGGTGTCGGTCCTCGGCTCCGCGCTGCTGTCGCGGGCTGCTGCTTCGGACGCCGTGGAGGCGCTCCGACCCGAGGACTTCTACCGCAACGCCCACCGGGTCGTCTTCGAGTCGGTCCGCGAACTCACCAGCCAGGGCGAGCCGGTCGACACGGTCACGGTGACCGACTGGCTGGCGCGTCGCGAACGCCTCGACGAGGTCGGCGGTGCCGCGGCACTGCACGACCTCACCGTCGCGGTCCCCACCGCTGCCAACGCGGCGTACTACGCCCGCATCGTGCGGGACAAGGCCCTGTTGCGACGCCTCATCGATGCCGGCACCGCGGTCACCCGTCTCGGCTACGAAGCCACCGATGACGCCCGAGCGATCGTCGACCGGGCGGAGTCGCTGGTCTTCGAGGTGGCGCAGACCACGACGGTCAGCGAGTACCAACGGCTGGGCGAGCTCCTGAACCAGTCCTTCGAGCAGATCGAGTCGCTGGCCGAGCAGAGTTCGGAGGTGACGGGGTTGGCGACCGGGTTCGATGACCTGGACCGCCTCACCGCGGGCTTGCAGCCGCAGAACCTGGTCGTGCTCGCCGCCCGACCGGCGATGGGCAAGAGCAGCCTCGCCCTGGCGGTCTGCCACTTCGCCACGGCGCGCTTGGGTCAGCCGGCCATGCTCTTCAGCCTGGAGATGTCCAAGCTGGAGATCGTGAACCGGCTGCTCTCCTCCGAGGCGCGCATCGACTCGTCACGGCTGCGCACCGGCCGTCTGGAGGACACCGACTGGCGCAAGCTCGGCGACGCCCTCGGCACGCTGGCTGATGCCCCCTTCTACATCGACGACACGCCATCGATCTCGCTGATGGAGATCAGGGCGAAGTCCCGCCGACTGAAGCAGAAGCAGGGCCTGTCGCTGATCGTGGTCGACTACCTCCAGCTGATGCAGTCCCATCGCCGCGTGGACTCGCGACAGCAGGAGGTGGCCGAGATCTCACGTGGACTGAAGATGCTCGCCAAGGAGCTCGACGTCCCCGTCATCGCGCTCTCCCAGCTCTCCCGCCAGCCCGAATCACGTACCGACAAGCGTCCGCAGCTCGCCGACCTCCGCGAGAGTGGCTCGATCGAACAGGACGCTGACATCGTCGGGTTCATCTACCGCGACGAGATCTACGACGAGGACTCTCCCGACAAGGGCATCGCGGAGCTGATCATCGCCAAGCACCGCAACGGCGCGACCGGGGTGGTGAAGCTGGCGTTCCTGGGGCACCTCACGAAGTTCGCGAACCTGGCCCGTGGGCCCAGCGGGAGCGGCAGCGGCGGGGGTGCGCAGCCGGGGCCACCGACGCCTGTCTGAGGCACGGTGCCAGCGTGTACGTTCGAGCCTGAGGAGGGCACGATGGCCACCTGGCACAACGGCAGACTGCTGGTCGCGGCGCCGGCACTCGAGGACCCGAACTTCGACCGTGCAGTGGTGCTGGTGCTCGACCACGATGAGGACGGCGCGCTCGGCGTCGTCCTGAACCGCCCCTCGTCGGTGCTCGTCGCGGACACGCTGGAGGGATGGACGTCGCTGGCTGCCGACCCAGCGGTCGTCTTCGGTGGCGGACCGGTGGAGCCAACGGCCGTGGTCGCCCTCGGGGCGACGACGTCGGTGGTCACGCCCGAGGCTGGTCCACCGATACTGGATCGCATCCGGTTGGTCGACCTCGACGACGACCCGATGCTCGCCGCTGCCGACCTCGAGCACATCCGCATCTTCGCTGGCTACACCGGCTGGGCTCCGGACCAGCTCGAGGACGAGATCGGTCTCGGGGCCTGGTTCCCGGTCGATGCGGAGCCCTACGACGTGTTCTCGGACGACCCCACGGGCTTGTGGCACGGGGTGCTGCGGCGGCAACCCGACGGTCTGAAGCTGCTGGCGACCTTCCCCGAGGATCCCACCCACAATTGACCAGACGCGTCGGCCGGGGCGAGGCCGCGGCCGGGCCTCAGTCCTGCTCCGCCTCCAACGGTTCCTGCGGGTCCTCACACAGGAACGGGTCCTCACCCACCGCGCCGTGATAGACGAGCTGCCTCCCGTCGGCATCCAGCACGACGCGGTAGCCCTCCACCAGTGCCTGGGTGTACATGGTGTCGGGCTCCGGGCAGCCGAGGGCGCCGTCGGGCCAGGTGACCATCGACAGCTCCACGAGCTCGATCTCGTCCTCCTCGAGGCCGGTGCGCCGGGCCGCATCCGCGATCGCCAGCGCCACCTCGCGGCTGTCGCTGGCCTCTGTGCCACGGTCGGTGGCGCCCTCCTCGCCCTCCTGGCCGTCGTCGTCGCCGGCCGCGTCGTCGTCGCCGGCCGGGTCCGTGACGGGGTCGGTGGTGCCCTCCCCCACCTCGTCATCGCCGGTCCCGTCGGCATCGCCGGTCCCGCAGGCGAGGAGGACGAGTGCAGAGGTCAGGAGCAGGGTGGCCACCAGCAGGCGGGGCGTGGGCATGTCCGAGCCTTCCGTCCGGGTCGGATCGGGGCGGGGGTAGCACAACTCCCCCCGTCCCCGGTCCCCCTGTTGGACGTCAGGAGACAGCGGTGGGTTCCCTTCCCCGGCACCGCCGTCACCCTCCGGCCATGGCCCGCTCGAGCGTGTTCGCGGTGAGCGAGGCGCAGGGCCCCCTCGTCCGAGCAGCGGTATTCGCGCTACTGGGTCGAGAGTTCGCGCAGGAAGGGCTCCAGACCTTCGACAGCGTCAGCAACGTTCCGACGGAAGCCGATGCCCAGCACCGGGTCGAGCAACCGGGCCGGTCCGCGCAGCCGGAACGATGCGTTCCAGGTGACCCGGGTCCCGTGCTCCTCCGGGGCGAAGGTGACGTCGTCCTCGCCCCGGTAGAGCAGCCCCTTGGTCTCCAACACCACCCGGTGCGGCCGGTCGTAGGTCGTGATCTCGTAGACCAGGGGCCTGGTGACCGGGCCGAACTTGTACTGCACCTCGAAACGTGAGCCGACGCCGAGGGGCCCGTCATCCAGGCGCTCGGTGGCGGCGATCCCCGAGTCCCACACCGCCGTCGTCGTGAAGTCGGCCACATTGTCGAAGGCCACCTCGGGTGGGATCGGGACGGAGAGGGGGGCGGAGATCCGGGGCATGACAGGGTCCTTTCGATGGAGGAGGCGGGACGCACGGCAGCCGCCTGGGTGCTTGCGGGAGGTTCGTGCCCCAGCCGGCGGTGGACGCGTCGACGCTCCGTACACTCGAGGTCGGCTGGTCCTGGCGACGCCGAGGTGATCTGGAGGGTGAGGTGGGCGAGACGTCGTGGGCGTTCCTGCTCGTCGGCAGCTTCGCCGCGGTGGGAGCCGCGATGGCCGTCGGCACGCTCGCGGCGCTGCTGCGCTACCACCGCACCGGGGTCTTCCCCGGCGCCGAGGACGACGGACAGCTCCCGCAGCGGCGCATCATCGCGCTCTGGGCGCGTGTCGGCGTCGGGGTCGTGCTGACGATCATCGGCATCATCGCGCTCGATCGGGCGGGCATCCTCTAGCCCGCCGCGGCTGGCGCCGCCCCGCTGCAGGCGGTCGGTCGTGCGCCCCGGTGGGTCTGGCTGGGGGCGGTGGTGA
>JAWLDJ010000171.1:0-4447 GCA_041686695.1 Nitriliruptoraceae bacterium
GCGTTGCCAGCGCGTCGAGGGCTCAAGCCGGGGCGGTCAACGGTCGATGAGAGAGCAGGTCCGCCGTGTGGCGTGACCGGAGAGTGGGTCTGCAGTGGCTGAGTTCCTGGACAGCTTCGACGTCGAGCGTGACGCGTTGCTGTCCTCGTTGGCTCAGGTGGAGGAGGTGTGGAGCCGCTTCCAGGAGCGGCGCGCGCTGGAGGTGGAGGGCACCGCGGAGACGGACTCGCTGATCGCGGGCGAGATGGCGCACGTGCGTCGCGATCTCGAGTCCACCGAGTTCACCGTCGGCGTGTTCGGCCTGATCAAGCGCGGGAAGTCGACCCTGCTGAACGGGTTGATCGGCCGCGAGGTCTCGTCCATGCACGTCACCCCGGAGACCGCTGTGCCGGTCTACGTCTCCTATGGCGACGACCCCGAGGCGGTCGTCCACTTCGCCGACGGGACCCAGAAGCACGTGGCGGTGGAGGACGTGCATGCCTACACCTCCCAGAAGTCCAACCCCATGAACCAACTCGGCGTCACCTTCGTCGAGCAGCAGGTGCCCGTCGGGTTCCTGCGCAACGGGACGCGCCTGATCGACACCCCCGGCCTCGACGATGCCGAGGCCGACGAGGTCTACACCGAGCGGACCCTGCAGGAACTCGATGTCGTCGATGCCGGCGTCGTGCTGTTCCTGTCGCCGCCGACCGTGGGCGCGACCGAGCTCGGGTTCCTCGAGCAGGTCGTCGCGCGGGATCTGCGCAAGACCTTCCTCGTGTGCAACATGTACCCCCAGCACTTCCACGACGTGGAGACCCGAGCCCAGGTGCTCGAGTACGTCGGGATGCGCATCGTGGAGGCATCCCAGCGGGCGGGACGCACCGGAGAGGTACGTGTCTACCCCGTCTGTGCGCTGGAGGCCTGGGAGGCCCGAAAGCACGACGACATCGACCAGTGGAAGCGTTCCGGCGCGGACCGGCTGCTCCGGGACGTCGAGAACTACCTCTCGGATCACGCCGGCCAGGAGATGCTGGACGACTCGGCCGAGCGCATCGCCCGCATCGCCGAGCTCGCTCGGGCGGAGGTCCAGGTCCGCCAACAGTTGCTGGAGGACCCGGAGAAGCTGCAGGGGTTCCGACGCCAGCTGGACCACGACATCGTCGATCTCGAGCGGCGCTTCGATGCGGCCGTGTCCATGGCCCTGACCGAGGTCCCTCCTCTGCGGATGCGGATCCGGGGCTTGGTGCTCAACCCCTTCACCCGGGCCAAGAAGGAGTTGGCGCAGCTGGAGACCCTGGAGGAGCTCGAACAGTTCGCCTCCCGCTTCCGCCGGCAACTCGAGGTCGCGGGCGAGCTCGCGTCGCGGCAGTTCATGGGTGGCTTCGAGCAGATCGTGCACCGCTTGCAGCACCAGTTGCAGGAGCGGTTCCAGGCGGTGATGACGGATCTGGCCCCCAACCTGCCCCAGATCCGCCTGTCGCCGAACGCGCTGCTGGTCACCCCCGACCAGCTCCAGCAGCTCCAGGCGGCCAAGCGCCGGTCCGAGCAGACGTCCAAGACCTCCGCCATGGTCGGTGGCCTCTCGGGAGGTGGACTCACCCTGCTGGCCACCGGTACCGCCACGCTGCTGGGTCCGCTCGGCCTGCTCGGTGGGGCGCTGGTCGGTTGGAAGCTCGCGAGCCTCGTCGGGGGGCACCGCAGCCTGGAGCAGGCACGCGAGTCGATCGCCTCACGTCTCGACGAGATCTCGGCGGCCATGCTCCGTGACGTCGACGACCAGGTCGAGTCCGCGGTGGCCACGGTGCGCTCGGCGGTGCAGCGGCGACGCCGAGCCTTCGCCGGGGACCTCTACCAGCAGTTCGAGGTGGTCCAGGCGATCAGCGAACACCCCGAGGCACTCGAGGCCCAACGGCGCGACGCCGCGCGCTTCATCGAGGCCTTCGAGGCCTGCGCGACCGACGCCCGTGCGGCGTTGCGGACACCGCTCGCCGCGGTCGGGTAGCGGTCGCGTCCCGCGCCTCGTCAGGGTGTCAGCTGGCCACGCGACGGGTGCGCTTCACACCGGCCCGCTTGAGCACCGCCGCCGGGACGCCCGCTTCGCGCCAGGCGGGATAGCTGATGCCCTTGCGCTCGGAGTACTCGGCGGCTGCCTCGATGAACGCCTGCTCGAGAGCGTCCATGTCGGGAGCCTCCCCGAGTTCGACCAAACGCTCCTCGAGATCCAGTCGCTTCTGGATCAACTCGACCCGCTTGGCCGGGTCCGGTTCCTCGTCGATGCGCCCCTGGATCTCCGGGAGCTTTGCCTCGATCGCGTCACGATCCACCGGTCGACCGGGCTTGCGCTCCTGTTCGAGTGCCGCCAGGTACTCACGCACGGCTCGGCCCTGTTCCCGGCCTTTCGCCAGCGCCGCCTTGTGCTCATCGCTCATCTTGCGTGCCATGTGTCTTTTCCGATCGGTGGTCGTCTTCCCCCGCGGTGTTCTCGCTGCTTCGCGCCGATCGAGCCGGCGGGAGACAGACGGTAACACGACCGTTGGATGCCTGGATATGGTCAGGGTTCTCGCCGCTCCTATCGGAGAGATCCGAACGGTCTGTGACGTCACCCTTGTTTGGTGAAGCCAGGCCTTCTCTTGGGTCAGATCCTCGCGCCGGATCCCTTCTCGGTCCACGCCAACCGGCGGTCTTGGGCAGGCACGACGACGGTTGCAGCGCGCTGCGCCAGCGGATCTGCCGGCCCGAGTGCCGTCGTACTGCGACGCCCCGGCTAGGTTCGGGACGAGGAGGCCGGCAGCATCGCCGTGCCAGGCGATCGGTCGGGCCTCCTCCCATCGATGAGGAGGAGCAACGTGTCAGGTCAGCTGCCACCGGCCAGGTCAGTCGCACAGAACCCCACGCAGGCCGAGATGCGCGACTGGGTGCTCGAGCTGATGCCGAAGGACCGTACGACGGTCACGGAGTTCGGCAACATCAACTACACCGCGCGGATCCTCGCGCGGCTCACGCCGTCGACCTTCGTGGTCTCCGACGAGCCGAACGTCAAGAAGACGATCTCGCGCGCGGAGGCGGCCGAGTACGCGGCCAAGCAGGATGCGCACATCGCCGAGCAGGACATGGTCCTCATCGAGGGCTACATCGGCCCGGACCCGGCGTTCAGGACCGCGTCCCGGTTGTACATGGAGAAGGCGCACGCCAACATCCCGGCGATGCAACAGCAGTTGTTCTTCCCTCGGGACGATGCCTGGGAGCCGAACTTCACGGTGATCTACACACCGACGTTGCGGATCCCGGAGCACCATGAGGAGTGCCTGATCCTCGTCGACTACGAGAACTGGACGACGCGGGTGTTCGGCTCCGATTACTTCGGGGAGTCGAAGATGGGTGGACTGCGCATGTGGAACCTGCTCGTGTACGAGCACGGCGGGTTGGCGATGCACTGTGGCGCGAAAACGTTCCCTGCCGAGCAGACCTCTGACGGGACCGAGCACCTCGCACTGATCATCGGGTTGTCGGGTACCGGGAAGACGACGACCACCTTCCGCAACGTCAAGGGGTCACTGCCGGTCCAGGACGATTTCATCGCGTTGATGCCCGGCGGTGAGGTCTTCACCACGGAGAACGGGTGCTTCGCGAAGTCCTATGGCCTGGATCCTCAGGACGAGCCAACCATCTATGGGGGAGCGACGAGGCCGGATGCTTGGCTCGAGTCGGTGTCGGTCGACGAGGACGGCAAGGTCGACTTCTTCGACGACTCCTACACCAAGAACGGACGGGTCACCTTCGGTCTGGAGAACATCCGTCACCGTGATCCGAAGGATCTGCCGAAGGCCCACTACCTCTTCATCCTGAACCGCAACGAGAACATCATCCCCGCGGTCGCGAAGCTCAAGCCGGAACAGGCGGCGTACTACTTCATGTTGGGCGAGACCCAGGGCACGGCCGCCGGCGGTGCACACGAAGCGGGCAAGAGCCTCCGTGTACCGGGGACCAACCCCTTCTGGTTCGAGGAGGAGTCCTCGATGGGGAACCGGTTCCTGGAACTGCTCGACACCATGGACCTCGACGTCTACCTGCTCAACACCGGCCGTGTCGGCGGGCCCGATGACGACGAGCGGTCCAAGAAGGTCAAGATCCCCCACTCCGCCGCTGTCCAGCAGGGCATCGTCGACGGGACGATCGAGTGGGAGGTCGACCCCGACTTCGGCTACTACGTGGCCAAGGACATCCCGGGTTTCGACGAGCCCGAACTCCTGCAACCGCGTCGGCTCTACGAGCGTCAGGGTCGCCTGGGGGAGTACGAGGAGATCGTGCAGCGGCTGACGACGGACCGGGCCGCCTACCTCGCGAACTTCGAGAGCCTCGACCCGGTGATCGCCAAGAGCGCCGGCGTCTGAGGAGCCGGAAGCGCACGACCGCGGCCCCCGCCCGAAGGCGGGGGCCGCGGTCGTCGGTCGGACGTCGGGGTCGC
>JAWLDJ010000172.1:0-4376 GCA_041686695.1 Nitriliruptoraceae bacterium
CGAGCGGCACCACCGGCGGCAGGCTCCGCGCGACACCGACCCGCCACGGCGCCGGTGCCGCCCAGCCGTCCGCGACCAGGGCCACCAGCACCAGAGCGGCCAGGAGCCAGGCCCCCACCGGCGGGAGCAGCGCGGCGGCGAGGGCGGCGACCACGGTCAGCGCCGCCAGCCGACCCGTCGGCACCGGCAGGACGCCCGCCCACCACGGCCGCGACCACCGCGGCGGTGGCGGTGCGGGACGTGGTGGGACCACAGCAGCGGTGGCGGCCTCGGTCACCGCGGGACCGGCACGCTCGCCAGCAGACCGTCGAGGACGCCGTCGGGATCGGCGCCCTCGAGCTCCAGTTCGGGGCGGAGCACCAGCCGGTGGCGCAGGGTCGGCTTGGTGACCGCCTTGACCTCATCGGGGGTGACGTAGGCCCGTCCCGCCAACCACGCCCAGGCCTTGGCGGCGTGGAGCAGCATCGTCGCCCCGCGTGGGGAGACGCCGAGCTCCACCGCTGGCGCCTGCCGGGTCGCGCGCACCAGGTCCACGAGGTAGGCGCGGACCTCGTCGCTGACCCCCACCCCGCGGACGGCGGCGCGGGCTGCGTCCAGCTCGGCGGTGCCGGCCACCGGCCGGACGGCGCCGGTGTGCAGGTCGCCGGCATCGGTGCCGGTGGCATGCCGGTCGATGATCTCGAGCTCCTGATCACGGGACGGGTACGCCACCTGGAGCTTGAACAGGAAGCGGTCGAGCTGCGCCTCGGGCAACGGGTAGGTGCCCTCGTGCTCGACGGGGTTCTGGGTGGCGACCACCAGGAAGGGCTCGGGCAGCGGCCGGGCGGTCCCGTCCACCGACACCTGTCGCTCCTGCATGGCCTCCAACAGCGCGGCCTGGGTCCGAGGTGGGGTCCGGTTGATCTCGTCCGCCAGCAGGAGGTTGGTGAAGACCGGGCCCTCACGGAAACGGAAGCCCCCCCGGCTCGGGTCCAGGATCGTCTGGCCCGTGACGTCCGCTGGCATCAGATCCGGGGTGAACTGCACCCGACTGGAGCGCAGGTCCAGGCTCCTGGCCAGCGTCGTGACCAGCAGGGTCTTGGCCACCCCCGGGACGCCCTCGAGCAGGACGTGTCCGCGCACCAGCAGCGCGGCGACGAGCCCGGTGATCACGCCGTCCTGGCCGACGATGACCGTGCCGATCTCGGCACGGACCCGCTCGAGGGCCGTGCGTGCCTGGTCGGCCGCGTCGGGTGCGGGTACCGCGGCGTCGGGCCCGGGCGCCCCGGTCTGGGGGGTGCCTCGCGGCGGCAGGGGTGGACCGCTCGGATCGGAGGGGGTGACGCTGGACATCGTGGGGGTCCTCTCGGTCAGTCGGGTCGCGGCGTGATCACACTCGGGCGGATGGGTCAGGTCGCGGCGTGATCACACTCGGGCGGATGGGTCAGGTCGCGGCGTGATCATGCTCGGGCGGATGGGTCAGGTCGCGGCGCAAGCGGTGGCCGGCGGCCGCGACGGCGACGAGCGCGGCATCGTCGGGCACCGCCCCGGGCAGCAGCGCCAGTTCGGCATCGTCGCGGCTGACCGCGGTCCGCCGTGCCACCTCGTGCGCCAGGGTGGGCGGATCGAGCTCGGGTGACAGCCCGAGGGTCCGGGCAGCTCGGCGTCGGTGGCCCCGGCGCAGCCGCTCCGCGGCATCGGTGCGATCACCGGCGCGCTGGAGCAGCCCCGCCAGGGAACGGGCGAGTTCGGCGCTCGGTAGGACCGGAGGTAGCGACTCGGCGACGACGACGCCGTCGCGGCGGCCCTGCCACACCACCGCCAGCAGCAGCGCCAGGACCAGCAGCGCCAGCAGTTGCCACACCCCGGTGGGGATCAGGGCGAGCAGGCCGCCGGTCTCCGCGGGCTCGGCCGGACGCGGGACCACCACCAACCGCTCCCCCGGTGCCGGGCCGAGCAGCGCCGCTGCCAGCACGGCGTTGTCCGCGGCGTCCAACAGCGCGTTGGTGAACGGCTCGGTGCTGCCGAGCACGGTGAGCCGACCCGCGCCCCGGTCGAGCTCGACCAGCCATGCGCCCGTTCCCTGGCCGACGGGGAAACACCCCCGTGCGCCCGCGGGGACCTCGAGGCCCTGCCAGTCCCCCTGGCGGACCGCGCCGAGATCAGCGAAGCGCTCACAGTCGGCCAGGCGGTCCCCACGCCCGACGAGCTGGTCGCTGCCGAGGCGAGCGAGGTCGTGCAGCTCGGATGTCGGGTCGGAGACCACGAGGTCGCCGCCCTCCTCGACCCAGGCTGCCCAGGCCGCGCGGCTATCCGTATCGAGCGCATCCACGGGCAACCACGCCCGCGCGCCCACGGTCCGAGGCGGCTCGGTGTCGATCGTGACGTCCACCTCGAGGTCCTCGAGCAGCTCGACCACCCCCCGCACGCCGTCGGCCGCCACGCTGGTGGGATCCAGTGGCAGCCCGGTCGTGGGCGGACCGAGCACGAACACGCTCAGCACCAGGCCCGCCAGCCCGACGGCGGCCAGCAGCAGCTGGGTGGCACGCCGCCCACGGGCGGGCGGCGACGGCGCGCGCTGCCGGCTCACACGCCCACCCCGAGGTCCACGCGTGCGGTCCCGTTCGCCGCCCGCTCCAGCGCGTGCTCGGCGGCACGCAGGTCGTCGTCGCGCACCGGCTCGTCGCCGAAGACCACCCGTTCCACGCGGGATCCTGCAACGGCCACGGCCGGCGCCAGCGCCGGAGCCACCGTCCGCAGCTCCGCATCGAGCTCCCGGATCGTGCGCCCCGGGACGTCGTCGATGACGCCGCGCTCGAGCAACGTGACCACGGCAGCGGCGTAGCGGGCACGGAGCGCCGCCTCGCGCCGGCCGGCCGCGAGGTGGGCCTCGGCCTCCGCGCGCCACGACGCGGCGGAACGCTCGGGCCCCGGGGTCGGCAGCGCCGGATCGCCGCCGTGTCCGAGCGTCGCGCCCCGCGTGGCACGCCACACGACCACGCCCAGCACCATCAGCCCGACCGTGGCGACCCCCCAGGCCAGCGCCGGGGTGCCGCCCACGGCCCCGAAGAGCTGGGACAGGAACCCGCCGACGCCGTCGATCACGCTCTGGAGCAGGCGCTGGAGGCTGCCGGCCTCGCCGTCCCGGTAAGGCGGGTTGCCGACGATCCCCTCGGCGAGCCGGCGCACCAGGTCCGCGTCGTGGCCGAGCCCGCCACCCGCCACGAGCAGCGGCACCGTGCCACCTCGACGTCTCCGCCCACCACGCCGTGCCCGCATCAGCCGGCGCCCAGCGCCCGGGCGCGCACGCGCAGGTCGACTGCTTCTGAGCGCACCCGGACGTCGAGGTAGACCAGCAGGGCCGCTGCGGCGCTGACCGGCACGCTGAGCACCTGGCCCGCGGTCTGGCCGAGCGCCTCGATCGCCCAGCCACCGCCCGGCGTCACGCTGGCCACCAGCAGGAACGGCAACTGCAGCGCGAGGGCGAGGACCGCGGTGACCACCCCGACCAGCAGGGTGATCCACGCGATCCGCAGCGGCTGCCGGGTGAAGACCTGCACCGTGCGGCCCAGGGTGGCCAGTGGACCGCGCCGCTCCACCACGGCGACGGGGACCACGAGCGTGATCAGGGCGACGAACGCGGCGATGCCGACCACGTACAGCGGCAGGACCAGGAACACGAAGGCGAGGATCCCGAGGAGGGGGATCGCGACCAGCAGCAGGCTGCCCACCGCCAGGGCGATGGCGGCGGTGATGCCGAGGAGGCCGAGCAGGAACGACGCCACGAGCGTGGGCACCAGCACACGGACGGCCACACGCAGCGGCCTGCCGACCTCGGCAGGTGCCCCCCGATCGACGGCGAGCACCAGCGCGACGACCCCGGCCGAGGCGACCAGGGACAGCAGGTAGCCGAGCAGTCCGCTGAGCAGGTTGGTCACCACCAGCGCGTTGTCGGCCGGTGCGGCCGCGAACGTGTCGAGATCGACGAGCGCGGCGAGCCCACCACCGACGATCTCCGGCGCGACCCTGGACAGGACCAGGTTCGTCGCGAACTGCAGCGGACCGATGATCGCGAGCACGATGACCGCGGCCGGGCCGACCACGGCCCGGAAGACCCGGAAGGCGCCATCGAGCACGTCGGCGACGGTCAGGCGGCGCAGGGGCAGGAGCTGCCCGGCGAAGGGCACCGCAGCTGCGTCCCCCGGGCGGGGTCGCGTCGGGGGCGGCGCCGTGGCTGCGCCGGGGGGTGGCAGTGCCACCGGTGCTCCTCGCTCCTCGGGGACGCTGGGTAGGGTGCTGAGGGTGAGCGGGTCCCGCCGCACCCGATCCTCGTCGGCAGGGTGACGGACGGTAGCGACCGCGCAGGAGCAGGGGGACGCGCGTGGCCCGGGATGGAC
>JAWLDJ010000173.1:0-4242 GCA_041686695.1 Nitriliruptoraceae bacterium
TCGCGGGGAGGGTGGTTGGGGCTGGGTGTGGTCTGCGGGGTTGGGTGCGGTCTGCCCCGGTTTCCGAGGTCTCGTGCACCCGATCGCGGGCACGGTGGTTTGCGGCCGGCCGGTCACGGGCCCCCGGGGACCGGCCGCCGATCGCAGCTCAGCCGGTGACGGCCAACTGCGTCCTGAGCCACGTGAGGTCGGCGGCCTGATCGGCGGCACCGCCCGGGGTCTCCACCACCGCCGGCGCCGCCGCGCACCGGACGGTCTCGGCCAGCGCCTCGGGGTCGATCCGGCCCGCGCCCAGGTTCTCGTGCCGGTCGCGTCCTGAACCGGGGCCGTCCTTGGAGTCGTTGACGTGGACCAGGTCGATGCGACCGAGCAGGGCCAGCAGTCGCTCGGTGCCGGCGACCAGCGCCTCGCCGGCCGCGTGCAGGTGGCAGGTGTCCAGGCAGCAGCCGAACGGGGTCGCGACCCCGTCCAGTGCCGCCCACAGGCGTGCGATCCGCTCGATCGTGCTGGCGACGGCGTTGGGGCCGCCGGCGGTGTCCTCGATCAGGATCGGGACCGAGGTGTCCAGCCGCTCCAGGGCACGTCGCCACCGTGCCGGACCGAGGGCAGGGTCCTCGCCCGCACCCGTCTGGCCACCGTGGACCACGACCCCCAGGGCACCGATGGCCTCGGCGGCCACGCACGTGTCCTGCAGCAACACTTCTGAGCGCTCCCGGACCTGGGGATCGGCGGACGCCAGGTTCAGCAGGTAGGGGCTGTGCACGTACAGGGGCAGACCGGCGGCCCGCAGCGAGGCGGCGTCGGCCCGCGAGGTCGGTGACGCCCAGCGGCGCGGCGAGGACACGAAGACCTGCGCCACCTCGGCACCCCGCACGGCAGCCTCGCCGAGGGGATCAGCGGTGGGGACGTGGGCGCCGAGCAGCATGGCGCGAAGGCTACTGGCCGCGCTCGGCCCGATCGGCACCCGCCCGTGGCGTGCGGTCCCAGCCACCTGTTCGACCTCGGGGCGTCGGCCTGGTTCGATCGCCCGCGTACCCACCGCCGGTCCTCACCCGCGCCGCACCTCGGCGCGGCCTCGACCCCCGGGAGCTGCCGTGACCCCGCCGCGACCCACCGTCGTCCACCTCCTCGAGGACCGTGCGGGCTTCCACCGCCGCCACCTCGGGGTCGGTCCGATCGACCGCGCGGCCATGCTGGCCAGCCTCGGCTATGACCGGCTCGGCGACCTGATCGATGCCGCGGTGCCGGGCAGCATCCGCGACGACACCTCGCTGGGGCTGCCCGCTGCCGCCCCGGAGCACGAGGTCCTGGCGGAACTGCGGGACATCGCCGCCGACAACGTGGCGGCGACCCCCATGATCGGACTGGGCTACCACGGCACGATCACCCCGGCCGTCGTGCGGCGCAACGTGCTCGAGGATCCCGGTTGGTACACGGCCTACACCCCGTACCAACCCGAGATCAGCCAGGGCCGGCTCGAGGCCCTGTTGACCTTCCAGACCATGGTGACCGACCTCACCGCCACCGAGCTCGCCGGGGCCTCACTGCTGGACGAGCCCACCGCCGCCGCGGAGGCCGTCCAGCTGTGCCGGCGCGTGTCCCGCAAGCACCTCGCCGACGATGCCGGCCCCGAGGTGGTGCTGGTCGACCGGGCCTGTCATCCCCAGACGATCGCGGTCGTCGCCGCGCGGGCGGCACCGCTCGGTGCCGAGGTGGCACTGGTCGATCTCCGGGCGGCGCTGCCCGCACCGGCCACCGCGGAGGGCACGGGCCAGCCAGCGGTCGTGACCACCGTCGACGGCAGCGAGATCGCGCTCGAGCGCGTGGCGGCCGCCCTGCTGCAGTCACCCGACACCGACGGGGTGCTCCACGACGACGCGGCGCTGATCGCCGCCCTGCACGACCACGACGTGCTGGTGAGCGTGGCGACCGACCTGCTGGCCTGCACCTTGGTCGTGCCACCGGGGGAGCAGGGGGCCGACGTCGTGGTCGGCTCCTCGCAGCGCTTCGGGGTCCCCTTGCTGGCCGGTGGGCCCCACGCCGCCTTCCTGGCCACCCGCGAGCGCTACGCCCGGCAGCTGCCCGGCCGCCTGGTCGGCGTCAGCCGTGACACGGAAGGCCGCGAGGCCTACCGCCTGACGCTGCAGACCCGTGAGCAGCACATCCGCCGCGAGAAGGCCACCTCCAACATCTGCACCGCCCAGGTGCTGCTGGCCGTCGTGGCCGCGGTGTACGCGGTCCACCACGGTCCCGAGGGTCTCACCCGCATCGCCCGCCGGACCCATGCGCTGGCCAGCGCGCTCCGCGGCGAGCTGGTCGACCGCGGGTTCACCGTGCTGGGCACGGCCTGGTTCGACACCGTCACCCTCGAGGTCCCGGGCCGGGCGGCAGCGCTGGTGGCCGCCGCCGCGGCGGCCGGCTACGACCTCGGGGTCCGGCCCGGCTCCGACGGCACGCTGGATCCCGGTGGTGCGGACCACGTGAGGATCGCGCTCGACGAGACGACCACGACCGCCGACGTCGCGAACGTGCTCAGCGCCATCACCGGCACCGAGGTGGCAGAGGAGACGGTCGTGCGGCGCGTGGCCGCAGCCGCCGGCCCCCGCGGCACGTCCACCGACGGTCTGCCGGCCGTGCTGACACGGACCAGCGAGTTCCTGACCGACCCCCGGTTCCACGCCTACCGCTCGGAGACCGAGCTGGTGCGCTGGCTCCGGCAGCTCAAGGCCAAGGACATCGCGCTGGACCGCGCCATGATCCCCCTCGGCTCGTGCACGATGAAGCTCAACGCCGCGGCGGAGATGGAGGCGGTCACCTGGCCGGGGTTCGCCGACGTGCACCCCTTCGCGCCGCTGGAGCGCAGCGCCGGCACCCGCCGTCTCATCGCGGACCTGGAGGCGTGGCTCGCCACGATCACCGGCTACGACGCCGTCAGCCTGCAGCCGAACTCCGGTGCTCAGGGCGAGTTGGCGGGGCTGCTCGCGATCCGCGGCTACCAGCGTGCCCGTGGCGAGCAGCACCGCGACGTCTGCCTGATCCCCTCCTCGGCCCACGGCACCAACGCCGCCTCCGCGGTCATGGCCGGGATGCGGGTACGGGTCGTCGCCTGCGACGATGACGGCAACGTCGATGTGGACGATCTCAAGCGGCTGGTGACCGAGCACGCCGACGAGTTGGCCGCGCTGATGGTGACCTACCCCTCGACCCACGGGGTCTTCGAGGAGACGATCGCGGAGCTGTGCGCGCTCGTCCACGATCACGGCGGGCAGGTCTACCTCGACGGGGCCAACCTCAACGCCCTGGTCGGCATCGCGCGACCGGGACGCTTCGGGGCGGACGTCAGCCACCTGAACCTGCACAAGACCTTCTGCATCCCCCACGGTGGTGGGGGACCCGGGGTCGGGCCGGTGGCCTGCGGCGCCCACCTCGCCCCCCACCTGCCGACCCATCCGCTGCAGCCGGCGAGCTGGCACCCGTCCAGCCACGACCTCGAGCCGCAGCTGCGGACGGGCCCGATCAGCGGCGCACCATGGGGCTCCGCCGGGATCCTGCAGATCAGCTGGGCCTACGTGCGGCTGATGGGCGGTAGCGGGCTCAAGGCGGCGACCGAGACCGCGATCCTCAACGCCAACTACCTCGCCACCCGGCTCGGCGAGGGGTTCCCGGTCCTGTACACCGGCGCCAACGGGCTCGTCGCCCACGAGGCGATCATCGACGTGCGCGGCGCCCAGCAGCGGGCGGGCGTGACCAACGAGGACGTGGCCAAGCGCCTGATCGACCACGGCTTCCACGCACCGACGATGTCCTGGCCGGTGGCGGGCACACTCATGATCGAGCCGACCGAGTCGGAGTCGAAGGCCGAGCTGGACCGCTTCTGCGACGCGATGCTGGCGATCGCCGAGGAGATCGCGCTGATCGAGGACGGCACCTGGCCGCGCGACGACAACCCGCTGGTCAACGCGCCGCACGTGGCCGTCGACCTGCTGGCCGCCGCCTGGGAGCATGCCTACCCCCGCGAGGTCGCGGCCTACCCCTCGCTCGGCGCGCGCGCAGACAAGTACTGGCCCCCGGTCAGTCGGATCGACAACGCTCACGGCGACCGCCATCTGGTGTGCGCCTGCCCCGCACCCGGCGCCTTCGAGGACCGCTGAGCCGCCACCCGGCTGAGCCGCACCCGGCGCCAGCCGCGCCGCCACCCGGCGCCAGCCGCGCCGCCACCCGGCGCCAGCCGCGCCGCCACCC
>JAWLDJ010000174.1:0-4170 GCA_041686695.1 Nitriliruptoraceae bacterium
GAGCACCTTGAGGTAGAGCACCCGACGCGACGACGCGTTGTCGGCCACCGTGATCTCGACGACCGCGCGACGCGACGGCCGATAGGCCCGGGTCCGCAGCCGCAGCGCACCCGACGGCGCACCCAGACGCTCGAGCAGCTCACGTACCCGGCCGGCATCGATCGCCGACGGGAGTCCTGGCAGATAGGGATCGTTCGGGAAACGCCAGACGGCGATGCGGGCGTCGCCGTGTTCCAGGACGAAGGCCCCGTCGGGCAGTCCCCGGGCGTCCGCGTGCGCCACCAGCAACACCGCACGGCGCTCATCGGCGGTCTGTATGCGCGCCTCGAACACGTGGGAGACCGACCGACCACCGCGGCGGTGCACACTGCGGCGGTGATGATCGAGCAGTCGCACGCCGGCCCGTTGACAGGCCACCGTCAGCAACTCGGCCGCTACGCCCGGCTCATCGAGCCGACGAGCGGTCTCCGAGAGCAGCCGAGTTCGAGGATCTTCCACCGACCTTCTCCTAGCCGTCCGGCAGCCCTCCGCCGGGGCTCCACACCGAACACGCCCGTGGACACGACGCACGCAGGGAGCGTGGCGATGTCGGCCCGAACAGGCACGGAGGTGCGGACCGAACGTAGCCGGCGCTGGCCACCGCGAGCCATGCACCCTGCGACGGCGTGCTACGCATGCTGCCCCATCCGCGCCCTCGTGCCCGCGTCGGCCGCGACGTGCGAACATGTGGCCCCGCGAAGCGGTGACCGATGGCAGGAGGCCGAACCGGATGTCTGTACCAGTCTCGCCTGAGGCGGAGCTCGCCGACCCCCATGCGTTGGACGCCATGGAGGTGGTCGCCGCCCTGGGCAGTGACGTGGCCCAGGGGCTCAGCGCCGCCGAGGTCGCCACCCGGCAGGCACGCTTCGGACCGAACGAGATCACCGGCGAGGCACCACCATCGCTGTTGGCCGTCGCGCTCCTGCAGTTGCGCGACCCGATGAACCTCATGCTCGTGGTCGTCAGCATCGTCAGCCTGCTGATCGACCAGGTGGCGACCGGCGTCGTGGTGGCGGTGCTGGTCGTCCTGAACGTGGTGCTCGGGGCTCGGCAGGAGCTCCGCGCTCGCGCCAGCGTGGACGCGCTCTCCCAGCTCCAGGTGTCGCGTTGCCGGGTCCGACGCGACGGCGAGCTGATACTGCAGCCGGCAACGGCGCTCGTCCCCGGCGACATCGTGTCCGTCGAGGCCGGTGACCTGGTCCCCGCCGACGGTCGCATCGTCCGCGCTGCGACCCTGGAGGTGCAGGAGGCTGCGCTGACCGGCGAGAGCGTCCCGGTGTCCAAGGCTGCCGGAGTGCTCGAGGACCCCGACGTCGCGCTCGGCGACCGGACGAACCTGTTGTTCCAGAACACCTCCGTGACGCGGGGGACGGCGGTGATGGTGGTGACCGCCACGGGGATGCGGACCCAGATGGGACAGATCGCGACGATGCTGACGGAGGTGACACGCACCCGCTCACCGCTGCAGCAGGAGCTCGACTCGCTGACCCGGTTGCTCGGCATCATCGCCTGGACGGCGGTCGTGCTGATCGTGGTGGTCGGTCTCACGCGCGACCTCGACACGGGCGAGGTGCTGCTGCTCGGTATCGCCATGGCGATCTCGGCGATCCCCACCGGTCTGCCGACCTTCGTCGCCTCGATGCTCGCCCACGGGGCCCGGCAGCTGGCCGACGCTCAGGCCGTGGTGAAGAACCTCAGCGATGTGGAGACCCTCGGGGCGACCAGCGCCATCAACAGCGACAAGACCGGCACGCTGACGATGAACGAGATGATGGTGTCCACCATCTACCTCGCCGGCCACTGGTTCACCGTCGAGGGGGAGGGCTACCGCAAGACCGGGCACATCCGTGCCGCAGCCGGTGTGGCCGTCCCCGACTTCACGCGGCTGGCCTACGGGCTCGTGCTGGCGAGCGACGCGACGGTGTCCGATGACGGTGAGGTGATCGGGGACCCGACCGAGGCCGCGCTGGTGGTGCTGGCTGCCAAGCTCGACGTCGACGCGGTCGAGTCGCGACGTGCGTACCCGCGCCTGGCCGAGGTGCCCTTCGACTCCGAGTACAAGTTCATGGCGACCTTCCACCGGGTGCTGGTCGAGGACACCGAGCGCGTCATCTGCCTCGTCAAGGGCGCACCCGACGTGGTCCGGGCTCGCTCCTGCGAGGAGGGCGGCTCCTACACGACCACGTCGCCGCTCGACGCCGCGGGCCAGGCACGGCTGAAGGACGCGAACGCGCGGATGGGTGGCGACGGCCTGCGGGTGCTGGCCTTCGCCACCCGGTTGCTCACCGACGACGAGGTTCCCGCGGCCATGGCCGATCCCATGTCCGCCGTGCGGGACCTGATCTTCGTCGGCATGGTCGGCATCATCGATCCGCTGCGTGCGGAAGCCAAGCAGGCCGTGACGACCGCGCTCCAGGCGGGCATCGAAGTGCGGATGATCACCGGCGACCATGCCGTCACGGCCGGCGCGATCGGTCGTGCCCTGGGGCTCGGGGCGGGCGCGATCAGCGGCACCGAGTTGCAGGCCATGTCCGATGAGCAGCTCGGGAGCCGGCTGGGCGGGCTTCACGTCTTCGGCCGCGTCACTCCCGACGACAAGCTGCGGCTGACGCGGGTGATGCAGGCCGAGGGTCGCGTCGTGGCCATGACCGGCGACGCCGTCAACGACGCCGCGGCCCTCAAACAGGCCGACATCGGCGTGGCGATGGGCAGTGGCAGTGAGGTCACCAAACAGGCCGCGCGCATGATCCTGACCGACGACAACTTCGGCACGCTGGTCCACGCCGTAGAGCTCGGGCGGCGGATCTACGACAAGATCACCGGCTACGTCCGTTACCAGATGGCCCAGCTGCTCTCGCTCGTCCTGCTGTTCGTCACCGCCAGCGTGGTCAACCTCAACGACGGGGTGGCGATGACGCCGTTGATGGTCCTCTACCTGAATTTCTTCATCGCCGTGTTCCCGGTCATCGTGATCGCGACGGACCCCGGCGACCCCGACGTGATGCAGCGGCCACCGCGCGATCCGAACGTGCCGATCAGCAACCCCCGCGCGGTCGGGCAGTGGCTGCTCTACGGCGTGGTGATGTTCGTCGCCGCGCTGGTCCCGTTGCTCGTCGGACCGGATGCGCTGCGCCCTGACGCCCCCAGTGCGTCGATGACGATGGCCTTCGTGGTCGTCGGGCTCGCGACCATCGCCAGTGGCCTCGTGATGCGCCGTGACCCGGGGAGCGGCCTGGCTCCGCCGGTGTTGCCGGCGTTGCGGGTCCTGGCGATCCCGGTGGCGCTGCTGGTGCTCGCCACCGAGCTCGGCTTCCTGCAACGGGGCCTGGCGACCCAGTCGCTCACCGGAACGCAGTGGCTCTCGTCGATCGCCCTCGGCGCGAGCGTGCCCGTCGTCGTCGAGGTGGACAAGTGGATCCGGCGGTCACGGAGCAGGGCCACCGAGCCCGGCGTTCGCGACCCGGAACGTCTGGTCGCCCCGGCCCGTGCGCTCGCGACCAGGCCCGTCCCAGGCGACCCCGCGGCTGTCGTCGAGGCAGCCAACGCTCGGAGCTCGCTCGAGTAGCTGGCCCGGTCGCGTCACCGGGCGACACGTCGTGGCGTTGGGCCTCGGCCACCCTCGTCGCTCGAAGGCGGGGGCGATCGACACCCGCGCACCACCTCGGGAGAGATCTTTCAGGCAAGCTCAATTACGGACGATCCGGGCGTACTCAGCGGTCACCTCGGCTGCCGGCGTGCTTCTGCGGAGTGCGGGGTGCTATCGTTCTGATGGGAACTCAGTTCGCGTGCGGGAGAGACGCAACGGTGCAGGCTGCAGGCAGGGAGGCTCGCTCGTGTCGCGCGTGCCGTGTGGGCGCTGCTGAGCCGCAGGACCTGGTGCCCCGCGCCGTCAACGGGGGGCCACTCGGCGGACGGGTCGCCGGCCGGCGGTGGGACCACCGCCGCCGGCGCTCACCGATGCCTGGCCCCTCGAGCTGAGGAAGTCCCGACCGAACGTCCCAGACCGGCCTGCGCAGGCAGGCGGCCCGGAAGCCGAAGGAGCCGAGATGGCAGACCTGTCGTCGTTCGAAGAGATCATCTACGAGAAGCACCATCGTGTCCGCGGCGCGGCGTGGATCACCATCAACCGGC
>JAWLDJ010000175.1:0-4119 GCA_041686695.1 Nitriliruptoraceae bacterium
GATCAGCACGTCCACGGCCAGGTCGGTGATGGCGTCGGTGGTGACGTGGACGTTCGGCAGGCTCGGCACGTCGCTGGGGCTCCGGTTCGACGGTGGGGGACCGCTCGAGCCTACTGAGGACCGGCGTCCGACCGGCACCGGCACCGCGGTGCGCGCCGCCCGTGTCCTGCCCGCAGGCCGCATCGGTGGTCACCACCGCCCGGGCCTGCGGGCCGCCTCAGCGGCATCGGCGCGCCCATCGGCCAGGGACCCCGCTAGCCTCATGCCCCCAGCAGGGTCACCCGGACGACGCACAGAGGCAGAACCATCGTCACGGACTCCACGCCGGCGCTCCGGCTCCGACAGGTCACGAAGCGGTTCCCGGGGTCGGCAGCCGACGCGGTCGCAGCGCTGGACCTCGACGTGGAGCAGGCCTCCATCGTGGTGCTGATCGGCCCCTCGGGCTGCGGCAAGACCACGACGCTGAGGATGATCAACCGGCTCATCGAGCCGACCTCGGGCCGGATCGAGATCCAGGGTGAGGACGTGACCGACCTGCCCGCCACCGAGCTTCGGCGGGGCATCGGCTACGTGATCCAGCAGGTCGGGCTCTTCCCCCACCGCACCATCGAGGCGAACATCGCCACGGTGCCGCGGACCCTCGGGTGGGACAAGGCCCGGATCCGCAGCCGGGTCGAGGAGCTCGTGCAGGTGGTCGGCATCGACCACGAGATGCTGACGCGCTACCCGGATGAGCTCTCGGGCGGGCAGCAGCAGCGCGTCGGGGTCGCCCGCGCGCTGGCAGCGGACCCGCCCGTGCTGCTGATGGACGAGCCCTTCGGAGCGGTGGACCCGATCGTGCGCGGTCGTCTCCAGGACGAGCTGCTGGAGCTCCAGGCCCGGGTGCACAAGACGATCGTGCTGGTCACCCACGACCTCGACGAGGCGATCAAGATCGCCGACAAGATCGTCCTGCTCAACGTCGGGGGAGTGGTCGAGCAGTACGCCTCCCCGGATGAACTGCTGCGCGAGCCGGCCAACGCCTTCGTCGAGTCCTTCGTCGGCGACGACCGTTCGATGCGCCGGCTCACCCTGGCGAGCGTCGGGGAACTGCCCTACGACCAGGGCCCGGTGGTCCCGATCGACACCTCGCCGGCCGATGCCCGGGCCATCCTGGCCGACAAGCGCAGCGAGTGGCTCGGTGTGACCGACGGCGAGGCGTTCCTCGGGTGGGTCGACGGCACCGAGGTGGTGGACGGGGTCCACCTCGACGACCTGCACCGCTTCCTCCCGGCCGCGCAGGTGGAGCCGTCGAGCACGCTGCGCAACGCCATGGAGGTCATCATGAACTCGCGGACCTCGGTCGCGGTCATCAACGATCAGGGGCGGTTCTGTGGGGTGGTGACCCTGGAACGGATCCGAGCGGGCCTCGAGGGTGATCTGTCCGCCCTGCCCGAGCCGGCGGGTTGAGGGTGTTCCTGGCCACCAGCGCGGCCAACCCGCTCCTGCGGTGGAGCTACTTCGTCGAGCAGTGGGACCGCATCGCGGAGGCGATCTTCCAGCACGTGCAGCTCACCCTGCTGGCGGTGGGCTTCGGGTTCGTGATCTCCGCGGCGCTGGCCTACCTCGGGATGCGCTACCGCTGGACGGTCACCCCGATCACGCTGTTCGCCGCGTTCCTCTACACCATCCCCTCGGTGGCGTTCTTCGGCGTGCTGGTGTCCTACCTCGGTCTCAGCCTGGTGACCGCGTTGGTCCCGCTCACCGCCTTCACGATCCTGATCCTGGTGACCAACATCCTGGACGGGTTCGCATCGGTCCCCGAACCGGTGCGTGAGGCCGCCGACGGGATGGGCCTGACCCCGGCCCAGCGGCTGTTCACCGTCGAGGTGCCGATCGCCGTGCCCTACATCATCAACGGGCTCAGGATCGCGACCGTGACCACCGTCGGCCTGGTGACCGTGGCCGCGATCGTGGGCTACGGCGGGCTCGGCCGGCTGATCCTCGACGGGCTGCGCCGGACCTTCTGGACGCCGCTGACGATCGGGGCGTCGCTGTCGATCCTGCTCGCGCTGCTGTTCGACCTGTTGTTCTTCGCGCTCGGGGCCTGGCTGACGCCCTGGGCCCGCCGGAAGCAGACACTGTGATCGCCGCAGCAGCCGCCGCCCCACCGACGACCTGGCTGGCCCAGGTCGCGGTGCCCCGTGACATCACCCTGGTGGAGTGGTTCACCGACCCCGCGACGTGGACGGGCTCGAACGGCATCATCGCCTCGCTCGGTGACACCCTGCTGCTCGTCGTCGCGGTGATCCTGTTCTCCGTGCTGCTGTCGGTCCCGACGGCGGCGCTGCTGGCCCACCTGCGCAAGGCCGAGCTGGCCTCGGCCTGGGCCGTCAACATCGGTCGGGCGATCCCCACCTTCGCCATCGCCGGGCTACTCGTCCCGATCTCGCTGCGGGCGGGGTACGGGTTCGAACCGTGGCCGATCTTCATCGCGCTGACCCTGCTCACGGTGCCGCCGATGTACCTGTCCACCTACACCGCGGTGAAGCAGGTCGATCCGGCGGCGGTCAACGCCGCCCGGGCGATGGGCTTCACCGAACGCGAGGTACTGCTCACCGTCGAGGTCCCCCTGGCGCTGACGGTCATCTTCACCGGGATCCGCGTCGCCTCCGTCCAGGTGGTGGCCACCGAGCCCATCCGCGCGTTCCTCGGTGGGGACGGCCTCGGCCGCTACGTACGCGACGGGATCGGGCAGAACAACCCGACGTTGGTGCTCGGTGGCGCGATCCTGATCGCGATCCTCGCCGGGATCACCGCGGTCACGTTCGTGGGGATCGAGTGGCTGGCCAAGCCACCCGGGGTCCGACGGCTCTCCGGCCGCGCCGACCGGACCGTGGCCGCACGCAAGCAGATGGTCGGCGCCTGAGATGCCCAGTGAGCCGCCGGCACGCCGCGTGGCAGGTCACCGCGAAGCCCCCTAACGTTACGGCCACTTCCTAGCGTGGTCGTAGTGAGCGTTGCCGCACAACGAGCACAACGAACGGAGCGGCCAGCGCCGAAGGGGCGTTGGGTCCGAACCGGCGACGTAGGTGAGTGCAGTGCAGCACCCGCCGCAACCCGACGCAGCCCAGACCCAGGTCGACCTGTGCGGTCGACACGATCGAGGAGCGAGACGTGAGTGAGACACCGACCGGCCCGCAGAGCGGCAACGCCGCCGCGGGCGCGGACGAGCGCCAGTGGTACCAGAAGCCGCTCAACCTGATCGCGATCGCCGTGGTCGCCGCCGTCGCCCTGTTCGCCGCGTTCGGCGGCTTCAGCGGTGACGACGAGGACCTCGCGATCGACGACCTCGAGGACGAGGAGGAGGTCGTCGAAGAGGAGGAAGAAGAGGAGGTCGACGAGGAAGAGGAGACCACCGACGGCGAAGAGGAGTCCACCGACGGCGACGGCGAGGACGGCGACGGTGAGGACGGCGCTGGCGGGGACGGCGACGGTGAGGACGGCGACGGCGACGGTGGCACCGTCGCTCCCGAGGACGGTCCGCAGATCGTCATCCGCGGCCAGGACTTCTCCGAGGCCATCACCCTGGCAGAGGTCTACGGCCAGTACCTGCAGGGCCTCGGCTACGACGTCGACATCCTCACCCCGGCCGGCTTCCGTGACGAGGCGATCCAGGGCATCGAGACCGGCGAGCTCAACATGATCGTCGACTACATCGGTGGCTCGCAGACCGCGCTGGTGCCCGACGAGCCCACCTCCGCCGACCCGGAGGAGGTCATGGAGGTCATCCGTCCGGCCTACGAGGAGCTCGGTGCCACCGTGCTGGACTTCACCCCGGCGGTCGATGGTGACGCCTTCGTCGTCCGCGGCGACTTCGAGGGTGAGACCATCTCGGACGTCCCCGACAACGAGGTGGTATTCGGCGCGTCCGCCCAGTGCTTCGAGCGGCCGCAGTGCTTCATCGGCTACACCGACCCGGACGTCTACGGCATCGAGTTCGCCGACACGCAGACGATCGAGTTCGGTCCGCTGCTCGGTGAGGCGCTGGCGGCCGAGGAGGTCGACGCGGTGGTCTGGAACGACACCGCCCCGCAGATCCAGGTCGAGGGGTTCAAGGTGCTCGAGGACGACCTGGGG
>JAWLDJ010000176.1:0-1546 GCA_041686695.1 Nitriliruptoraceae bacterium
CCAACGCCCCTCGCTTTCGCCTATAGTTGCAGACTACAAGCAAGTGTCGTACCGTTGTCGCATGACCACGGATCCCTCACCCCACGCCGCGCTGGAACGCGCCCTGACCCGCCTGGTGCGACGGGCCTTCCTGCCCACCAGCGGCGAGCACACGCGCCGGCAGGCCGGGGTGGACCTCGAACGCGCCGCCTACGGCACCCTGGTGCGCATCGCCGACCTCGGCAACCCCCGTCTGTCCGACCTGGCGGCCGCGCTCGGTCTGGAGGTCTCCACGGCCAGCCGGCACGTCCAGCGCCTCGTCGCCGACGGCTACATCGAGGTGGCGACCGACCCACAGGACGCGCGTGCCCGGCGCTACACCCCGACCCCGGCCGGTCGGGACGCTCTGGAGCGCGTGCGGGCCGCACGACGTACCCATCTCGTCCGCCTGCTCGAGGACTGGGACCCCGACGAGGTGTCCACGCTGGCTCGCGGGCTGGACCGGATCGTGGACGCCTTCGAAGGCGAGGAGCGCGGATGACCTCGTCACCACCGCAGGCGACACCACCGCAGGCGACACCACCGCAGGCGACACCACCGCAGGCGACACCGCCGCACCAGTCGCCGCCGACGTCACTGGCCACCGCATGACCCACCGTGAGATCCTCATGGTGCTGGCCGGCCTGATGACCGGCATGTTCCTGGTCGCGCTGAACCAGACGATCGTCTCGACCGCTCTACCGACGATCGCGGGCGACCTCGGCGGCCTCGATCTGATCGCGTGGATCGTGACCGCCTACCTCCTGGCAGCGACGACGGCGACCCCACTCTTCGGGCGCTTGTCCGACCTGTACGGCCGACAGCGCATGTTCCAGTCCGCGATCGTGATCTTCCTGGTGGGCTCCGTGCTGTCCGGCGCGGCGCTCAACATGCCGATGCTGATCGTGGCCAGGGCGATCCAGGGGGTCGGCGGCGGCGGCGTGATGGCGCTGACCATGACGATCATCGGCGACCTGCTCTCCCCCCGCGAGCGCGGCCGCTACCAGGGCTACCTCGGTGCGGTCTTCGGCGTCGCCTCGATCACCGGACCGCTGCTCGGCGGCTTCATCGTCGACCACCTCGACTGGCGGTGGGTGTTCCTGGTCAACGTGCCCATCGGCATCGCGGCGTTGGTGGTCACCTCGCGGGTGCTCGACCTCCCCCACCACCGCGTCGAGCGGCGGCTCGACCTCCTCGGCGCCAGCCTGCTGGTGACCGGCGTCACCGCGCTGCTGCTGGTGACCGCCTGGGGCGGGTCCGAGCATCCCTGGGGCTCGCCGCTGATCGTCGTGCTCGGGCTCGGCGGCGGGATCCTGAGCCTGCTGTTCGTGCTCCGGCAGCGCAGCGCGCCCCAGCCGATCATCCCGCTGCGGCTGTTCGCCTCCCGCACCTTCAGCCTGGTCACCGCCGCCGGGTTCCTCGTCAGCGCCGCGATGTTCGGCGCCATCGTGTTCCTGCCGGTGTTCCTCCAGCTCGTCACCGGGGCGAGCGCGACCGAGGCGGGGCTGCTGCTCACCCCGATGATGGG
>JAWLDJ010000176.1:1646-4077 GCA_041686695.1 Nitriliruptoraceae bacterium
TTCGACACCGACGTGGCGATCGTCGGCAGTGGGTTCGGCGGGAGCGTGTCCGCGCTCCGTCTGACCGAGAAGGGCTACCGGGTGACGGTCCTGGAGGCCGGCAAGCGGTGGACCAAGGACACCCTGCCCGACACGAACTGGGACCTGCGCCGCTACCTGTGGGCGCCGAAGCTCGGACTGCGAGGCTTCCAGCGTCTCACCCTGCTCAAGGACGTGTTCGTGCTGTCGGGGGCGGCGGTCGGCGGCGGGTCCGTGGTCTACGCCAACACCCTGTACGAGCCCCTGGAGGCCTACTGGCGCGACGGACTCTGGCCGCAGGGCAACGACTGGCGCGAGGAGTACGCGCCCTACTACGACCAGGCCAAGCGGATGCTCGGCGTCGCCGCGGTGCCCTTCACGACCCCCGCCGACCGGCTCCTCAAGGGCGTCGCCGAGGACATGGGCGTCGCCGACACCTACCACCCCACCGATGTCGGCGTGTGGTTCGGCAAGCCCGGCGAGCGCGTCAGCGATCCGTACTTCGGCGGGCTCGGCCCCGACCGCGTGGGCTGCATCCGATGCGGCAACTGCATGGTGGGGTGCAAGCACGAGGCCAAGAACTCCCTCGACCACAACTACCTCCACCTCGCCGAAGGCGCGGGCGCCGAGGTGCTCGCGGAACGGCAGGTGGTGGACCTCGTGCGGCTGCCGAGCGGCGGCTGGCGCATCGTCCACGAGCGCCCCGGCGCGTGGATGCGCAAGGATCGACGCAGCCTGACCGCCGAACAGGTGATCCTGTCGGCCGGTGCGCTCGGGACCCAGCGGTTGCTGTTCACACTGCGCGAGCGCGGCCGCCTGCCGGGGTTGTCACCGGCGCTCGGCACGCTGGTGCGGACCAACTCGGAGGCGCTGGTGGGTGCCACGGCTCATCGCCTGCCCTCCGGCGAGGTCGACACGACACCCGGGTCGGCCGGCACCGCCGGGTACGCCGCCGGGGTGGCGATCACCTCCTCGATCCACCCGGACGAGCACACCCACATCGAGCCCGTGCGCTACGGCAAGGGCTCCAACGCGATGTCGCTGATCGCCACGCTGATGGTGGACGGCGGGGGGCGGCTCCCCCGTCCCTTGCGTTTCGTGCTGTCGATCCTGCGCCACCCGGGACGCTTCCTGCGCAGCCTGTCGGCCCGCCAGTGGTCCGAGCGCACCGTGATCCTGCTGACGATGCAGACGATCGACAACTCGCTGCGGCTCGTGCGCCGTCGCGGGCTGTTCGGACGCCGGCTGACGACCCGGCCGGGACACGGGGAGCCGAACCCGACCTGGATCCCAGCGGCGAACCGGGCGGCCCGCCACGCCGCCGAGCGGATGGACGGCGAGCCGATGGGCTCGATCTTCGAGGCCACGCTGAACACCCCGGCCACCGCGCACTTCATCGGGGGCTGCCCACTCGGCGAGGATCCCGCCACCAGCGTGGTCGACCCCTACCACCGGGTCCACGGCGTCGAGGGTCTGCACATCTGCGACGGCTCGACCATCACCGCCAACCTCGGCGTGAACCCGTCGCTGACGATCACGGCGATGACCGAGCGCGCCATGGCGCTGTGGCCCAACCACGGTGAGGCGGACCCGCGCCCGGCACCTGGGACCGGCTACGAACGGCTACCAGCCGTCGCGCCCGCGCGGCCGGTGGTACCGAGCACGGCACCCGCTGCCCTGCGCCTGCCGGTGGTCGAGGTCGGCTCCTCCTCGACCACCGACCACCAGCACTGATCGATGCCGACCACGCTCCGGGTGGTGCGGCGGACCCGCCCTCCGAGCCTCAGCGCCGCCGGGTCCAGACGTCGAGGTGGTCGGCCAGCGCCGCGGCCAGGTCCGGGCTGCCCTGCTCGGCGAGGACGTAGGTGGCACGGCGCACGGGATGACCCGCGTCGAGCAGACGGGAGAGGTCGATCGGGGTGCCGCTGACCACCACGTCGCACTCGGCCGCGCGCAACGTCTCGGACAGCTCCCGGACCTGCTGGTCGCCGTAGCCCATCGCCGGCAGGACCGGGCCGATGTCGGGGTAGGCCGCGTAGGTCGCCGCGAGGCTCCCGACCGCCCAGGGCCGAGGGTCGACGAGCTCGGCCGCACCGGCCTCCCGCGCCGCCACGCTCCCCGCCCCGTAGGGCATCCCGCCGTGGGTGATCGTCGGGCCGTCCTCGACCACCAGTACCCGCTGTCCCGCGAGCGAGGGGCCCGGCTCCAACGTGACCGGCGAGGCGGCACGCACCACCGTGGCGCCCGGGTTCAGCGCCTGGATGTTGGCGGCCACCACCTCGACGTCTGCCTCGGTGGCGACGTCCACCTTGTTGATCACCACGATGTCCGCCCGGCGCAGGTTGGTCTCGCCCGGGTGGTAGCGGACCTCGTGGCCGGGCCGCAGCGGGTCGGTGACCGTGATCTGCACGTC
>JAWLDJ010000177.1:0-4064 GCA_041686695.1 Nitriliruptoraceae bacterium
CGAGGACGAACAGGGGACGCTCGGCCTCCCGGAGCAGCTCGGCGGCCTCCGCCAGGACGTCGGCCGGTGGCGCGACGGCACGCTCGGCGATCCGCCCCGCCGGCCCGGAGGCCACCGCCTCGTCGGCGGCAGGCAGGATCTGGACCTCGTCGGGGAACTCGAGGTGGGCGACGCCGCGCTCCACCAGGGCGGTCTTGCACGCCATCGCCACCAGCTCGGCATGATCGGAACCGGCGCGCAGCGTCGCCTGGTAGCGGGCGACGTCCGCGAAGGCCGCGATCAGGTCGAGGTCCTGGAACGCCCATCCGTCCCGGGTGAGGGCTGCGCGCTCGCAACGTCCCCGCCTCGGGCGAACGGCCATCCGGCGGCCCCCCGCGCTGCTCTACCTGTAGGGCCGGACTCCCCTTTGCTTCCGCGTGGCTGGTCTGGTTGAGTGGCCGCGCGGTCGCCGGCAACGGTCGCCGCGGACAACCGAACACCGAACACCATGGGCAGGGGAAGTCCGGTCGGATTCCGGCGCTGACCCGCAACCGTAGGTCGCCCACGCACCCGCCGTCCCGTCAGGGACCCCGGGGACGTGCCAGGCGATGAGTCGGGATGCCTGCCCGTGGCGAGCGGCTCCATCCACCGTCGAGGTCTGCGGGGCGGAGCCCGGGCGAAGCCCGCCCGAGCGTCCGTCCTCCCGTGTCCACGCATCTGCGTGTCCGGGGGGACGTCGTCGTCTCGGGGGGCTGCACGGGCGGCACCGTCTCGGACCGCTCCGAGAGGCACCCACGTGGCCCGTACCACCGTTCGACCCGCCAGTGGCAGTCTGGCGCTCCTCACCCTCCTGACGCTGCTCCTCGTGGCGGTCGGCCATAGACCAGCGGCTGCCCAGACCACACCGACCGAGGATCCCGCCGAGGCCGCTGCCGGATGGCTGGTCTCTGCGCTGACCGACGACCCGGCCGTCGGCGGTGAGTTCGGCCCCAGCCCGGGACCCACGATCGACGTGCTGTTCGCCCTGGCGGCCTCCGGGGTCGCTGCGGGCGCGATCGAGGACATCGCCGACTGGCTGGTCACCCAGGCACCGGGCTACACCCAGGGCGCCGGCTTCGACGCCGACGATGCCGCCTACGCCGGTGCCAGTGCCAAGCTGGCGCTCGGCATGCTGGTCGTGGACCGCGATCCGCGTGCTGTCGGCGGGATCGACCTGATCGACCAGTTGGCCTCGCTGGAGGTGACCGACCCCGCCGAAGGGATCGTCGGCCGCTTCGGCGACCGCAGCGACTTCGGGGACTTCTCCACGCCGCTGACCCAGTCACTGGCCCTGTTGGCGCTGACGCGGACGCCGGGCGCCGAGGCATCCCCCGAAGCGGTTGCAGCTCTGGTCGACCAGGCCTGCGATGACGGCGGGTTCCCCTCGGAGTTCGCGCCCGAGACCTGCACCTCGTCGGTGGACACGACCGGCTTCGCCGTCCAGGCACTCACCGCGGTCGGCGAGGATGGCGCCGCCTCGGCCGCCGTCTCCTGGCTGGCCAGCGTCCAGGCGGCTGATGGCAGCTTCGCCTCAGCGGACGGCACCAACACCAACTCCACGGGCCTGTCCGCCGTCGCCCTGTCGGTCGGCGGTGCGACGGACGCCGCGGCCTCGGCCGGGCAGTGGATCGTCTCCCAGCAGGATGGGTGCGACAGCGACAGCCCGGGGGCGATCCCGTTCAACCAGCAGGACCGTGGGTCCGTCGAACTGGCCAGCGCCCAGGCGGTGGTCGGACTGGTCGGACGCAGCCTGGCCACCGTCAGCAGCACCGGGGCGCGTGCCGAGGTTCCGATGCTGGCGTGCGAGCCAGAGCCAGAGCCGGAGCCCGAACCCGAGCCCGAACCCGAACCCGAACCGGAACCGGAACCCGAGCCCGAACCGGAACCGGAACCCGAACCCGAGCCCGAACCGGAACCCGAACCGGAGCCGGGTACCGACGAGGGGCAGGACTCGGACGCGGAGGACCCCGATCAGGAGATCCCGCAGCCGACCTCGGTCGACTCGGGGCTGTCCCCCTCCCTGCCGACGAGCTACCTGGCCGTGCTGCTGCTCGGGTTCATGCTGGTGGCAGGTGGGCTGACGGCCGGGCTCCGCCAGCAGCGCGAACGACCATGAGGACCACGATGAGGGGCGCCGCCGCCAGCCTGCTGCTGGCCATGGCCAGCATGCTCGTGCTGGCCAGCCCCGCCCCGGCCAGCCCCGGATCCTGCGACGGGGTCTGGGTCGTGGTCGACGCCAGAGCCGCGGGTGGCTCACTGCAGACGCGTTGCGCCCCCGGCGACCCCTCCTCCGGCCTGGGTGCCCTGGAGCAGGCCGGGTTCTCCTACACCTTCGCGCCACGCATCCCCGGCTTCGTCTGCACGATCGATGCCCGCCCGGATCCGTGCAACGGTGCTCCCGCCGATGCCTACTGGTCCTACTGGCACGCCGATGCCGGCGGCTCCTGGACCTACGCCACGACCGGCGCGGGCAGCCGTGACCCGGCGCCAAGCACCGTCGAGGGTTGGCGGTTCGGGGACGGCTCGACACCGCCCGGCACCGCGCCACCCGCCGCTACCCCGGCGCCGGTGCCAGAGCCGGAGCCGGAGCCAGAGCCGGCACCAGACCCGGAGCCACCCTCCGAGCCAACTGATGACGCTTCCGCCAACATGGGGGGAGGCGACGATCGCGCCGGCAGCGACGAGGATCCTCCTGCGCCGTCGAGTTCGGACGGCGATCGCGACAACGACCGCACGGGTGCTACGGCGTCGAGCAGCGACACGACCGCGCCCGGGGAGGCCTCGGGCGACCCGGACCCCCGCGTCGATGAGACCGGCGACACGACCGAACCGAACTCGCAGGAGGCGCCGGCCGAGGCGGAGGAGGCGTCCGGACCCACCTGGGAACCGCCCGAGGTCGAGATCGGCGAGTGGCCGGACCCACCTCCGCCCGATCCGATCACCTCGGACCCGACGCCAGCGCCAGCTCCGCAGCCCCGGAGCACATCGCAGGGCCAGCCGACGTCGACCGGTGAGGACCAGGTGGCGGTGTCGACAGCTCGGGACGCCGAGTCACCCACACCGCCGGCCGGCGCCGCCCTCGCGGTGGGACTGCTCGGCGGCCTCGGTGCCCTCACCTGGCGACAGCACCTGCGACGGTCCGGTCCGCGCTCGTGAACCGCCACACGCCACGGCTGCCGCGCACCCTGCACCCGGGGGCGTGGTGGTTGTGGGCGCTCGGACTGGCCACGGCAGCGTCACGGACCACCAACCCGTGGCTGCTGCTGCTGGTGCTGGCCGTGGCCGGGCACGTCGTCACGGCGCGGCGCTCCCACGCGCCCTGGGCGCGGTCGTTCGCGGTGTTCCTCAAGCTCGGGATGGTCGTCATCACCATCCGGGTCGTGGCGCAGACCCTGTTCGGCGCGGCGGTGCCCGGGACCGTCCTGGTCGACCTTCCGCAGGTCGCCCTACCGGCGTGGGCGGCTGGGGTGACCCTGGGTGGCCCGATCACCGACACCGCGCTGGCGGCGGCGCTCGTCGATGGCCTACGCCTGGCGACCGTCCTGGCCTGTATCGGTGCGGCCAACGCGCTGGCGAACCCCAAGCGGCTCCTCGCCAGCGTCCCCGCGGCGCTGTACGAGGTCGGCGTGGCGGTGGTGGTGGCGTTGTCCTTCGCGCCGTCGATGGTGACCGCGGTGCAGCGGATCAGGGCGGCCCGCCGACTGCGCGGCCGGCCCGACCGCGGCATGCGCTCCATCGTGAGCGTCGCGATGCCGGTGCTGGAGGACGCCCTGGAACGGTCGCTGGCGCTGGCCGCAGCGATGGACTCCCGTGGGTACGGCCGGCGTGCTTCGGTGCCGGCCCGGAGCCGACGGCTGACCACGACGCTGACCCTGACCGGTCTGGCGGGCGTGCTGATCGGGTTGTACGGCCTCCTGGACGGGACCGGACCGGCGGCGCTCGGTCTCCCGGCGCTCCTGCTCGGGATCCTGCTGGCGGCGGCGGCGCTCAGGACGGCGGGGGCCGGTGTCACCCGCACGCGCTACCGCCCGGATCCCTGGGCGGGC
>JAWLDJ010000178.1:0-3908 GCA_041686695.1 Nitriliruptoraceae bacterium
GCGGCTGCGGTGAGCAGACGCCGCGCTCAGTGCCGCTGATGGCGAGGGTCACCGAACGCCTGGCCGACGGTCTCGTCGTCGAGATAGGTGTCCTCGTCGCTCTGCTTCTCGCGGATGCGCCAGTCCTGGAAGGTGTCGAGCATGAACAGCACCAGGCCGAGCCCGCCCATCATGAACACCACCGCGCCGATGGCAAAGAGCGTGACGGTGCTCATCGTTCGCTCTCCCCGGCGGCGACCAGTGCGCCCAGTGAGAACAGCGACGGGACCCAGAGGCCGACGAAGATCGCCGTCTCACGGTCCTCGGTGAGGAACCACAGGCCGACCGACAGGGCCAGCGAGAGGGTGCCGGCGATCAGGAACACGAGCTTCGCGAGCGTCCGGCGGCGTTGGCGTGGGCTGAGCGGCGTGGGGCGTTCCTGGGTCTCGGTGTCCACGATGGATCCTTCCCTCACCAGTGGTGCGGACCTGAGCCCCTGCCCGGACGGGAGTCTCTGCCCGGACGGGGGTCTCTGCCCGGACCTGGGTCTCTGGCCGGACCGGAGCCGATGCCGCAACGGGTCTCGACCGAAGGTCGTTCAGGCGTCAGCGACCAGCTGGGCCAAGCGGCCGCTGGCATCGTCGGTCACCGGCGCGCCGTGCGCCAGCACCAGGGTCTCGGCGCCGAGCTCGGCCAGCCGTGCGAGCGATGCGAGGTTCGGTGCCGTGCGCCAGCACAGGAAGGCAGGGGAAGGGCGGAGACGGAACACGTTGAACACGACGTCGCCGGCGATCACGACGTCCCGGTCGGGGAGGTGGAAAGCAACGTGCCCCGCGGTGTGTCCGGGCGTGGCGATCACCTCGAGCCCACCGGCCACGTCGAGGCGTTGGCCGTCCTCGAGCGCGGTCGCGTCAGGGACCGTGCTGCGACGCCCCCAGGCTCCCGGCTTGGGGACCCGCGAGAGTGCACGGGCGGTGAGCAGTTCTGGCTCCGGCGGGGCGGTCGCCCCCCGAGCCACCTCGAGGTCGTTGATGCCGAGTGCCACCGGCGCCGAGGAGCCTGCGCGGCGCAACCGGGCGACACCACCGATGTGGTCGGGATGGGCATGGGTGAGCAGGATCCGGGTGACCTGACTCGGGGCGATGCCGATCCGGGCCAGCCGCGCGGTCAGGCCAGGCCGATCGAGCCCGGCATCGACCAGGGTGATCCCGTCCTGGTCCCGCAGCACGATGACGTTCACGCCCGCCTGCACCGTCAGCTGATGGACACCATCCGCGACCTCGACGTGTCCGCGCACCCTGCTCCCTGCCCTTCGGGGTTCTCAGCCTGTGGGGGTGGAGCGCGCCTGCGTGCCGTGACGCGCCGGATGGCCGGATGGCCGGATGGCTGCCCGTCGACTCGTGCTCGTAGCTGGTGCGAGGCTGTTGCCGACCGTGACCCAGACGGTGACCTAGACGGTGCGGATCTCGCGGATGGTGACCTCGAGATCCACGCCCGACGGCGTCGTGAACCTCACGTTGGCGCCGGTTGCCTGATCGAGGACCGCCCTGCCCATGGGGCTCTCCGTGGAGAGGATCTCGAGCTCGTCGTGGCTGTCTTCGCGGCTGCCGAGCAGGTAGGTCTCCTCGTCACCCTCGATGTCCAGTACGACGACCAACCCCGGACGTGCGACATCGGTGGTGTCGGGCTCACCGATCCGAGCGTCGCGCAGTAGCTCCTGGAGTTGGCGGATCCGCGCCTCCATCTTGCCCTGCTCGTCCTTGGCGGCGTGGTACTCCGCGTTCTCCCGCAGATCGCCGTGGGCGCGGGCCACCTCGATCTCAGCCGAGATGCGCTCGCGGCCCTCCGTCCTGAGGGTCTCGAGCTCGTGCTGTAGGCGGTCGTACGCCTCCTGGCTCAGCCACGTCTCGGCCATCACAGACTCCGAAGCATCGTTGGATCGGGGGTCGGGCTCCCGTGGGTGGCAGCCGGGCCGCGGCCACGAGGGCGGGCCTCACGAAGGACGCCCGGACGTGATCGCCCGGGCGTGTTCAGGAGGAGAGGATACCACCTCGCTCGTGTGGTGTGCCCGGAAGGACGGGCTGTGTCCGGATGGCCGCCGAGCCCTAGCATCGGTGCCATGGGTGCGCGCGATCTGGTCTACCGGGTCTACGAACGTCAGCTCGAGCGCGAGCTGACGGATGGACCCATGCCCAACCATGTCGGGGTCATCATCGATGGCAACCGGCGCTATGCCGCCGAGCGTGGGCTCGGTACGGCGTCACACGGCCACGAGGCTGGCGCGCGCCACATCGATCCCTTCCTCGACTGGTGCCTCGAGCTCGGCATCCCCTACGTCACGCTGTGGTTGCTGTCCACCGACAACCTCACTCGCGATGACGCCGAGGTGACGGCGTTGATGCAGATCATCGAGGCCACGATCGAGCGCATGGGGTGTACGAAGGACGCGGCCGACCGCGGGCTCAAGGTGACGGCTGTCGGCGCGCTCGAGCTGCTGCCGGAGTCCACCCGGCAGTCGCTGCAGCGCGCCGAGGAGGCCACGGTCGATCACGATCGTCTCCGGGTCCAGGTGGCGGTCGGTTACGGGGGTCGCCAGGAGATCACGGATGCGCTGCGCAGCCTGTTGCTGGATCGGGCGGCTCACGGTGCCTCGCTCGAGGAGATCGCCGCCGAGCTGACTCCGGCCGACATCGGCCATCACCTGTACACGACAGGGCTGCCGGACCCGGATCTGATCATCCGCACCTCCGGCGAGGTCCGGTTGTCCGGCTTCATGATGTGGCAGTCGGCGCACAGCGAGTACTACTTCTGCGACGCCTACTGGCCGGAGTTCCGCAAGATCGACTTCCTGCGAGCGCTCCGCGACTTCCAGCGCCGGACGCGCCGCTTCGGCCGCTGAGACACCGCGACACCGCTGCGGTGCGGCGGTTTGGCGATCGGCGGTGCGGCGAGGTGGCCGGGTTGGGGTCGGGACGCGGTCAGGGGTGGCCGGCTGGCGTCACCGGTGCGGCGAGGTGGCGGGGTTGGGGTCCGGAAGCGGTCACGGCTGGCCGGCTGGCGTCACCGCCGATGGGTGGTGGGCGATCGGCGCGTGCCCATCGTCGTGTTCGGGCGGTTCGGTGTCCGGGAGGTGAGGCGACGATGACCGGGTGACGACGGGTGGGCGACCGCCAGTCGAGCCTGCGTGGTCTCGGCCAGGACCGTCGCTACGGTGCGCCGCAGCCGTCGCTGCCCGCGGCGGTCACCGGGAGGTCACGCGCTTCGTGTCCCACACCCCCATCAGCCGGAAGCGGCGGTCCGAGCTCGCAGCGCATCGCCGTCCCCAGGCCGTCACGGCCCTCGAACGCCTCCTCGCCGTTCACGGGGCCCGTGACGAGACCACATCACACCAGCCAACCGCGGCACGCCGCCCCACAGGGGCGGCGTGCGTCGTTGTCGGCCCGTCGACGGCTCGCGATCTCGCCGCCGTCATCGAGCCATCGGTCCCGGGAGCTCTCCATGACACTGCCCACCACCACCTCCGCCATCACCCCCGGCACGGTCAGCCCGGCGCCGCGCACCTACGTGTTGGACACCTGTGTGCTCCTGGCCGATCCGAACGCGTTGTTCCGCTTCGACGAGCACGACGTCGTCCTGCCGCTGGTGGTCATCGAGGAACTCGACCGCAAGAAGACCGCCCTGGACGACGTGGGTCGTAACGCCCGGCTGGCCCTGCGCGCGATCGAGGAGCTCCGGGCCAGCTCCGATGCCGGGCTGCGCGACGCACTGACGTTGCCGAGCGGCGGCTCGGTGCGCATCGAGGCCAACCACGTCGACACCCCGCTGCCGTCGTACCTCGATCGCGCCAAAGCCGACCATCGGATCCTGTGCGTCGCCATGGCGATCGATGCCACGCTGGTCACCAAGGACGCGGCGCTGCGCATCAAGGG
>JAWLDJ010000179.1:0-3899 GCA_041686695.1 Nitriliruptoraceae bacterium
CCGGTACCCCCGGTGGGACTCGAACCCACAAGCCCGCAAGGGCAGACGATTTTGAGTCGTCCCTGTATGCCAATTCCAGCACGGGGGCAGGCATCGCGGCGGCCGAACCACGTCGGCCCGCGAGGGCTCGAAGGATAGCGGCGAGCGGTTGCAGCGGTCGCCGCAGAGTCGCGGCCGTGCGATCTTGCCGTTAGGGTAGGCGTCAATCATCCCGATCCGAGCGCGCCACAGCTCGTGATCCGATCTCATCGGCAGCGACCGATGTCGCCCCGGTAGGGCAGCCGGATCTCGCGTTGTGACGTCATGCTGGGCCCGAACGTTCGGGTCGGCACCCGACGCGGAGGTCCGAGCAGGTGGCGTTCTTCACCGAGTACCTCGCCGATCCTCGTACCCGTGAGGAGCTCTTCGAGCAGACGCTCGAACACATCTACCTCACGGCCATCCCGATCCTCATCGCGGTCGTGATCGGCCTGTTCCTCGGCATCCTGGCCCACCGGTCACCGCAGCTGCGCTCGCCCATCCTGAGCCTGGTGTCGACCTTCCTCACGATCCCGTCGCTGGCGTTGTTCGCGCTGCTGATCCCGATCGTCGGTATCGGGGCGACACCCGCCATCATCGCGCTCACGCTCTACGCCCTCCTGCCGATCGTGCGCAACACGGTCTCCGGGCTCTTCTCGGTGGACAACGCCGTCGTGGAGTCCGCCAAGGGCATGGGCATGAGCGCGACCATGCGGCTGTGGAAGATCGAGCTCCCCAATGCCTGGCCGGTCATGCTGGCCGGCATCCGGGTCGCCACGCTGCTCACCGTCGGCATCGCGGCCATCGCCGCGCTGGTCGGCGGGCCGGGTCTCGGCCAGGAGATCTTCACCGGGATCCGACGCATCCCCGCCACCGGCTCGCTCGAGTCGCTGCTCGGCGGGACCCTCTTCATCGTCGTTCTGGCGGTGCTGTTCGACCTGCTCTACCTCGCCATCGGCCGTCTGACCATCCCTCGAGGTATCCGTGAGTGACGTGACAAACGCCGACCATCCCCAGGCCCGCCTCGGCGACGAGGCGCACCTCGGCGAGACGATGATCGAGCTCCAGGAGCTCACCAAGCGGTTCCCCGGGCAGGAGACGCCCGCGGTGGATCGCCTGAGCCTGAAGATCCCCAAGGGTGAGATCGTCGTCTTCGTCGGACCGTCGGGCTGCGGCAAGACGACCAGCCTCAAGATGATCAACCGCATCATCGAACCGTCGTCGGGCCACATCATCATCGACGGTGAAGACGTCACCACCATCGATCCGAACCACCTGCGGCGGCGGATCGGCTACGTGATCCAGCAGATCGGGTTGTTCCCGCACATCCGGATCGGGGACAACGTGGCGACCGTGCCCCAGCTGCTCGGATGGGACAAGGATCGCACCGAGCAACGCGTGGACGAACTGCTCGAGGTGGTCGGGCTCCCGCCCGACGAGTACCGCGAACGGTTCCCCAAGGAGCTCTCCGGCGGACAGCGCCAGCGCGTCGGTGTGGCGCGGGCGCTGGCGGCCGACCCGCCGGTGCTGCTGATGGACGAACCCTTCGGGGCCATCGACCCGATCACACGCACCCGTCTGCAGAACGAGTTCCTCCGCCTCCAGGACGAACTGCAGAAGACGATCGCCTTCGTCACCCACGACATCGACGAGGCGGTCAAGATGGGCGATCGCATCGCGATCCTCCAGGAGGGCTCCCGGGTCGCCCAGTTCGCGACACCCGAGGAGATCCTGACCAACCCCGCCAACGACTTCGTGGCCGACTTCGTGGGCACCGGTGCGACCCTGAAGCGCCTCAAGCTCACCCGTGTCCGTGAGGTCCAGCCGAGTGAGGCGCTGACCGGCCGTGTCGACGAGGACCGCGAGACCCTGCGACGTCGCTTCGAGGAGTCCGACTGGACCGCGATGCTGCTGCTCGACACCGACAACCGGCCGCTGCGCTGGTTGCGTGGGACCGACCTGCGACAGACGAGCCGCTCGCTCGACCACGTGGGCTACCGGGCGCGTGCCACGGTGGACCCGCAGGCGACCCTGTCGGACGCGCTCGAGGAGATGCTGCTCGGTGCGGCTGGTGTCGCCATCGTGATCGACCGTCGCGGGGCGTACCAGGGCCTGCTCGACATCGACGACATCATCACCTCGATCCAGACGATGAAGGACGCGGAGGCCGAGTTCTACCGCGCTGCCAAGCTCGCTGACCCCGAGGCCGAGGTGCCCGCCTGATGTCGACCCTCACCCCGCCGGATGTGTCGGCCGCCGATGTGGGCGACGCGAAACGTCGCCAGACAGCGCGGGCCGAGGATGCCGCCGGTGCGCGACGTCAGCGGCGCGCCGACCTCGTCCGCTACCTCGGGATGCCGCTGTTCCTGATCCTGGTCCTCGTCGCGCTCTACTTCTGGGTCGCCGGCCAGGAGCTCGACTCGATCGAGACCCGCACCCTGACCCTGGACAACCTGCTCGGCCAGACGCGCCAGCACCTGACCCTGACCGTGTACTCGACCATCCTGGTCCTGCTGCTGGCCGTGCCGCTCGGCATCCTCGCGACGCGGCCGAAGCTGCGGCGTTACGCCCCGGTGGTCATCGGCCTCGGCAACGCCGGACAGGCCATCCCCTCGCTCGGGCTCCTGGCCCTGCTGTTCTACCTGTTCCGGACCCAGGAGGCGCTGCCGAGCACGGGGACCTTCCCGGTCGTGGTGTCACTGGTCGGGTACTCCTTCCTGCCGATCCTGCGCAACACGATGGTCGGGCTCGATCAGGTCGACCGTTTCGTGCTGGAGGCCGGCCGGGGCATGGGGATGTCGAACCGCCGGGTGCTGCGCAGCATCGAACTCCCGCTCGCCGTGCCGGTCGTCCTGGCGGGTGTGCGTACAGCGCTCGTTCTGAACGTCGGGACCGCGGCGCTGGCCTTCCTGTTCGGGGGCGGCGGACTGGGCGAGACGATCTTCGCCGGGTTCCAGCTGCGTCGTACCGCCGTGCTGGTGACGGGAGCCATCCTCGTGGCGGTGCTCGCACTGCTGGTGGATTACGTCGCCGGCCTGATCGAGGAGAAGCTCACGCCCAAAGGACTGTGAGCCCGTCCCCTCCCACCGCAAGATCAGGTGGTTGCGGAGCCGTCCCGCGCGGGCCGCGTGTCCACGCGACGTGCATCCGGCCGCCCGACCCGTACCCTTACGACCTGCAACGGTCCTACGACCGCGGTAGCACGGCTGCCGCCGACCCCCACGCTCCGGCTGGGTGGTCCCCCGCCCCTCCCGTCACGCCGAGCCCGGCGCGATGCGGAACGTGGCGGGTCGCGCGTCGGACCATCCGACCAGACGACGACCCCAGATCGGGTCGCCGTGGCGTCGTCTCCCGCAGCGGGAACGACACCAACCGGTGCCGCCCCGCACATGGGCGCGCTGGACGACCACGACCGAAAGGAACACCGTGCGTATCCGGAACCTGCGACTTGCAGGCGGGATCGCTGCGTTGGCACTGATCGCGAGTGCCTGTGGCGGCGACAGTCTCGAAGACGACGGCAACGGCGACACCAACGGCGAGGCCGGAGGTGAGGTCGCCGAGCCCGGTGACGGCTCCCTCGACGGCGCCGAGATCACCGTCGGCTCCAAGGACTTCGACGAGCAGCTGATCCTCGGCAACATCTCCGTGGCACTGCTCGAGGACGCGGGCGCCACCGTGATCAACGAGGTCAACCTCGGTGGGACCGATGCCGCCCGCGCGGCGCTCGAGTCCGGCGAGATCGACCACTACTGGGAGTACACCGGGACCGCCTGGATCTCCTTCTTCGGTGAGACCGAGCCGATCCCCGACCGCGTCGAGCAGTACGAGGCCGTGCGTGAGCGCGAGGCCGAGGAGCGCGGGCTGTTCTGGCTCGAGCCGAC
>JAWLDJ010000180.1:0-3820 GCA_041686695.1 Nitriliruptoraceae bacterium
CCAGCAGCTTCGGGAGATCGGGGAGGTTGTGGGTCCCGTAGACCACGTCGACCCACGGGGCCTTCTCGGCGACGACGGCACCGTCCTTCTGGGCCAGGCACCCACCGACGACGATCGTGAGATCCTGACCGTCGGCCCGTCGGCGCTCCTTGGTCGCCTTGAGGTGCCCGAGGGTGCCGTACAGCCGGTTGTCCGCGTTCTCGCGCACCGCACAGGTGTTGAGCAGGACCAGGTCGGCGTCCTCCGGCGAGGTGGTCGGGCGGTAGCCGAGGCTCTCGAGCACGCCGGCGGCGCGGCCGGAGTCGTGTTCGTTCATCTGGCACCCGAAGGTGCGCACCAGGTAGCGGCGGCCGGGCCTGGCCACGGTCATGTGTCCCTCGTTCTCGGAGCTGGGCGCGCCGGCACGGGCCGCGCACGGCGCACCGGGCAGGCTATCCCCCGACCCGCCGCAGCCGGGATCGGCAACCGAACCTGGGCGGACCCCCGCAGCCGAGATCGGCAGCCGGGTCTGGGCGGACCCCCGGAGCCGAGCTCAACAGCCGGATGGCACGCCGAGACTCCTCACCCGCCCTCCGCGGCCATCGGCCACGGACGAGAGCTCGTCACCACCGCATGCGGGACTGCTCGGGGTCCGGCCTCGAACGTCGACCGCCCGCGCTACTCGCTGTCCGCGGTCGTGTAGCGGCGTCGCTGTTCGTGGTGCTCAGGCTGCTCGTCGTCCAGGTGGCTGCCCCGTCCCGTGGCCACCGCCATCAGTCCGACCACGCCCACCACGGCGGCGGAGGGCCCGCCACCGGGGGTGAGCACGAAGACGACGACGAGCACGGCCAGCGTGAGGAAGCCCAGGAGCGCACGTACCCGAGAGCGACCGACGAACAGGGCGGCCACGACCACCAGCCCGGGTACGCCGATCAACAACCAGGTCTGCAGCAGGTCCATGGTGTCTGCGCCCTCCGCTCGGTCCCGAGGAGACTACCGTCGCCCCTCGCGCTCACCGCTACCGACCGAACTCACCGCCCCGCGGCGCGCTCCTGCTCACGGGAACTGAACACCGCAGCGCGTGCAACCTTGCGGGCCAGCCCCTGTGGATACCCGCGTCGCGTCACGTGCCCGACCACGCGGCGATAGGCCGCCTCGGTCGCGGTGCCGGTGAGCCGCGCCGCACGCTCGGCTGCGACGGCGAACGCGGCAGCCTCCTGGTCCTCGGACTCCACCGCCGCCAGCAGTGGGTCCAGGACCTCATCCGTGAATCCGCGACCCCGCAGGTCCCGGCGGATGCGCGCGGGAGCATGACCGGCACGACGCTTCTCGTCCACGAGCGCGGTCGCCATGGCCGCGTCGTCGATCAGCCCTTGCCGCCCGGCCCGCTCCAGTGCCAACCTGATGACCTGCTCCGGGTGGCCGCGCTCGGTCAGCTTGTCCCGCAGACGCCCTTCGGCCTGTGGCGCGCCGGCGGTGGACCGACGGATGAAGGCCACAGCCCGTGCGACGTCGTCCTCGAGTCCGGGTGACGTGGCCGGGATGGCATCACGTTCGGCCGCCGCCAGCGCGGCGTCCGCGCCCACCTGACCGAGGAGCCGGTGGGCCTCGCGAGCACCGACCTCGCCACTGGGTCGGTCAGCACCAGCGACGACGGCACCCGGCGTTCGCGGGCCTTCGGCGCCGCTGGCGCCATCGGCACCGTCAGCATCGGCACCGTCAGCAGCAGCACCGTCGGCACTGGCACCGTCGGCACCGGTCGCCGCCGCCACCTCGGACGACGGTCCTCGATCCGCGGATGCCGACGGCGGGGCGTCCTCGGGCGTGGGCCGGGGCGCGAGGTGGATCGGTTCGCGGACCACGCCGCGCTCGGCGAGCCACGCTTCCGCATCCCGGTAGGGAGTGGCGTGATCGGCCACGCTCACTCCTCCTCGTGCAGGATCTCGCTGCTGTCCGCCGCCAGGGGATCGAGACCGAGCTTCTCCTTGACCTTCTTCTCGATCTCCTGGGCGATGTCGAGGTTCTCCTTGAGGAACAGGCGAGCCTTCTCCTTGCCCTGCCCGAGCTGCTCACCGTCGTAGGTGTACCACGCACCCGCCTTGCGGATGATGGCCTCCTCCACCCCGACATCGATCAGCGACCCCTCCTTGGAGATCCCTTCGCCGTAGATGATGTCGAACTCGGCCTGCCGGAAGGGCGGAGCGACCTTGTTCTTGACGACCTTGACCCGGACACGGTTGCCGACGGCGTCGGTACCGTCCTTCAACGTCTCGATCCGGCGAACGTCGAGCCGTACCGAGGAGTAGAACTTCAAGGCGCGCCCGCCTGGCGTCGTCTCCGGGGAACCGAACATCACGCCGATCTTCTCGCGCAACTGGTTGATGAACACCGCCGTGGTGTTGGACTTCTTCAGTGAGCCGGAGAGCTTGCGCAGGGCCTGGGACATCAGCCGGGCCTGCAGCCCGACGTGGCTGTCACCCATCTCCCCCTCGATCTCTGCTCGCGGGGTCAGGGCTGCCACGGAGTCCACGACGATCACATCGACAGCTGCGGAACGCACGAGCATGTCGGCGATCTCCAGCGCCTGTTCGCCGGTATCGGGTTGGGAGACCAGCAGCTCGTTGATGTCGACCCCCAACGCCTCGGCGTAGGTCGGGTCCAGGGCGTGCTCGGCATCGATGAAGGCAGCGATGCCGCCGGCACGTTGCGCCTCCGCGATCACGTGCAGTGCCACCGTCGTCTTGCCCGAGCTCTCCGGGCCGTAGATCTCGACCACGCGACCACGCGGCAGCCCTCCGACCCCCAGGGCGATGTCCAGCGACAGCGCCCCGGTGGGGATCGCCGGGACCAGCTGCCCCACGGTGTCGCCGAGCTTCATCAGCGAGCCCTTGCCGAACTGCTTCTCGATGTTGGCGAGGGCCAGGTCGAGGGCCTTGTCCTTGTCCACGGGGTCTCCGAACGTCCTGTTCCTGCGGTGGGGTGGCCGGTGGCGACGGGGCTGGCGGTGCGGTCGGCCGGTCGGTGGCACCGTACGTGGTGGGCGTGACACCTCGGTGGCAGGCCCACCACGACCTGTGGAGAACCTTCCGAACGCCACACCAAGGTAGCCGAACGGATGTTCGACGTCGAGGACGCGGCGCGACAGGTCGCGCCCGATCGTGGGACCGCGACGGTCCTGCCAGGAGGGCGGCGCCGGCGCCGGGCCACGCCGCGACCGACGACCACCGCGTCGACCCGAGCCGTTCACCCGTTGTCAGCCTCGCCGTAACGGCGATGTCGGTCTGCGCCCCTAGCGTCGAGGTCGTCGCGGTGGCGATGTCCTCTCCCTACCTCGCCACCCGGCGCACGTCCTTCCCCACGGCCGCGGCGTTCCACCTCGCCGCCGGCCTGGCGGGGCGGTGTCCCGCCACACCGCTCCGCGAGCCCCCGGGATCCACCACCCGGGGGCTCAACCTCGTGCCGGTCACCGGTTCGCGCCGACGTCCCGCCCGGCTCGGCACCTGCAGGCGGTGCCCGGGTGCCGGGCGGGCGCGGCCGCAGGCGTAGCGATCACAGCGCCAGCGCCGCCGGTAGCGTGCCCCCGCGCCCGTCCGACGGCCAGCGAGAGGGAGCACGGATGTCCGGCACCAGCGGCAGCGACCCCGACCGCGTCACCGTGGGCGACCACCTCGGTGGCCCGGACACCGCACCGGACCCCGCTGGGAGCCGAAGCGGCACCCCCACTGCCACGGGTCCATCGGGGACCCGCTTCGTCTTCATCGACACCGAGACCACGGGGCTCGACTTCGCCCGCCACCAGCTGACCGAGGTCGCCTGGATCGTGCGGTTCGAGGACGGCCGT
>JAWLDJ010000181.1:0-3774 GCA_041686695.1 Nitriliruptoraceae bacterium
GCTGTGGGTGGTGCTGACCGCGCTGGCCGAGCGCCGACGCCGGCCGGGCAGTGTCACCGGTGAGCGGGTCGCACGGTGAGCGGCGACCCTGGGCCCGCGACGAGCGCCAGCGCGGACGGCGTCCGCCGCCCGACGGTGTGCGGTGGCACGATCACGGCCTCCGGGTCGCCCCCGCAGCTGTGCTACACACGTCATGGGTGCGCTGCAGCCACGACCAGGCACCCCCGTGCGCGACGGTCGTGGTGGAGGACACCGGGGGTGCAGAGGTGACCGCGCAACCTGGCGGTGTCGATGCGGTCCTGATGCCCAGCGGGCCGCGCCGTGCGGCCCTGGCGGTGTCGGGCAAGCTCGTCGAGCTCTGGCGGGCCCGGGAGCTGCTCGACCAGCTGGTACGCAAGGAACTGAAGGTCCGCTACCGCAACTCCGCGCTCGGGTTCCTGTGGTCCATGCTCACCCCGGTGCTGATGACCGCGGTCTTCAGCGTCGTCTTCACCCAGATCGTGCGCATCCCCGTGGACGACTTCCCGGCCTTCTTCATCGCCGGCTTCCTCGTGTGGCAGTTCCTCCAGAACTCCTGCCAGGGCGCGATCCACTCGATCGTCGGCAACGCCGAGCTGATCAAGAAGGTGTACTTCCCCCGCGAGGTCCTGCCGCTCTCGCACGTCTTCGCGCAGCTGACCCACCTGCTGCTCGCGCTGCTGGTGCTCAGTCCCTACCTGGTCGCCACGCGCGGGCTCGGGGTGCTCTTCCACGTGCCGACCACGCTGGTGGCGATCGCGCTCCTGACCGTGTTCACCTCCGGCGTCGCGATGTGGTTCGCGGGGGTCAACGTCACCTTCCGGGACCTGCAGGAGCTGTTCGTGGTGATCTTCCAGGTGTGGTTCTACGCGACACCGGTGATCTACCCGTTGGCCCTGGTCACCGCCCAGATGGGCGAGGGGTTCGCCTGGATCGCCCGGGTGATCGCCGTCAACCCCGCGACGATCTTCGTCGAACTCGCGCGGCTCGGGCTCTACGGCCCGGTCAGCGCCACCGGTGACGCCATCGCGCCGCTTGCGGACGGCCCACCCGCCTGGCCGAGCCTGGCTGCCGTCGCGCTGGCGGCCGGCTGGGCGCTGGTCGCCTTCGTCGCCGGCTACGTCGTGTTCCTGCGTCGCGCCCGCACCTTCGCCAAGGAGGTGTGAGCGTGTCCTCCGGCTCACAGCGCCGCCGCATCGGACAGCTCGCCGGTGCCGCCGTCGACCCCGAGAAGCCGGCCATCGTCATGGACCGGGTCACCGAGACCTTCCGGCTGTTCCACCAGCGCCCCAGCGGGCTGAAGGAGCGCCTCTACCGGCTGCGGCGGGCCTCCTACACCGATTTCAACGCCCTCGAGGACATCAGCTTCACGGTGGAGCACGGGGAGTCCGTGGCGGTGATCGGTCCCAACGGCTCGGGCAAGTCCACCCTGCTGAAGCTCCTGGCCCGGATCCTCCCCCCGGACGAGGGCACGGTCGTCACCAACGGCCGGGTGGCGTCGCTGCTCGAGCTCGGTGCGGGGTTCCACGGCGACCTGACCGGGCGGGAGAACATCCGGCTCAACGGTGCCATCCTGGGTCTGTCCGGCGCGGAGATCGCCGAGCGGTTCGACGAGATCGTCGCCTTCGCCGGGGTCGAGCACCTGCTGGACACCGCCGTGCGCACCTACTCGTCCGGTCTGGAGGTGCGGCTCGGGTTCGCCGTGGCCGTGATGGTCGAGCCCGACATCCTGCTGGTGGACGAGGTGCTCGCCGTCGGCGATGCGGAGTTCCAGGCACGGTCGCTGGAGCGCATGCGTGCCTTCCGGGACGCCGGCAAGACCTTCGTCCTGGTCAGCCACGACCTCGATGCCGTCCGGGACATGTGCGACCGCGCGATCGTGCTCGATCAGGGGCACGTGGTCTTCGACGGTCCGGTCGCCGAGGGGGTCGAGCTGTACCGCCAGCGCGCCGCCAGCCGGAGCGCACCACGGGTGGACCGTCGCCGCGGTGCCAGCCAGGTCGCGATCGACGAGGTCGAGCTGGTGTGCGCCGACGGCGAGGTCGTCACCGAGGTGGCCCCCTCAGCGAACCTGACCGCCCGGATCCGGCTCAGAGCGCTCACGGCGGTGGACGTGTGCTCGGTGGGGCTCGTGATCTCCCGCGGTGACGGTGCCCACCTGTACGAGCTGCACACGACCTGGCAGGGCGTCGGCGTCGGCCCGCTCGAACCGGGGCAGGAGGCCACGGTCGAGATCCGGTTCACCGCCCACCTGCTGGCCGGCCACTACGCGCTCGCGTGCTCGGTCACCGACGCCTCCGGGCGGGAGACGTGGGCGGTGGTCGCCGACGCGGCCCGGTTCGGGGTGCGCCCGGCGCCCGGCGGTGCGGGACTGGTCGACCTGTCCGCCAGCGCGGTGGTCACCGAGGGGCCGGCCCGCCGCACCGGCGACGGCAAGGCGGGGCCGATCCCGCTGCCGCGTCTCCAACATCGCCAGGCCCGGGGCTGAGCGGCGTGCGGGTCGCCGCGATCGTCGTCAGCTGGAACAGCGCGGAGCACCTCGAGGCCCTGCTGGCCAGCCTGGAGTCCCAGGACCATCCGGACCTCGAGGTGGTCGTGGTCGACAACGCCTCGGCGGACGCCTCCGTCGAGGTGGTGCGTGCCGCACGGGCAGCGGCCAGCGCGCACCCGGTGCGTCTGCTCGTCGCGACCACCAACCGCGGGTTCTGCGGTGGGGTCAACGATGCGCTGGCCACGCTGGACGCCGGGGTCGACGCGGTGCTGTTCGTCAACCCCGACGTGGTCCTGGCGCCGGAGCTGGTGCGACGCTGCGTCGAGCGCCTCGAGCAGCTCCCGCGCTGTGGCAGCGTCCAGCCCCGGCTGCTGCGCCCGGTCCCCGGACCCGGCGGTGACGCCGTCATCGACACCACCGGGCATGAGCTGACGAGCGCCCGCCTCTACCGCAACCGCGGTGAGGGCGAGCTGGCGGCGCGCGTCGGGTTCCCCGCCGGCGAGGTGTTCGGGGCGTCGGGGGCCTGCGCGCTCCACCGCCGGGCGATGCTCGATCAGGTCCGTTGGCGCGACGGACAGGTGCTGACCGAGGACCTCATCGCCTACTTCGACGACATCGAGCTGGACTGGCGCGCCCGTCGGTTCGGGTGGACCGCCTGGTACGAGCCGGCGGCGGCCGGTACCCATCAGCGCGGTGGGTCGGGACCACGCCGGACCCCGCGGGTGGAGTCGCTGAACCTGGCCAACCGGTTGCTCGTGCTCGTGACGTGCGACCGACCCACGTGGCAGGAGTGGCCCTCGGTGCTGCTGACCACCGGGCTCAAGACGCTCGAGCTGACGCTGACCGTGCCGCAGGCGCTGCCCGGGGCCGTGCGCCAGCTCCGCGGCCTGGGCAGGGCGCTCGGGCGCCGGCGCGAACTCGACGCCAGGGCGCCGGTGCCGGCCCGTGCCGTCGCCGCGGCGTACGTGCAGCCCTTCCGGTGGGGGTCCTGGATCGCCGCCTGGTGGCGACGGCTCCGCGGCCGGGCCCCCGGGGCGGCGTCGCCAGCAGGGATGGCGGGCCGGACCCCGGGCTCCGTGCGCTAGGAGCCGTCCTCGCTGACGACCCCCTCACGGTCCTCGGCGTCGAGCTCCTCCATGCCCCCCTCCGGGGTCAGCCCCTCGATGGGAGCGTCCTCCTCGCTGGTGTCGGACACCTCGCGGTCCTCGTAGGCCAGCACACCCTCGGGGAAGGGCGCGATCTGACGCTCCGGCCCGATGCCGTGG
>JAWLDJ010000182.1:0-3763 GCA_041686695.1 Nitriliruptoraceae bacterium
CGGTACGCCTCGTGGCCCGCGATGCCCTCGTAGTCGTTGATGAGATCGCCGCAGCCGTACAGGATCGGCCGCTCGCGGTAGATCTCGATGGGCCGGGGGTGGTGTGAGGAGTGTCCGTGCACCACGTCGACACCCCCGTTGATCAGGGCGTGTGCGAAGCCGACCTGGTCGTCGTCGATCTCGTAGCCCCAGTTCGAGCCCCAGTGGACCGACGCCACGACCCGGTCACCCTCGCGGCGCCAACCCTGCATCCGGTCCACGACCATGGGCGCCTGGCTGGTCAACGGTTCGTCGAGCGCAGCGACGCCGGGGCGGGCGTCGGCGGCCCCCCACGAGGGCGGGATGCCGCTGCTCCGGGCTCCCATCGAGAAGACGAGGACGCGCCCGGCAGCCGCCAGGTCGACGACCGCCGGCCGCCACGCCTCCTCCAGGTCGCGGCCGGCACCCGTCACCGTGAGTCCGGCGGCGGACAGCACGTCGAGTGTCTCCTCGAGCCCCTCGGGGCCGAGGTCGAGCACATGGTTGTTGGCGAGCGTGCAGGCGTCGGGTCGGGCGGCCGTCAGGCACGCGAGGTTGGCCGGGTTCATCCGGTAGTGCACCGCCTTCCCAGCGGCGAAGCGATCGCTGCGGGTGATGCTGGTCTCCAGGTTGAGGATGCGCACATCGGGATCCGCCTGCTCGAGCGCGACCAGGCTGTCGCCCCACGGCCACGCAGGTTCGACCGGGCGGGGCAGGGGGCCGTTGACCTGCTCCGCCAGCTCGACGTAGCGGCGCGCGTCCGTGACGTAGCGCTCGCGCAGGATCGGATCACCGGGATGCGGCAGGATCTGGTCGATGCCGCGCCCCAGCATCACGTCACCCGCCAGGGCCAGCCTCGTCTGCGGGTCGCGCATCGCTCCCACCACCGTCCGGCTTGACGGCGCGGCGCGGGTCGACCGCGCTCGCTGCTCGCCTGGCTCATCGAAACACCAGCGGCGAGGTGGCTGCTACCGGCGACGGTCCGGGTCGGCGTCGGTGGTGCGGTAGGTGAGCCCGAGGCCGTCACGGGAGAGCAGCGTCAGTCGACGGCCCTCGACCTCGGCACGGAAGCCGTCGCCGAGCACCGACAGCACGTGATCCTCCTGGGCGATGACCGCTGCCGGACAGGTCGTGGTGCCATCGGCGGCGACGTTCGGGGAGTCGTCGCGCTGGCCGAAGGTGGTCAGCAGCACCTCGTCGCCGGTCTCTCTCCACTCCCCGCTGAACGTCCGGCAGCCGGTCGATGCCGTCATGGTGCCGTCGGCGGCGAGGTGGAGGGTTGCCTCCTCGGCGTCGGCCACGGTCGATGTGACCGTTGCCTGCGGCCCCGCCCCGGCGGTCAGCCCGTCGAGCAGCCACGTCGTGTCGGTCAGGTCCGCCGTCGGCACCGGGGCCAGGTCTGCGAACCGCAGCTCGACCCCGGGACCGGTGAGTACGAGCTCGTCCGCGGACGGTCGCGCCCAGGCCTCGACCGCGAGGAGCGCGTCGAGGTAGGCCTGCTCGGCCGCCATCCGGGCTTCCTCGCAGGCCATCTCGGTCATCCCGAAACCCTCACCACGCCACCGGTCGCCGTCGGTGACGACGCTGCCGCCGTAGGAATTGCACGCCGAGGTGCCACCCACCTGCCAGTCGGTGCCGTCGGGCTCGACCGACAGGGTGATGCGAGCATCGGCCGGGACCTCGATCGCGGGTTCGGCGTCCGCGAGCGCCCACGATCCTTCTGGCGAGGCGGAGGCGCCGCCGTCGTCGATGGTGTCGGCGGGGCCAGCGGTGCCGGCGCAGGCGGTGAGCACGAGCCCGACAAGAGCGGTCAGGAGCCTATGGATGCGCATGTCCGTCCTCCACGGGGCCGACGTGGTCCTCGCCGGTGTGACGTCAGCGGCTGGCCCGGCGTTCCCGTGGCGGCTGCGTTCGCGTTCCCGCGGCCGCTGCGCGGTGTCAGCTGCCGCATCGGACCGTCGAGGTGGCGAGCGGCGTCGGGCACGCGCCTCCGACGTGTCGACGTCAGACACTGGGTCGGACAGCAGCGCTCAGGACGTCGAGGAAGCGCTTGCGGGCCCCGCGTTCGAGCCACGGGAGGTGCCCACAGCGCTCGAGCACCTGCACGGCGAGATCACCGGTGATCGCGCCCAGCGGCGCGACCACGCCGGCGAGCGGGTGAGGATCGTGGTCACCATGCAGCACCACCACGGGGCAGGAGAGGGGCAGCGCGGGGTCGAGCAGCGTGTCCGTAGCGCGGCGCCGGGAGACCTCGCCCCACACCGCTTCGAACACCTCGAGCTGGTACGCCATGACCTCCAGGTGGTCGACGATCGGGTCGAGGTGGTCTACCTCGAGCAGCAGGTCGGCGGATCGTGCGAACGCGGCTGCGGCGCGCTGGCGGTCCGGTCCTGCGATCAGGGCCTGCAGTTGCTCGAACTCGGCACGCCGGGCATCCGACATCCGCGCCCACCGTGCGGCACCGGTCGCGGCCCCACCACCCGGGTCGAAGGGTGCGCTGCCGACGAGCACCAGCCGTGAGAAGCGATGGGGGTGCCGCTGTGCGGTCAGGACGGCGAGCATCGCTCCCCAGGACGACCCGACCGCGATGCAGGGGCCGGGGCCCTCTGCCGCCAGGGTCTCAGCGAGCTCACGCACCTGGCCATCGATGCTCTGCGCGCTCTGGAGTGGCTCCAGCACCCCCGTCCCGTCCACGGCCAACTCGCGAGCCAGCCCAGCGACCGTCCCCGGCGCACCTGGACCGCCGTGGAGCACGACCAGCCGCCGAGGGGGCGACCCGTAGCGTCGGACCCGGGGCAGGGGGGTCGGGTCCGTCGTCGCGTCCATCTTGGAGCACCCTAGGCCTCGGCCGTCGCGATCGGGCACCCCAGGCCTCGGCTGTGGCGATCGGGCCCCCCAGGCCTCGGCCGGCGTGCCGCGAGCAGCTGGGGCATGCAGTCGGATCGGGCGGTGGTGACGAGTGGCGCTGCCAGCCCGTCGGTCGGCTGCGATCGCGTCCGCGGTGGCGTGGTTGCTAGTGCGTGGTGGTGGAGCGGCCATGGGAGTGGTCCGCATCGCGGCCCGCGGAGGGCGTGAGTGATCAGCTCATCGCGGCGGCCAGCAACCCGAGCGCGTTGGTCGCCCAGTGCGCCAGCACCGGTGCGAGCAGACTGCCGGAGCGCCAGCGCAGCCACGTGAACGCGAGGCCGGCCACCGTCGTCACGGCCACGCTGACGATGATGGTCCCGAGGGCCGCCGGCGAGGTGGCAGCGATGCCGTTGAGCTCCAGAGCCACCGCGGTCGGAGCGATGTGCCATAGGCCGAAGACGGCACTGCTGGAGATCACGGCCGTGGTCGGGGACGCGCAGCGGAGGAACACCGCGAGGAGCACGCCGCGGAACACCACCTCCTCGAACAGCGCGGTGCCGATCGGGATCCTGACCAGCGCCGCCCCAGCGAGCGCCGCACCCTCGAGCTGGGCCCGTTCGTCTGACAGCAGCAGCGTCACCCCGGGCAGTAGCTCCGCGAGCGCGATGCCGGCACCGATGACGACAGCGATCACCCCGGCAGCGCCGGCCCCCCAGGCCAGGCCGCGAGCGAGCTGCCGGCGTGCCAGCCCGAGTTCGTCGGGCTCCAGTCCGGCCATGCGGGCGGCCACCAGTGCGCCCGCGGTGAGCAGCAGGTTGCGGATCGTGTAGGCCGCGTCGCCGATCGCCCAGTTGGCCACCAGGCTCCAGGCGATGAGCGCGACGCTGAGTGTGAGCGC
>JAWLDJ010000183.1:0-3722 GCA_041686695.1 Nitriliruptoraceae bacterium
CACCTACGACGTCATCGTCATCGGCGCCGGCCCAGCCGGCGAGAACGCCGCCGATTACGCCAAGCAACGCGGCCTCTCGGTCGCCATCGTCGAAGCCGATCTGGTCGGCGGCGAGTGCAGCTACTGGGGCTGCATGCCCTCCAAGGCGCTGCTGCGTCCGACCGAGGCGCTCGCGGCGGTCAAGCGCCTCCCCGCGGCGGCGTCGGCGGTCACCGGCGACATCGACGTCGATGCCGTCCTGCGCAGTCGCGACGCCTTCACCTCCTCCTGGCAGGATGACGGGCAGGCCGAGTGGCTCGACTCGGTCGATGTCGAGCTCCTGCGGGGCCACGGACGGCTCGCGGGCGAGCGCAGCGTCGAGGTGACCGCGGCAGACGGCACCGTCACCCGCTACGAGGCGACGCGCGGGGTCGTGCTCGGCGTGGGCTCGAGAGCGGCGATCCCGCCGATCCCGGGCCTGGCCGAGACCGTGACGTGGGACAACCGGGACGTGACGGAGATCAAGGACATCCCGGAGCGACTGCTCGTGCTCGGTGGCGGCGTGGTCGGGGTCGAGATGGCTCAGGCGGTCCGCCGGCTCGGCGCGTCCGAGGTGACGATCATCGAGATGCTGGACGGCCTGCTGGCCAACGAGGAGCCCTTCGTCAGCGATGAGCTGGTGGCGGCCCTGGAGGCCGACGGGATCGCGATCGAGCTCGGTGCCCGCGCCGAGCAGGTCGCCCGCGAGGGCACCGACGGCCCCGTGACCGTCACCCTGGCCGATGGTCGGGAACTGACCGGGGACGAGCTACTGGTGGCCGTCGGTCGTCGAGCTCCCACGGATGACCTCGGGCTGGACACGGTGGGCGTCGAACCCGGCCGGGCCGGCTTCATCGACGTCGACGACCACCTGCGCGTTCCCGGTCACGACTGGCTCTACGTCGTCGGGGATGCGAACGCACGGGCGCTGCTCACCCACCAGGGCAAGTACCAGGCGCGGCTGGTCGGCGACGGGCTGGCCGGTGTGGACGTCGAGCCGGCGTGGGCCGACCACACCGCCGTTCCACGGGTGGTGTTCACCGATCCGCAGATCGCTGCGGTCGGGCTGACCGAGCGAGCCGCCGAGGTGGCCGGCCACGACGTCCTGGCAGTCAGCTTCAACCTCGGCCACACCGCCGGCGGCGCGCTGTACGGCAAGGGCACCAGCGGCACGGTGCAGCTGGTGATCGACCGTGAGCGACGGACCATCCTCGGTGCGACCTTCGTCGGGCCCGGGGTCGGTGAGATGCTCCACGCCGCTACGATCGCGATCGTCAGCGAGGTCACGATCGACCGGCTGTGGCACGCCGTGCCCGCCTTCCCCACCATCTCAGAGGTGTGGCTCCGGCTGCTCGAGCAGGTGCGCGCCCAGGAGCTGTGATGATGCGACGGTGGCGGTGGGTGCTGCCCGCCGCCGCCGTCCTCGTGGTGGGTCTGGCGCTGCTCCTCGTGACCGCCGACGCCGAGGTGGTGGTCGAGCCGCTGCGGGTCGAGGCCGGCAGCCAGGACGACGAGGTGGCGCTCGACGCCGCTCTGTACCTGCCCCCCGGGGCCTCGGCGGAGGATCCGAGGCCGGCGGTGCTGCTCGGCCATGGCTTCCTCAGCGACCGCACCGCGGTCGACGGGCCGGCAAGATCCCTGGCGGACGCCGGTTACGTGGTCCTGACGTGGTCCTCGCGGGGGTTCGGCGCCTCGGGTGGCGACGTGGCCATCGCTGCACCCGGGAGGGAGATCGCCGACGTCGCCGCCCTGGTGGACCTGCTGGCAGCGCGTCCAGAGGTGCGCAACGACGCAGCCGACGACCCCCGGGTCGCCATCGCCGGCAGCAGCTACGGGGGCGGTACCGCCCTCCTCGCGGCCACGGCCGAGCCCCGGTTGGATGCGGTGGTCGCGCTCGCCGCCTGGCACTCCCTCACCTCGGCGCTGGCGCCCAACGGCGTGGTCGACCCGGGACCGGGCGGAGACGCTCCTGCGGCCGGGGTCGTCAAGACCGCCTGGACCGGGCTGCTGTTCACGGCACGGGCCACCCCCGGCCTCCTCTCCGGGCCACCCGGAGGTGGTGCGCCGGATGCTGGGACCGGCCCGCCCGCTGGCGGGCTCGACCGTCCGGCCGACGACGAGGCCGCGACCGGCTCGATCCCTGACGACGCCCTGGCCCGCCCTCCTGCGGGTAGCACCGCGCCATCGCCCTGCGGGCGGTTCAGCCCCGAGGTCTGCGATGCCTACCTCGCGATCGCGACCGCGGGGACGATGACCCCCGAGGCGGCCGAGCTCCTGGAGGCCTCGAGCCCCGTGGGAGAGCTCGGGCGGGTGACCGCACCGACGCTGCTGGTGCAGGGCCAGGACGACACCCTGTTCGATCTGGCGCAGGCCGTGGCCAACGCCGACGCGATCGCTGCTGCGGGCACCCCGGTCCGTCAGCGGTGGGTGCCCGGCGGCCATCAGCAGGTCGCCTTCGGTGCCGGGAACGAGGAGATCGACCAGGAGGTGCGCGCCTGGTTGGACCGCTGGCTCGATGATCCCACCGGGGCCGCCGCGACGGGCCAGGAACCGACGGGGACCAGCGAGCCCGTGCTGGTGTGGACCGATGCGGTCACCGACGAGGTCATCGATGCCGAGCGCCAGCAGACCACCGGGGTGACGCTGCGTCTCGCGCTGACGCCGGATGGTCGGCTCACGTCGGGACCGGCCGCCACCGACGACCAGGGCGGTGGATCGGTGCCGGCGGCACGCACGATCTTCTCCCCGCCGGGTGGCCAGCCGGCGGCGCTGTCGACGCTGCCCGGCACGGGCGGTCTCGGCGACCTGCTCCCGAGCGCGGACATCGCCGGACAGCACGTCGCCTTCATCGCCGAAGCACAGGACCAGGACCTGGTGCTGTTCGGGGCGCCGAACCTCGGACTGACCCTGGACGCCGATGGTGACGAGGCGCGCGTCTTCGTGAAGCTCAGCGACCTCGCGCCGGACGGACGCACCCGCTTGCTCCAGCAGGCCGTCACCCCGGTGCGTGCCACCAACCTGCCCGCGACGGTCACGGTCGAGCTCCCCGTGCTCGCCCATCGCCTCCGGGCCGGCCACCGGTTGCGACTGACCGTGGCCACCACCGACCAGGCCTTCGACAACCTCACGGAACCCACGACCGTCACCCTCGGCCTGGACGAGGAGGCGGTGCTCACCCTTCCCACCGCCGAGGTGGCGGCGACCTCGACTCGAGCGAGCCCGATCCTGATCGCGGTGCTGGTCGTGCTGGTCGTGCTGAGCCTGCTGGGCGCTGGCCTGCTGTCGCGTCGCCGGGGCAGGGATGTGGAGCCGGAGCGGGAAGGCACGGGAGGCCAAGACCAGGAGTGGCCGCACGCGGACCCCGCCTCGGACCGTGCCGGCGCGGATGGGGCGACGCCCCCGGTGGCGCTGTCCGGACTCGGGAAGCGCTACCCCGACGGCAAGGTCGCGGTCGACGATCTCACCCTGGAGGTCGGCAGTGGGCAGGTGATGGGCCTGCTCGGCCCCAACGGTGCGGGCAAGACCTCCGCGCTTCGGATGCTGGTGGGGCTGGCGCACCCCACCACCGGCGGCGTCGAGCTGTTCGGGCACCGGGTTCGGCCCGGCCATCCCGTGCTCACGCGGGTCGGCGCGCTGATCGAGGGCCCCGGGTTCGTGCCGGAGCTGTCCGGCCGCGAGAACCTGGAGCTGTACTGGCGGGCCGG
>JAWLDJ010000184.1:0-3595 GCA_041686695.1 Nitriliruptoraceae bacterium
CGACGCGATGGCGCGGGGGGGCTACGTGCTCCGTGACGTGCCCGCCGACGGCGACACCGAGGTGGCAGGTGACCCCGACGTCGTGCTCGTCGGCACCGGCTCGGAGGTCGCGGTGTGCAGCGACGCCGCGGACCTGCTCGCTGCCGAGGGGGTGTCGGTGCGGGTGGTGTCGCTGCCCGCCGTCGAGGTGTTCCTGGCCCAGGAGGCGGCCTACCGCGACGAGGTCCTGCCGCCGAGCACCACGGCGCGCGTCGCGGTCGAGGCGGGGGTCACCTTCGGATGGGAGCGGATCGTCGGAGCTGCCGGCGCGGTGGTGGGGCTGGACCGTTTCGGCGCCTCCGCACCGTCGGAGCGCGTGCTCGCCGAGTTCGGCTTCACCCCCGAGCACGTGGCTGAGGTGGCGCGAGCGACCCTGGCGACGGCCGGCAACTCGCCGTCGTCGCCGTAACCAGCCCCGGCGCGGCGCCGCCCGGCGACCGCGGCGTCCGCAGCGTGACGCCGGCTCGAGCCCGCCGATCAGGGTCGAGCCCGCCGATCAGGCTCGAGCGAGCGGTTCAGCGACCGCGCCGCTTCTTGCCCCGAGGCTGGTAGGGCCGGCGCTCGGGCGGCAGCTGCGGCTCGGGGCGCCGCTGCTCGGCGGCAGACGGGCCGGCCTCACCGTCACCGGTGCCGGAGGTGGTGCCGCCCGCCGCGCGGGGCCGGCCCGGCAGGTGCCCCTGGCCGCTGGAGCTGCCGGCCGTGGTCGCCGGCCGCGTGTCACGTCCGCCCCACCACCGCCGTGGGGTCCGGCCGCCGCGCGCCCCGGTCTCCGAGCGGTCCGGGTCCGAGGTCCGGGCCCGGTCGGTGGCGGCCGCCTGGTCCGCGCCGGCGCCCCGGCGCTGCCACCAGCGACGGCCGGGCTCCGGTGCGTCGAAACCCGGGCGCGGGCGTTTGCCGCCCATCAGGGCGAGGTTGGCCTGCGCCGAGCGCTGCGCCCGCAGGTAGAAGAAGGCCGACATGGACCCGAGCAGCGCGGTGGCCAGCAGGGCGTTGAGCACGGCGGCGGCCAGCCCCAGCTGTCCGATCTGCAGCAGTCCGACCGCCGGACCGATGACCCACGACCACTTCCAGAACCGCATCTGGCGGTGCGCGATGTGGACCGCCAGTGGGGCGTGCTTGCGCACCTCCACGGCCCGGCCGCGGTTGACCGCCTTCAGGATCGAGCGGCGGTCCGCGGCGTCGAGGGCGCCGAAACGCCGCTGGAGCGCCTGGCGATCGTCCTTGCTGGCCACCTCACCTGCTTTGGTCGTCGGGACCGGCAGGGTAGACGCTGCTCGACCCGTCGACGCCGGCCGTGACGCCGCCGGCTCCGAACCCCCGACATCGTGCCCTCAGGACGCAGCGTCCCGCCGACATCCCCGCGACCGTGACGACCCGGAAGGACTGCCATGGTGCACCGACCGCAACCCGATCCCGTCGGCGAAGGGCAGGAGTCGGTGTGGTCCTACCCCCGACCGCCAGCACTCGACCCCTCCAGCGAGCACGTCGTGGTCGAGTTCGCCGGCCGCGTCGTCGCAGACACCCATCGGGCGATCCGGGTGCTGGAGACCTCGCACCCACCGTCGTACTACCTCCCGCTCGAGGACGTGGACCGCAGCCTCCTGGTCGACAACCCGCGCCGCACCTACTGCGAGTTCAAGGGACAGGCGGGCTACGTCGATCTGCTCGTCGGTGACCGTCGCTCGCCACTGGCGGGTTGGTACTACCCACAGCCGACACCGGGGTTCGAGGCGCTCGCCGATCACGTGACCTTCTACCCGAGCCGGGTCGACCGCTGCCAGGTGGACGGCGAGGTGGTCCGTGCCAGCGACAGCGACTTCTACGGGGGGTGGATCACCTCACGCGTCGTGGGGCCCTTCAAGGGGGCACCCGGCACCGAGTGGTGGTGAGCCACCGGACGATCGCGCTCGGACCCGGGCCCATGGCGGGTGTCGCCGTGGACGTGGCCGCCCGACGCCGCGCGCCGCCGGAGCCCCCACCCCGACGAACGTCCGCCTGGCCCCTGTGCGCGCACGTCGCGCGTGGTTAGAGTGAGGTGTCGAGGACGCGCCACCTTGGCGTGTCGGCATGGAGGCACCTATGTCAGTGGTCAAGATCAACGTTCTCGAGGTCCCGACGGGCAACGGCGCCGTCCTCGAGGAGCGCTTCGCAGCGCGGGCCGGTGACGTCGAGACCGTCGACGGCTTCGAGTCCTTCGAACTCCTGCGGCCCACCGACGGCTCGGAGCGCTACCTCGTCGTCACGCGATGGAGGGACGACGCGGCCTTCGACGCCTGGATGCGCTCGGACGCCTTCCGGCAGGGCCACGGCGCGCGCGACGAGGGGGTCAACGACCCCACCGTGGGGCACCCCGGCGCCGAGAGCGCCCCGGCAGCGGCGCCGAGCGGGCCGGCCGAAGGGCATCCCGGTGCGTCCAGTGCCTCCGCAGCGGCCCCGAGCGGCCCAGTCGAGGGGCATCCCGGGCGGTCCAGCGCTCCCGGAGCGGCACCGAGCGGCCCGGACGAGGGCCACCCGGGGTCGGCCAGCCGTGGGCCGGCGGCCACCGGCAGCGAGCTGTGGAGCTTCGAGGTCGTCGTCTCCGCGACGAAGGCCTAGCGCTCCTCCCGACCGAGCGACGCCCGCCGGGATGCCGGCGGGCGTCGTTGTCGGTGGCCGGTCGTGCGCCGTCAGCGGGCAGCGATCCAGGGTTCCTCGGGCACGATGATCCAGGCCAGCAGGTAGGCGATGATCGACGGGCCCGGCAGCACGATCGTGGCGACCGCGATCAGCCGGACCACGGTGACGTCCACGCCGAGGTAGTCCGCGAGACCGCCGCACACGCCGGCGAGCATCCGGTCGGAGCGCGAGCGGTACAGCTTGCGAGGTGGCGATGGCGGTGTGGGCGGTGGGAGGCTCATGGTGTCATCTCGTGGTCGTCGTGGTTTCGGTCAGGTGCTCGGGGCGGGCTTCGCGCCCCCACGCTCACAGCCTGCACCCCACGCGCGCGCCATGCACTCCGGGAGCACCCTGCCACGCCCCTGAGCCCCCCGGGGTCGAGCGGGGGTCAGCGATCGGCCGGTACCCCGCGGGGCTCGAGCGTCGCCGCGATCCAGGCGAGCACGTGGTCGAGCACCGCGTCCCGCCCCGGCTCGAGGTGGAGCTCGTGGCCCATCCCGCGGAACAGGTGCGCGCGGGTGCCGTAGTGGCGGGCGGTGCGGATCACGGCATGGGGTGGCGCGAGCAGGTCGTGCTCGCCCCCGAGCACGAGCATGGGCGTCCGCACGTCCGGGATCCGCCGGGGGAGCACGAGCTGCTGTAGGGCGAGCCAGGACTCGGGACCGAGCTGTGCGAGGACCCGGGCGGCGTCCTCGGCGGGCATCGTCGGCCCGAACAGGGTGCCGGGCCGAGGGTTGACCGAACGGCCGGCGAGGCTGGTCAGCAGCAGGGTCGGATCGTGGCGCAGCAGGGTCGCGACGAGGTGCAGGCCGTGGTCCGGCGGCAGGGAGGCCAGTAGCACCCCGGCCGGTGCCGCGCGGTAGCGCTCCAGGACCCGCTGGACGACCACCCCGCCCATGGA
>JAWLDJ010000185.1:0-3526 GCA_041686695.1 Nitriliruptoraceae bacterium
TCGGCTTCGACGATGGCGACCGAGAGGCCGCGTTGCTTGGCGTAATCGGCGGCGTTCTCGCCGGCTGGGCCGGCGCCGATGACGATGACGTCGTAGGTGTGTGGCATCGAGGTGCTCCAGGGTGTGTCGTGCTCACCGGTCCCGGCACGACGACGAGGTGGCCGGGCCGGGCGTTCGGACCGGGAACACCACCGCCCCGACCGCTCTTCCATCCGATGGTGTCGGCGCCGCCATCCCGACGCTGCCCGGCGCGGTGTGGAAGGCTCCCGGTCCGGGCACCAGCACCGAGCAGCGCGAGGACACGATGAGCAGCAGGCACCTGCCCTGGTTCGGGGCGTTCCTGGCCGTGGCCCTGCTGCACCTCGGGGGGCAGCTCGCCGGGGCGGCGTGGCTGCATCTGGTCACCAAGCCGCTGCTGATGCCGGTGCTGCTGGCGTGGTTCCTGAGCGTCACGCCGCGCGCACGTTTACGGACACTGGTCGCGACCGGGCTGGTCTGGTCCTGGCTCGGTGACCTCGGCCTGATGCCCGGCGGCCAGACGTGGTTCCTCGTCGGTCTGGGCGCGTTCCTGGTGGCACAGCTGACCTACGCCCTCGCGTTCTGGCCATCGCGCGGCGGCAGCCTGCTCATGCGCCCCGCACTGCTGCTGCCCTACCTCGCCGTCCTCCTCGGCCTGCTGGTGGCGTTGTGGAGCCACCTCGGTGCCCTGCGGCTCCCCGTGGCTGTCTATGCGGTGGTGATCGTCACGATGGCGGTGCTCGCCACCGGCATCAACCCGATGGTGGCCACGGGCGCGGCGCTGTTCGTGGTCTCCGATGCGCTGATCGCGCTCGACACGGTCGCCGGACTGGTCCGCCTGCCGGCGCACGGCTTCTGGGTGATGCTGACCTACCTGGCCGCCCAGTTGCTGATCGCCGCCGGCGTCAGTTCAGCCGTCCGCGCGCCATCACCGGCCTGAGCCCGACGACGCCAGCGGCACGTTGTCCCGCCGGCCGGACCCGCCGGGCTGCGCCCACCGCGTTTGCCGGTCAGTCGTTGAACAGGTCGCGGAACCACTCGACGAGGCGTTCGAAGAACCCCTGGATCGAGTCGATGATCCCATCGGTGTCGATCTCGGGCAGCTGCGGTCCCTCGCCATCGCCATCGCCCCCGTCCGGGCCGGGCTCGGGCTCCGGTTCCGGCTCCGGCTCGGGCTCCGGTTCCGGCTCCGGCTCGGGCTCCGGCTCCGGCTCGGGTTCCGGCTCCGGCTCGGGCTCCGGCTCCGGCTCCGGCTCGGGCTCCGGCTCCGGCTCCGGCTCGGGCTCCGGCTCGGGCTCGCCGGGCCCCTCGCTGATGTCGATGCGGACCTCGCCGCCGACCGCCACCTCGGTCCTCGGGGCCGGGTCCTGCGCGACGACGATGCCCGCCGGCTCCTCGGAGGCCACGCGGGAGATCACCACATCGAACCGCAGCGCGTCGAGCAGCCGCACCGCGTCCGACTCCTGACGGCCGGTGACCCGGGGGACCTCGACGTTCGGATCCTCGGCCGCGGTCAGGTCGACCTCGTCGCCGACCTGCGCGGTCGCACCGGCCTCCGGGTCCGAGCTGAGCACCGTGCCCGGCTCGGCTTCCGGATCGGCATCGGTGAACGCGACCTCGCCGAGGAGCAGTTCCTCGGCGTCCAGCAGGTCCGCAGCCTCCTCGATCGTGGCGCCGGTCAGGTCCGGCACGGTCGTGTCCTCTCCGGAGAACAGACCGAACAGCAGGGCGAGCAGCGCGAGCAGTGCGGCGCCGATACCCGCCCACAGCCAGGGTGAGCGTTTCGCTGACGCCAAGGTCACCGAGACCTCGCGGACGGGCTGATCGGTCAGCGTGAGATCGACCGTGGCCGGCTCGAAGCCGCTGGCCGTCACCTCGAGGTGGTGGGTGGTACCCGTCGTCGAGCCCGCGGCCGGCAGGTTGGCGAGCGGGATGACGAAGCGACCCGCAGGGTCGGTCACCGACTGACCGAGCAGTGTGCCATCGGTCGAGCGCAGCTTCGCCTGGGCATCGAGGATCGGTTCACGGTTCCCCTCCGCCAGGACCCGACCGAGGAGCTCGGCGGGGACCAACTCGAGCTCGAGGGGTTGCGCCTGCCCGGAGAGATCGACCTCGCGTCGGGTCGTGAAGAAGCCGTCGGAGCTCGCCGCGACCACGTAGCGACCCCCGCTGAGCCCTTCCAGCGCGAAACGGCCCTGGGCATCGGTCAGCGTGCGCGCCCGGACGTGACCCTGGGCGTCGCGCGCGGTCACCTCGGCGATGGCCTGGTCGCCCGGGACGGCATCCGCGGAGGTGACCGTGCCGGTGATCCGTGCCGGCTGCAGTTCGACGTGGACACGGCCGCCCGGGTGGTCGTGGTCGCGGCGGTCAGCGAGGAAGCCGTTGCTGGTGACCTGCAGCTGGTAGCGACCGGCCGGCAGCTGCACCACGCTGAACCGCCCGTCGGCCACCGTGGTGGCCCGGCCGGCGATCCGTCCCTCGGTGTCGGCGACCTGCACCTCGGCGCCCTCGACCGGAGCACCCGTACCGACGGTGGTCACGACCCCCCGGAGCGCGGACGATCCATCGCCTGCCTCGGCAGGTGGCCCGGTCGGCGCCATGGGGACGGTCGGATCAGCGTCCGACGACCTCGGGTCGCCCAGTGGGACCGTGGGATCGGAGCGCGACGGCGGCGGCGGGGGCGGGGTGGAGGCGCTGCCGGTCGAGCCGGGCGGGTTGGTGTCGGAGGGTTCGGTCATCGTCGAGGCTTCGGTCGTGGCACCGGCCGGGTGTCGGCGCCCTCACACTGCGCGGACCGTAAGGTAGGCCCTGAGCGAGACCTAGGACGTCACCCTCTGCGGGTGAGCCGTCGTCGCCGCCAGCGCGGGCTCCATCCCTGCCCCAGCGGGGCCGGCCACCCGTCGACGTCAGAGCACGCCATCGCCGGCGTCCAGCACGGCCCGGGCGATGACGAGATCCTCGAAGGCCACCCCCACCGATTCGAACAGGGTGCGCTGGGACGCGTCGGTGCGGACCACGACGCCATCGCGGACCACCTCGACCAGGTCGGCGGTGATCGCACGCGGATCCCAGCCAGCGTCCCGGGCAGCGACGATCAGGTCGCCGGACTCCGACAGCGCGGCGTCGCGGGACTCGACGACCACCGCCGAGGTGCCCACGGTGACGGCGTCGATCTCCTGCAGGTCCGGCCGGTAGGCCCCCACGGCGTTGATGTGCACCCCGTCGGGCAGCAGCACGCCATCGAAGACCGGCGTCGGACTCGTCGTGCACGTACAGATGAGATCGGTGGTCGCGATGGCCTCCTGACCGGCGACCACGGCCTGGAGGCCGAGCTCCTCGCGCGCCCGGGTCACCAGCTCCTCGGCCGCTGCACGGGTGCGCGAGACGACGCTGACGTGGCTGAGGGGGAACAGGGCGTGCATCGCGAGCAGGTGCGCATGTGCCTGGGGACCGGCGCCGAAGATCACCAGCCGGCTGGCGTCCGGTCGCGCGAGGTACCGGGTCGCCA
>JAWLDJ010000186.1:0-3511 GCA_041686695.1 Nitriliruptoraceae bacterium
CAGCTGTGGGGCCAGGACGTCATCGGAGCGCCGGAGGTGTGGGGTGTGCAGCACTACGGCCCCGACGGGATCCGGATCCGCGTCGTGATCCCCACCAAGCCGTTGCGCAACTGGGAGCTCACCCGCCAGCTGCGCGAACGGCTCAAGTACGCCTTCGATGCCGCCGGTATCCGGATGCCGGGCCAGCTCGTCGACCTCGGGGGCCAGCGCACGGGCTACGCCGTGCTGACCGCTCGGGCCGCGAGCGACGGCCAGCAGATCGACCGCCGTGTCGAGGTCGCCGGTTCGGGGACCGGCGACCCGACGGCGAGTGGTAGCCCGCAGGCAGCGCCATCGCCGCACGGGGACGCCGCAGGGACCGGCGACGAGGACGCCGCGGTGACCAGCGGGGGCGAGAGCGGGGATCCCACCGGACCGATGGCCGGCGCCGCGCCCACCCCGCGTGCCCCGGCCCATCCCGACGAGACGCCGCCCGACGCGACGACCCTGCTGCGCCGTCACCAGGGACCGAGACCCCGCCCCGACTGATCGGCCAGCTCGTTCGGGCTCAGCCCAGCACGTCGCGGAGGAACTTGCCCGTGTAGCTCTCGGGGACCTCCGCGACCGCCTCGGGGACGCCGGCGGCCACGATCCGGCCGCCCCCGTCCCCGCCGTCCGGACCCAGGTCGATGAGGTGGTCCGCGGTCTTGATCACGTCCAGGTTGTGCTCGATCACGATCACGGTGTTGCCCTTGTCCACCAGCCGGTGCAGGACGTCCAGCAGCCGGCGGATGTCCTCGAAGTGCAGGCCCGTGGTCGGCTCGTCCAGGATGTACACGGTCTGCCCGGTGGCCCGTTTCTTCAGTTCGCTCGCGAGCTTGACCCGTTGGGCCTCGCCACCGGAGAGGGTGGTCGCCGGCTGGCCGAGCCGGACGTAGCCGAGCCCGACGTCGTAGAGCGTCTGCAGGTGCGACGCGATCGTCGGCTGGTTCGCGAAGTACTCCAGCGCCTCCTCGACCGGCATCGCGAGGACGTCCGCGATGTTGCGCCCCTTGTAGTGCACCTCCAGGGTCTCGCGGTCGTAGCGCCGGCCCTTGCAGACCTCGCAGGGCACGTACACGTCCGGCAGGAAGTGCATCTCGATCCTGAGCGTCCCCTCCCCCTTGCAGGCCTCGCAGCGGCCACCCTTGACGTTGAAGGAGAAACGCCCCGGCTGGTAGCCGCGGACCTTGGCCTCCGGCGTGGCCGCGAAGAGCTTTCGAACGTGGTCGAACAGGCCGGTGTAGGTCGCCGGGTTGGAGCGCGGCGTCCTCCCGATCGGGGACTGGTCGACCACCACGGCCTTGTCGACCGCATCGAGGCCGTTGAGCCGCCGGTGGGCCCCGGGAAGGACGCGCGAGCCGTACACCTGCCGCATCAGCGCCTTCGAGAGGATCTCGTTGACCAGCGATGACTTGCCCGACCCGGAGACCCCGGTCACGCAGGTGAACGTCCCGAGCGGGAAGGCCACGTCGACGTCCTGGAGGTTGTTGGCGCGTGCGCCCACCACCTCGATGTCGGCACCACTGCCCTCGCGCCGGGCCGCCGGCAGCGGGATCGAACGTTCACCGGCGAGGTAGGCGCCGGTCAACGATCGGCGGGTCAGGCGCTTGAGCCCCTCCACCGACCCGGAGTGGACGATCTCCCCGCCGTGTTCCCCGGCGCCGGGCCCGATGTCGACGACGTGGTCGGCCGCGTCGATCGTGGCCTCGTCGTGCTCGACCACGATCAGGGTGTTGCCGAGGTCGCGCAGCCGCAGCAGCGTCTCGATCAACCGCTCGTTGTCGCGCTGGTGCAGCCCGATCGAGGGCTCGTCGAGCACGTAGAGCACGCCGACCAGGCCGGCACCGATCTGGGTGGCCAGTCGGATGCGCTGGGCCTCACCGCCGGACAACGTCGCCGCGGCACGATCGAGCGTGAGGTACTCCAGGCCGACGTCGAGGAGGAACCGCAGCCGGGCGCGGATCTCCTTCAGCACCCGTGCCCCGATCAGCTGATCGCGTTCGCTCAGCTGGAGCGCCTGCACGAAGGCATCCGCGTCGGCCACCGACATCGCGGTGAGCTCGGCGATCGAGCGTCCACCGATCGTGACGGCCAGCACGATCGGCTTGAGGCGGCGGCCACCGCAGGCGGGGCACGGCACCTCACGCATGTACTGCTCGATCTGCGTGCGGACGTGGTCGGAGTCGGTCTCCAGATGCCGCCGGCGCAGGGAGGCCAGCACCCCTTCGACGCGGGCACGGTAGGAGCGGCGGCGTCCGTAGCGGTTGGTGTAGGACACCTGGACCCGGTCGCCGGTGCCCTCCAACACCGCCGCGCGCACGTGCTCGGGCAGCTCACGCCAGGGGGTCGACGGCTCCGCGCCGAGATGCTGGAGCGTCGCGCGGAGCAGCTGGCGGTAGTAGCTCGACTGCGTGCCGGTGCTCCAGGGCAGGATCACCCCCTCCTCCACCGACCGCTCCTCGTCGCCGACCACCAGCTCGGGATCGACCATGAGCTGTGTCCCGAGACCGGAGCACGTCTCGCAGGCGCCGTAGGGCGAGTTGAAGGAGAAGCTGCGTGGCGCCAGTTGCTCGTAGCTCAGCTGGCAGTTCGCGCATGCCAGGTGCTCGGAGAACACCAGCGATTCGGCCTGCGGCGCGGGCTGCCCGGCGGCCTGCGCCGCCTCGATCGCCTCCCGCGTGGGTAGGACCTCGATCATCGCCACGCCATCCGCCAGCTGCAGGGCGGTCTCGATGGAGTCCGACAGGCGGCGGCGCAGGTCCTCCTTCTGCACCAGACGGTCGACGACCACCTCGATGGTGTGCTTGACGTTCTTCTCCAGCCGCGGCACCTCGTCGATCGAGACGACCTCGCCGTCGACACGGACCCGGGCGAAGCCCTCCGTGCTCAGCTGCTGGAACAGGGCCGCATGCTCACCCTTGCGTCCTCGTACCACGGGAGCCAGCACCTGGAACCGCGTGCCGAAGGGCAGTTCGTGGACCTGGTCGACGATCTGCTCCGCGGTCTGACGCGCGATCGGCTGGCCGCAGTTCGGACAGTGGGGCTGGCCGATACGGGCGTAGAGCAGGCGCAGGTAGTCGTAGATCTCCGTGATGGTGCCGACGGTGGAGCGGGGGTTGCGTGAGGTCGACTTCTGATCGATCGAGATGGCCGGCGAGAGTCCATCGATGAAGTCGACGTCGGGCTTGTCCATCTGCCCGAGGAACTGACGGGCGTAGGCCGACAGCGACTCCACGTAGCGACGCTGCCCTTCGGCGTAGATGGTGTCGAAGGCCAGGCTGGATTTCCCCGAGCCCGACAGCCCCGTGAAGACGATCAGCGCATCACGCGGGAGGTCGAGGTCGACGTCCTTGAGGTTGTGCTCACGCGCCCCGCGCACCGTGATGCGATCACGATGGGCGGCGGCGGTGGACCTGGAGGGCGAGAGGGCCACGAGCGGATCCGTCGGGGTGCGGGCCGGGCCGGACAGCGGCCGGTCGAGGTTCGAAGC
>JAWLDJ010000187.1:0-3490 GCA_041686695.1 Nitriliruptoraceae bacterium
GACTGCGCGGGCGGGCCCCTTCGCCGCTGCCGACCTCACCCGGCAGCGAAGCACGTCGTGCGGTGCTCCCGTTCTTCGAGGCGTACTTCTCCAACCTCATCGAAGGGACCGAGTTCGAGATCGACGAGGCCGCCAGCATCGTCTTCGATGGGCACATCCCCGACGCCCGTCCGGATGACGCCCACGACATCCTGGGCACCTACCGGCTCGTCGACGACCTTGCTGAGATGTCCACGGTGCCCGCCGACGGTGAACACCTGCTCGGGCTGCTGCGATCACGGCACGCGGCCATCATGGAGGGCCGCCCGGACAAGAACCCCGGAAGGTTCAAGACAGCAACCAACCGCGTCGGCTCGCGCGTGTTCGTCGCGCCGGAAGCGGTCATCGGCACGCTCCAGGCCGGCTGGGAACGCGTCGCCTCCCTCGACGACCCGTTCGCACGGGCGGTAGCGGCGATGTTCGTCGTGTCCGAAGTGCACCCCTTCGACGATGGCAACGGACGCCTCGCACGCGTGCTGATGAACGCCGAGCTCGTCGCGGCCGGGCAGGCCCGCATCCTGATCCCGACCGTGTACCGCAACAACCACCTGGCGGGCCTACGTGGCATGTCGGTCAACGGGCACGCCGATGGGTTGATCGCCACGCTCGCGTTCGCGCAGCGGTGGACAGCGCAGGTCGACTGGTCGTCGATCGAGCAGGCCCGCGCCGACCTCGAGCGAACCCACGCGACGTTGGACTCGACCGACGCGGAGGCCGAGGGCCTACGCCTGCAGTTGCCGGCTGCGGTCACTCCGTGATGGGCCGGCAGGCTGTCAGGGTGAGGAGCAAGCGCAGGTCAGGGGCGCCGTCCCGCCGAGACCCTCAAGACGCAAGGCTGCGGGCCACCTCCCACCCCACCCAACCATGAGGGCGTTCCCTACTGCAGGTCGAAGACCGTTTCGAGCCGCGAGATCGCTGTTCTGCCGTCGTAACAGGGAGAGATCGAGCAGTTCGTCGAGGTCCTCGTGCAGCCGGATCCGGTCGAGGGGACCGCGGAGCTACGTCAACGGAAGGCAGCGAGCAGGTCCGTGGCACCGAGGACGACGTCCGCGCCGGCGTCTCTCTGGCTGCCCGCAGGGCAGATCGCGAGCAGCCGTGCGGAGGCAGCACCGGGGACGACGGCTCGACCCTCGGCCAGGGCCCCGACCTCAGCGGCGGTGACGGGTGTGCGGGTCCGCCACTTGACCGTCCCCAGCAGCGGCACCGATCCGTCCCGTACCGCGCCAACCACATCGAACTCATGCTGGTTGCTGCGGTCCCACCAGGCGCCGACCCGCTCGACGTCACCGAGACGCGCGTCGCTCGTCGCCAGCCGCGACACGGCCTCCCGCACCACCGGCTCGATCGCCGTGCCACGCCAGGACGGGAAGTCCCGCTCGAACCTGCCCACCGCGAGATCCGCGCGACCCCGCGCCATGTCGGCCAGGTGCGGGCGGCAGTAGCGGAACCAGAACCGCAGGTACGGGTCGACGATCCGGTACCGGCGCAGCTTGGACTTCGGCGAGGCCCCGACGGGAGCGTCGATCGCCACCACCTGCTTGCCGTGCACCAGCGCCGGCAACGCCCGCGACACCGCCGTGCCCGACGACGACTCGTCACCACCCAGCTGGGTGACTGCCGAGGAGAACGTCGCATGGCCGACCTCGACCGAACCGATCGCCTCGAGCACCGCCCGGGCTCGTTCGGCGTCGCGGAACTCCGCGTCCAACATCCGCAGGCCGGTAACCGACAGGGGCGACTGGTCGTCCTGCAACTGCTCGACGACGTAGCCGTGCACGGAGGTGTAGGGCCGTGCCGCGGACACCAGCCGCGGGTACCCGCCCGTGGCCAGGTACAGGTCGAACACGGCCGTCGGGTCGACGTGCCCGGCGAAGGCTTCGGCGACCCCCGCGGGCGAGAGCGCCGACACGACCATCTCGCGGGCGCGCCCGTAGAGCGGGCGGTCATGCTCGGTCAGGCGCTCCATCATCGCCAGATCCGAACCCACCAGCACCATCAGCACCGGCAGCCGCTCTAGCGTGCGATCCCAGGCGGCCTGCAAGACCCCCTCCAGCGTGTCGTCGGTCTCGGTGGCCCACGGGAACTCGTCGAGCACCACGACGGCCGGTTGGCCGCCCAGCGCCAACGGCAGCCGAGCGAGCAGGTCGCGCCAGGACGTCGGCGGCGCAGCGAAGGCCAGCTCGAGTTCGGGTAGTGGCACCCGCGAGGTGCGCATGTCCTCGGCGACCTGGGCGACCTGCACCGGCGCTGGTGCGTTCTTGACCGCCGTCGCGTACAGGTAGGGCAGAGCTGTGGTCTCGACCAGTTCGGTCAGCAGCCGGGACTTGCCGGCCTGGCGGCGCCCACGGACCGCGAGCATGCGGCCTCGTCCCGAGGCGCGGACCTCGTCGAGTTCGGCACGCAGCGTGGCCAGCTCACGGTGGCGTCCCCAGAACTCCACCGGCACCTCCTACAAGCAACAACGTAACAAGCATCACCGTATGTTACAGCTGTGCATGTTAGCGGAGCCACCGAGGTGCCGGCTCCGGTGGCTTCCAGGTGGAGGTGAGGCCGATGGGTGATCTGCTGATCCGAGACCTCTCCCCCGAGCCGCATGCCGAGCTCAAGCGCCGCGCCCAGGATGCCGGCATGAGCCTCCAGACCTACGTCGCCCGTTTGCTCGATCGCTCCACCGCCGTCCCCCCGGTCGCCGACTGGCTCGCCCGAGCGGTACCCGACCTCGTGAGCGGACACGCCGAGTAGCCACGGCGCACCCCCCACCAGCGAGTTCCGCCACGGCACCGACCACGGCGCCGCGGGGTGGACGCGGACCTGCCCGACATCGACCCGACCGACCCGGACTCGTTGGCGTGAGTCAGACGGAGGAGCATGACGCTCGTGAGCGGTCGCTTGGCCGCGGGCCTCACATCCCACCGCAGACGACCATGAGGGCGTTACCCACGGTTGCTCGCGGCTCAGCGCGGATCGACGCCGTAGGCGCTCCCGCGGTGCCGGATGGCCACCACGCGTACCGTTCCATCGTCGCGCAGTTCGTAGATGATGCGGTAGACCCCGACCCGGTAGGACCGCAGGCCACTGAGGCGTCCGCGCAACTGATGCCCCAGGTGCGGGTCACGCTCAAGCTCGCCGAGCGCATCCAGAACCGCATCGGCGAGAGGCAAGTCGAGCGCTACCAACGCCTCCCGAGCGGTACGGGTGAGGTAGACGCGTACCACTACGAGCCAGAGCGGGCAGCGTGCTGGGCACGGACATCGTCGAGAGAGGTGATCTCACCGGCGGCCAGGTCATCGAGCCCACGCCGGATCGCAGCGAGCGTGTCCTCATCGGAGAGGATCTCGGCGGTCTCCTCGAGGGCCTCGTACTCGTCGACCGGGACGAGCACCGCTGCCGGGCGGCCGTGCCGCGTCACCGTGACATGCTCACGACGGTCAGCCACCTCGTCGAGCAGATC
>JAWLDJ010000188.1:0-3478 GCA_041686695.1 Nitriliruptoraceae bacterium
CCCTCGACGCAGGCCCGCTTGTGACGAGTGGCGCCGTCGCGACCGACGATCGGGACGACGCACGTGAAGCACACACCGATCCCGCAGCCCATCCGCTCCTCGACGGCGACCTGCACCGGGATCCCCAGCTCGACGCAGCGTTCCGACACGGCGCGCAGCATGGGGTTCGGCCCGCAGGCGTAGACCAGGCCCGTCCGGCCCGTCTCGACGACCTCGTCGAGGACGTCGGTGACCCGGCCCTGGGTGCCGTAGGTGCCGTCCTCGGTGGTGAAGGTCACGCTGGCCGACAGCCGTTTGGCCTCGATCGCGCCCATGATGCGCTCGGCCGTGGCCGCACCGTTGATCATGTCGACGCGCAACCCCCGGCGCAGCAGCGACTCGGCGAGGTAGTACAGGGGGGCGATGCCGTAGCCACCGCCCACCAGGAGGCAGTTGACCTTGCGTTGCGGCAGCGGGAAGGGCGTCCCGAGGGGCCCGACCACGTCGATGACGTCATGGGTCTCGACCCCGGTGAGCCAGGCGGTGCCCGGCCCGTGGGCATCGAAGACCACGTCCACGGTGCCGGCGGAGGCGCCCTGACGGCTCACCCGCGCGATCGAGAAGGGACGTCGCAACAGGGTGTGCTGGGCCTCCACGGCGATCTGGACGAACTGCCCCGGCTGCGCTCGTTCGGCGATCTCACGGGCCGCCATCGACAGCAACCAGTAGGCCCCCTCGCGGCGTCGGCCGATGACCTCGCAGTAGGCGTGCACCGGGCCCTCGCTGCGACCCTCCACCGTCCCCCCGCGACGTCGACTCACGCCGCACCCCCCGCGGTGTCGAGCAGGCCCTGCCGCAGTTCGGCCTGGTACTCCTGGAGCGGGCGCACGTCCAGCGGGCCGTGCTGGAGCGCCTGGATGCCGTGGACCGCGGCGAGGATGCCTGCCAGGGTGGTGATCACCGGCACGCCGTTGGTCACCGCCGCCTGTCGGATCTCGTAGCCGTCGCCACGGGTCCCCGAGCCGAACGGGGTGTTGAGGACCAGCTGGACCTCGCCGTTCTCGATCCCGTGGAGGATCTCCGGGTGGCCCTGGGACACCTTGCCGACCACCTCGACCTCGACGCCGGCGCGCGACAGCACGGCCGCGGTGCCCTCGGTGGCGACGATGCCGAAACCGAGGTCCACCAGCCGCATGACCGGGAAGACGATCGCACGCTTGTCGCGGTTCGAGACCGACACGAACACCTTCCCGCCCGTCGGCAGGACCATCGAGCCCGTCCCGGCCTGGGACTTGGCGAAGGCGGCCCCGAAGTCGCGGTCGATCCCCATCACCTCGCCGGTCGAACGCATCTCCGGGCCGAGGATCGCGTCCACGCCGGGGAACCGGTCGAAGGGCAGGACCGCTTCCTTGACCGCGACGTGTCCCGGCCTCGGGCCCTGCACGGCGTCGGCATCGGGCAGCCAGCCCGCGGCCCGCAGCTGCGCCAACGAGTGTCCCGCCATGACCAGGGCCGCCACCTTGGCCAGTGGCACGCCCGTCGACTTCGAGGTGAACGGCACGGTCCGTGACGCCCGGGGGTTCGCCTCGATGCAGTAGAGGACGTCGTCCTTGAGCGCGAACTGCACGTTCAGCAGCCCACGCACGTCCAACCCGCGGGCGATCCCTTCGGTGACCCGGCGGATGTGGGCCTCCTGCGCGGGGCCGAGCGTCAACGGTGGCAGGGTGCAGGCGGAGTCACCGGAGTGCACACCGGCTTCCTCGATGTGCTCGAGCACCCCACCGACGAAGAGCTCCTCGCCGTCGAACACCGCGTCGACGTCCACCTCGATGGCACCCTCGAGGAAGCGATCGACGAGGATGGGCTGGTCGGGTGCGGCCGCTACCGCGTCGTGGAGGTAGCGCTGCAGGCCGGGGTCGTCGTCCACGATCTGCATGGCACGACCGCCCAGGACGTACGACGGACGGACCAGCACCGGGTAGCCGACCCGCTCGGCGACCTCGCGGGCCTCCTCGAAGCTGCGGGCGATCCCGCCCGGTGGCATGGGCACGCCCAGCTCGTCCATCAGGGCGCCGAACCGTCCACGGTCCTCGGCGGCATCGATGGCGTCCGGTGAGGTTCCCCAGATCGGCACGCCGTTCGCCTCGAGCTCGCGGGCCAGCTTGAGCGGCGTCTGCCCACCGAGCTGCACCAGCACACCCGCCGGCCGTTCGCGCTCGCAGACCTCGAGCACGTCCTCCACCGTGAGCGGCTCGAAGTAGAGCCGGTCCGCGGTGTCGTAGTCGGTGGAGACCGTCTCCGGGTTGCAGTTGACCATCACGGTCTCGTAGCCGGCGCCCTTGAGGGCGAGCACGGCGTGGACGCAGCAGTAGTCGAACTCGACGCCCTGGCCGATGCGGTTCGGTCCGGACCCGAGCACGATGACCCGGTCGCGGCTGGCCTCGGTGACCTCGTCCTCGTCCTCGTAGGTCGAGTAGTGGTAGGGGGTGAACGCTGCGAACTCGGCCGCACAGGTGTCGACGGTCTTGTACACCGGGGCGATGCCGGCGCCTCGACGACGCTGCCGCACCGCTGCCTCGGAGGTCTGGAGCAGGCCGGCGATGTGCACGTCGGCGAACCCCTCCCGCTTGGCGTCGTGCAGCACCTCGTCCGGCAGCGCGGCCAGGTGCTCGAAGCTGCGCAACTGGCGACGGCGCTCCACCAGCTGCAGGAACTGGTCGATGAACCAGGGGTCGATGCCGCTGAGCTCGGCGATGCGCTCCACGGACCATCCCCGTGTCAACGCCTCGTCGAGGGCCTCCAGCCGGTGCGCGGTCGGGCGTACGAGCTGCTGCTCGAGCGCGGCGTCTTCCACCTCGACGGGAGCGCCGGCGCCGAACCCGATCCGCCCGTCCTCGAGGCTGCGCAGCGCCTTGTTGACGGCCTCCTTGAAGGTCCGGCCCATGGCCATGACCTCCCCGACGGACTTCATGCGGGTGGTCAGCGTGTCGTCGGTCCCGGCGAACTTCTCGAAGGTGAAGCGTGGCACCTTGACGACCACGTAGTCGAGGACCGGCTCGAAGGCGGCCTTGGTCTCCAAGGTGATGTCGTTGGCGATCTCGTCGAGCGTGTAGCCGATCGCCAGTCGGGCGGCGATCTTGGCGATCGGGAAGCCGGTGGCCTTGGAGGCCAATGCGCTCGAGCGCGACACCCGGGGGTTCATCTCGATGACGACCTGGCGGCCCGTGGCGGGATCGACGGCGAACTGCACGTTCGAGCCGCCGGTCTCCACGCCGATGCGGCGCAGCACCTTGAAGGCCGCATCACGCATCTGCTGGTACTCGGGGTCGGACAACGTCATGGCGGGGGCGACGGTCATCGAGTCACCGGTGTGCACCCCCATCGCGTCGACGTTCTCGATCGAGCAGATGATCACGCAGTTGTCGTGGGCGTCGCGCATCACCTCGAGCTCGTACTCCTTCCAGCCGAGCACGGACTCCTCGACGAGCACCTCGTGCAC
>JAWLDJ010000189.1:0-3460 GCA_041686695.1 Nitriliruptoraceae bacterium
CCACCGCCCGCGCTCGCCCCGGACCCACCACCGCCCGCGCTCGCCCCGCGGCCACCGCCCATGCTCCCGCCGGGGCCACCGCCGCTCGCGCCGCCACCTCGGTGGGTGCGTTCCAGCAGGTCGGCGAAGCGGGCGAAGAGGTAGCGGGCATCCGAGGGGCCGGGAGCGGACTCGGGGTGGTACTGGACGCTGAACGCCGGCACGTCCCGGGCGGTGAGCCCCTCGACCACGTCGTCGTTGAGGTTGACGTGGCTGACCTCCACCACGCCATGATCGGCCGTCACGAAGGCGTGCCGATCGACCTGCTCCCCCAGCGAGGACGCCCGCACCGCGAAGCCGTGGTTGTGGCTGGTGATCTCCACGACCCCGTCGGCGCGGCGGAGCACGGGCTGGTTCACCCCGCGGTGCCCGAAGGTGAGCTTGTAGGTGTCCGCACCGAGCGCGCGTCCGAGCAGCTGGGAACCCAGACAGATCCCGAAGGTCGGGATCTCTCCCAGCAGCGCGTTGGTCGTCGCGATCCCGGCGGCGACCGTGGCGGGGTCACCCGGGCCGTTGGACAGGAACAGCCCGTCCGGCGCCAGCTCGCGGACCTGCTCGGCGGTGGTCGTCGACGGCAGCACGTGCACCTCCATGCCCGCTTCGGCGAGGTAGCGCACGATCGAGCGCTTCATGCCGAAGTCGATCGCCACCACCCGGAACCGCCGCTCACCGCTGGCCGGCACGACGTACGGCTCGGGGGTGGTCACCTCGCTGGCGAGCTCGAGTCCCTCCATCGCCGGCGCGGCGACCACCCGCTCCAGCAACGCGTCGACGTCGAGCACCTCGGTGGACAGGCCTGCGCGCATCGCGCCGCGCTCCCGCAGGTGCCGCGTCAAGCGGCGGGTGTCGATCCCCTCGATCCCGACCACCTCGGCGTCGCCGAGCGCGGCGCGGAGGTCCTGCTCGGCCCGCCAGGAGGACGGTCGACGCGCGGCCTCCTTGACCACGTAGCCCGCCACCTGGATGCGGTCCGACTCCATGTCGGCGGCGTTGAGGCCGTAGTTGCCCACGTGCGGCGCCGTCATCGCCACGATCTGGCGACGGTAGGAGGGGTCGGTCAGCACCTCCTGGTACCCGGCCATACCGGTGTTGAAGACCGCCTCACCGGTCACGGTCCCCGGCGCGCCGATGGAGCGCCCGCGGAACGCCGTGCCGTCCTCGAGGACCAGCAGCGCGGGGCCCGCGTGCGGGCCACGTCCAGATCCGGACGGCATGGGCTCGAGTGGTGGAGCCCCGTTCATGCCACCACCTCCACGTCCGAGACGACGCCATCGCGCAGCGTGAACCGCCCGCGGAGCAGCGTATGCAGCGGTCGACCCGTGAGCTCCAGCCCGTGGAAGGGCGAGTTGCGGGCCCGGCTGTGGAGCGCATGGCTGTCCACGGTCCACCGCTGCTCGGGGTCGAGGACGACCAGGTTGGCGGCGGCGCCGGCGACCAGAGCGCCACCGTGGGCGCCGACGTCGCGCACGGCGGCCGGTCCGGTCGTGAACCGTGCGATCGCCTCCAGCGGTGCCATCCGACCCGTGGCGACGAGCGCGGTGTTGAGCACCGCGAAGGCCGTCTCGAGTCCGAGCATCCCGCAGGGGGCGTGCTCCCACTCCTGGTCCTTGAGCTCCGGCGCGTGCGGGGCATGATCGGTCGCGACCACGTCGAGGGTGCCGTCGATGAGCGCCTCCTGGATCGCCTCCACATCGCCCGGGGTGCGCACGGGCGGGTTGACCTTCATCACCGCGTCGTAATCGGCGACCAGTTCGTCGGTCAGGAACAGGTGGTGTGGCGTCGCCTCCGCCGTCACCCGCACGCCGCGCTGCTTGGCGAGGCGGATCAGTTCGACCGCACCGGCGGTGGTCACGTGCGGCACGTGGAGGCGGGCACCCACGCCATCGGCCAGGATCAGGTCGCGGGCGATCATCACCTCCTCGGCCTCGTGGGGCCAGCCGGCCAACCCCAGCACCGACGACACGGCCCCCTCGTTCATCTGGGCATCGGCGGTGAGGTCCGGGTCCTCGGAGTGGTTGCAGATCACCGCCCCGAAGGCCTTGGCGTACTGGAGCGCCCGGCGCATCACCAACGCGTCGGCCAGTGGGATGCCGTCGTCGGAGAAGAAGTCCACCTGTGCGGCGCAGGCGCGCAGCTGCCCGATCTCGGTGAGCTCCCTGCCCTCGAGGCCCTTGGTGATCGAGCCGACCGGGAACACGTCGGCCAGCGCCACCTCCCGGCCCCGACGCCACACCAGCTCGGCGATCGCGGCGGTGTCACAGACCGGCGAGGTGTTCGCCATGGCGCACAGGGCGGTGTAGCCGCCCGCGGCACCCGCGGCCGAGCCGGTGGCGATGTCCTCGGCCGACTCCCCGCCCGGCTCGCGCAGGTGGGTGTGGACGTCGACGAACCCGGGCGCGATCCACCGACCGGTGCAGTCCACCACCTCGATGTCGTCGCTGCCCCGTTGCCCGCCGCTGCCCCGTTGCCCGCCGCTGGCACGCTGCCCGCCGCTGGCACCGGCATCACCGGGGCCGCCGGTGCCGCCGACGCCGCCCGCAGCCGTGGTGGTACCGGCGGCTGCCCGGGCACCGCCACGCTGCAGTGCCGCTGCGGCATCGACGCCGACGGCCACGATCACCCCGTCCTCGATGGCGACGTCGAGGTGGTCGTCCACGCCCGAGGCGGGATCCAGGACGCGCCCACCGGTGAGCAGGAGCCGGCCGCTCCCGGTCCGCGCGGGTGGGTGGGACGCGGGTGGGTGGGACGCGGGTGGGTGGGACGTCGTCATCGTCCGGCCTCCTCGTCGACCGCCGGTGCGGCGAGCAGCAGGTACAGGCAGGCCATGCGCACGGCGATGCCGTTGGTGACCTGTTCGGTGATCACCGCGCGGTCGGAGTCGGCCACCTCGCCGGTGATCTCCACGCCACGGTTCATCGGCCCGGGGTGCATCACGATCGCATCGTCCTTGAGCAACCGCAGTCGGCGCCCGTCCATCCCCCACAGCCGTTGGTACTCGCGGGTCGACGGGAAGAACGCCCGGTGCATCCGCTCACGCTGGACCCGCAGCAGGTAGACCACGTCGGCCTCGGGCAGCAGCTGGTCCAGGCTCGGGGCGACCTCGACGCCCCAGCGCTCGATCTCGGGTGGCAGCAGGGTCGGCGGCCCGACGACGCTGACCCTGGCCCCGACGAGCTTGAGCGCCTGGACCTCGCTACGCGCCACACGCGAGTGCAGCAGGTCGCCGACGATGACCACGTGTCGGCCGCGGAGGTCGCCGAGGTGGCGGCGCATCGTGAACACGTCCAGCAGGGCCTGGGTGGGATGCTGGTGCCACCCATCCCCCGCGTTCATGATCGGGACGTCGAGGTAGCGCGCGAGCTGACGCGGCGCCCCCGAGCTTCCCGAGCGGACCACGACGCAGTCGACCCCCATCGCGTCG
>JAWLDJ010000190.1:0-3455 GCA_041686695.1 Nitriliruptoraceae bacterium
CACCCCCGAGCAGTACGAGGAGATGCTCGACCGCGCCAAGGCCGGCGCGTTCGCGTACCCCGCCATCAACGTGACCTCGTCGCAGACCCTGCTGGGCGCCCTGCGTGGCCTGACCGAGGCGGAGAGCGACGGGATCATCCAGGTCTCGACCGGCGGTGCCGCTGCCTGGTCGGGTTTCAGCGTCAAGGACATGGTCGTCGGGGCCACCGGCTTCGCCGAGTACGCCAGGGTCGTCGCCGAGCACTACCCGGTCACCGTGGCCCTGCACACCGACCACTGCCCCAAGGACAAGCTCGACACCTTCATGCGGCCGCTGGCGCAGCTCTCGGCCGACCGGGTCGCCCGTGGCCAGGCGCCGCTGTTCAACTCCCACATGTGGGACGGCTCGGCGGTCGAGCTCGAGGAGAACCTGCGTCTCGCCGAGGAGCTGTTGGAGCTGTGCGCCGCCGGCAAGACCATCATGGAGATGGAGATCGGCGTGGTCGGCGGCGAGGAGGACGGCGTCGTCGGTGAGATGAACGAGAAGCTGTACTCCACCCCCGGGGACGCCCTGGCGACGGCCGAGAAGCTCGGGGTCGGCGAGCGTGGCCGCTACCTGCTGGCCGCCACCTTCGGCAACGTGCACGGGGTGTACAAGCCCGGGCACGTGAAGCTGCGCCCGAGCGTGCTCAAGGAGCTGCAGGACGCGGTCGGCGAGCGTGTCGGCCAGGAGAAGCCCTTCGACCTGGTCTTCCACGGGGGGTCCGGCTCCACGATGGAGGAGATCCACGAGTCGCTGGAGTACGGCGTGGTCAAGATGAACATCGACACCGACACCCAGTACGCCTTCACCCGCCCGCTCGCCGACCACTTCTTCACCAACTACGACGGGGTGCTCAAGGTCGACGGCGAGGTCGGCAACAAGAAGGTCTACGACCCCCGGTCCTACTCGGAGAAGGGGGAGGTCGGCATGGCCGCGCGGGTCGTGCAGGCCGCCGAGGAGCTGCGCTCGGCCGGGCAGAAGATGACCTGAGCTCAGCCGGTCTCGGCCAGCTCGCGTCGGCGCCACTGGGTGCCGACGCGCAGCGGGAGACCGTGGGCATCCACGTCGACGTCGATCGTGGCGCCATCGAGGTGCTGGCGGTAGCTGCGGACCCCGGTGCGGTCGAAGCGTGAGGGCGTCGGCTCGGCGACGACCGACGACTCCGGGCCCAGGGGGTGGGGGAGGAGCGCCAACCGGACCTCGGCCCCTGCCCCGGTCTGCAGGCCCAGCCGCCGGATCGGGAACTGCACGGCCACGGGGCTGAGCCCGAGCGCGATGTCGGTGCAGCCGGCGAGCTCCTCGACGGCCTCGCCCCGGTGCCACCAGCGTCCGGCCCCGTCCGAGGTCAGGGTGGTGGCGTCGCGGTCGGTGACCACCAAGACGCGGCGGGGCCGCCACGCGTGGTCGACCTCCAGCACGTAGCGGCATCCGGCCACCCGGCCCCTGAGGACGTTGCCGTCCGGGAGTGCCCGGGCGATCACCTCCTCCTCGCCGTCGGGGCCGTCGAGGTGGACCGGCGGGACGGTCTCGTCGGCGACGATGGCTTTGCGGAAGTGGAACTCGGTGGTCTCGGACGGGTCGTGGAGGTCACGACGCTGCCCGGTGTCGTGGTAGCCGAGGTGGGTGTAGCGCTGGTGGGCGACCTCGAACCGCGAATCGCTCCACAGCTCGATCGTCGACGCACCGAGCGCGGCGGCGTGCGTCTCCACCCGGGCGACCAGCCGGGACCCCAGCCCACGGCCGCGCAGCTGCGCGACGAGGTACCAGCGCTTGAGCTCCAGGACACCGTGCTCGTCGACGGGGCCGGCTGCGACCGATCCGACGATGGCTCCCTCACGCTCCAGCACCCACCAGCGACCACCACTGGCCGCGGCCGTGGTCGCCGGGGCCGTCAGGTCGGCGTCGACGCCGGGCAGGTCCAGCACGCAGCCGTCGTGCTCGGCGTAGGCGGCGCCCACCAGCGCGATCAGGCCATCGGCGTCCTCGTCGCGCACGGCGCGCAGGTGCGTGCCGTCCAGCGAGGTGCGTGCCACCTTCGTGCCTCTCGTCAGGGTGTTCTAGGGGTGCCGACGGCAGCGTGGGTCGTGCAGTTCCGGGAGCAGGGACGCCGCGCGCGATGCCGCGGACGTGTCCGGACGTGCCCACCGGGGCCTGGCCGGCGCGGCCATGGTCGCTACGTTAGGCCAGGCACGGAGATCGCTCGTTGTCCGCGCGTCCGGCGCGCCCGCCCTAGGGTGGCCCGAGTCGGCCGCGGTTCCGAACCCGCGATAGGCACCGGTGGTCCGACGGGCGTCACCGGTAGTCGACGACCCCACAGTCAACGCCCCAGACCAAGGAGCGGACCGATGTCCACCACCGACACCCCCAGGACCACAGCGGTCGGCGCGGCTGGCGCCGTTCGCTCAACGCTCGACGACACCGCCAAGGCAGCCGTCCAGGAGCGCCTGCAGCCCCTGCTGGTCGATCTGCTCGATCTGTCCCTGACCGCCAAGCAGCTGCACTGGAACGTGGTCGGCCCGAGCTTCCGGTCGATCCACCTGCAGCTCGACGAGGTGACCAACCAGTACCGGCTCTGGTCCGATGACGTGGCCGAGCGCATGACCTCGGTCGGGATCGCGCCCGACGGCCGCGTGCAGCGCGTCGCCGGTGACTCTCCAGCCGATCCGGCGCCGGCCTCCTGGACGCACCAGACCGAGGTGATCGCCGCGATGACCGACCGGATCCAGGCGGTCGCGCAGGCCACCCGGACGCGACTGCAGGGTCTCGGCGACGTCGACGTCGCGAGCGAGGACCTGCTCATCGAGATCCTGGACGGGCTCGAGATGCAGCTGTGGATGTTCTCGGCACAGCAGGCCTGAGCAGGAGATCTCCGGCGGGGCCCATGCGGTCCCGCCGTCGCCGTTGAGGTGCTCTGGCGCCGCCGACCTGGGCAGCCAATCGGTTGGCGTCGGGCTTCACCCATCTTCGGGCCGCGCATCGGAGCGCGGCGGTGCGTCGTCCGACGTTGCGTCGTCCGACGTCGATCCGTTCGGGGACGGGTCGCCGTCCGACGGTGCGTCGTCGTCTGACGATGCCCCGTCCAACGGTGCGTTGTCGTCTGACGCTGCCCCGTCCGACGGTGCGTCGTCGGGCAGCGTTCCGTCCGACGTTGCGTCGTTCGCGGGAGCCCGCCTCGTCTCCTCGGGCCCGGCGGGTGGCGGTGTGGCGCCCCTCGGGTCGGCCGCGCCCGGTGCCTCGCTGTCCCGGGCGTCCGGTGTGACCCCGGCCCGGCCGGGCACGTCGTCGGGTCGCTCGTCTGCGCCGGGTCCCCCGGCTCCCGGTCCAGGCTCCGCACGCTGCGGATCCGCGGCCTCGTCGGGTCGATCCGACCGGCCCGGGCCGATCTCGCGCTGCTGCGTGCCGGGTGCCTGGTCGCGTTGGTCGGCGCCGGGTG
>JAWLDJ010000191.1:0-3449 GCA_041686695.1 Nitriliruptoraceae bacterium
ACGGGACGTGCGCATCACCACGATCTACGAGGGCACCTCGGAGATCATGGAGATGACCATCGCCCGCGACCGGTGGCAGGAGCACCTGAAGTCCCGCGGTGCCTACTACCACGACCGGGCCACCGAGCTCGAAGGCACCCACGCCACCCACCCGCGGATCGGAGCGGACCTCGCGGCGCTGGCACACCACGCGCTGGCCGAGGTGCTCGAGGCCGCGCGCGTGGGACGGCTCACCCGCAACCAGCACGTGCTGTTCAAGCTGGGCGAGCTCATGGCGGAGACCGAGGCATCGGCTGCGCTGGTGCGCCGCGCCGCACGGGCTGCGACCGGTGAGCTGCCGGCCAAGACCGATCAGCGCTTCGACGCCGCCGGCGTCGGCGACGTCAGCCGGACCCACGCACGGCGGGTGGCTCAGCGGGTCGCCGACGAGGGAGCGGCGCTGGTCGTGGCGGCCGACGGCGCGTCGGATGTGGCGGCGTTGACGTCCGCCATCGGGACGGCCAGGGTGCTGGCAGCACAGGCCGGGGGAGTGGCGGATCTGGACCGGGTCGCCGACCTCATCTACGGGAGAGCGTGACCGAGGACGACGGAAGCGGGTCGCCAGGGCAGCGGGAGGCAACGACGTGGAGCCAGTAGCGATCATCGCGGTGGGAGCGGTCCTGCCGGACGCCCCGGACGCCGGCGTGTTCTGGGACAACGTGTCGGGTGGGCGGTACTCCATCAGCGAGGTGGATCCCGCGCGCTGGGATCCGGCGCTGTACTACGACCCCGAGCCGAAGCCGGACAAGACCTACACCAAGATCGGGGGCTGGGTCCGCGACTTCCCCTGGGACCCGCTGGTCTGGAAGCTGCCGATCCCGCCCAAGGTCTCCGAGGCGATGGACGAGGCCCAGAAGTGGGCGATCGCCTGCACCCGGGAGCTGCTCGCCGACCACGGCAAGGAGATCGACCGGGAGCGCACCGCGGTCATCCTCGGCAACGCCATGGGTGGGGAGCTGCACTACGAGACGGCGCTGCGGATCGCCGCCCCCGAGGTGGTGCGCTTCCTGCAGCACACCGAGGCCTTCGGTGCCCTCCCGCCGGACCAGCAGCAGCGCCTGGCGGCGCAGCTGGTCGCCACGATGGGGGCCGAGCTCCCGCCGGTCACCGAGGACTCGATGCCGGGTGAGCTGGCCAACGTCGTCGCCGGCCGGCTCGCCAACCTGTTCAACCTCCGCGGTCCCAACTACATCACCGACGCCGCCTGCGCCTCGGCGATGGCCGCCATGAGCGCCGCGATCGCCGGGCTCAACGACCGCGACTTCGACACCGCGATCACCGGGGGGATCGACCGCAACAACGGCGCCTCCAGCTTCATCAAGTTCTGCGCGATCGGTGCGCTGTCCGCCACCGGCACCCGCCCCTTCGATGCCGGCGCTGACGGTTTCGTGATGGGCGAGGGCGCATCGCTGTTCCTGCTCAAGCGCCTCGCCGACGCCGAGCGCGACGGCGACCGGATCTACGCGGTGATCCGCGGCATCGGTGGCGCCAGCGACGGCAAGGGCAAGGGCATCACCGCGCCCAACCCGGTCGGGCAACGCATGGCCGTGGAGCGGGCGTGGGCCAACGCCGGGCTGAGCCCCGAGGAATGCACCCTCGTCGAGGCCCACGGGACCTCCACCCGGGTCGGCGACGTCGTCGAGGTGGGCGCGCTCGGTGAGGCCTTCGCCGGCGCCGACCTGCCGCCGCACCGCATCGCGCTCGGGTCGGTCAAGTCCAACATCGGCCACCTCAAGGCCGGTGCGGGTTCCGCCGGGGTGCTCAAGACCGCGCTCGCGATCCACCACGGGCAGATCCCTCCCAGCTTGAACTTCGAGACCCCGAACCCCAACGTCGACTGGTCCGTCTCGCCCTTCACCGTCAACACCGAACTGCGCGAGTGGACCGTGCCCGACGGCCAGGTGCGCACCGCCGGGGTGAGCGCGTTCGGGTTCGGTGGCACCAACTTCCACCTGGTCCTCGAGGAGTACCGACCGGGACGTCTCCCGGCACCGGACGTGGCGCGCACCCACGCCGCCAGCGTGGCGCCGGCCACCGGGACGGCGCCGGCGACCGCTGCGGCGCCCGAGCCGAAGGCGCCGTTGCGCGGTGCCGCGGTGCTCGGCGCCGCTGACGAGGCGGGCCTGGCGACCAAGCTCCGCGCGCTGGCCGACGCCGCGGCGCGCGGGGAGACGCCACCGGTGCAGGCACCGCTGGCCGACGACCTCGCCGCGCCGGAACGCGTCGCGATCGACTTCGCCGATGCGCAGGACCTGGCCGACAAGGCCGCGGCCGCGATGAAGGCGGTCGACGCTCCCGCGTTGTGGAAGCCGCTGCGCTCGCGTGGGGTCTTCCGGGGGCGGGGACCAGCCGCCAAGGTCGCGTTCCTCTACCCGGGGCAGGGGTCGCAGTACGTCGACATGCTCCGGGGTCTGGCCGCGCTGGAGCCGATCGTGGCACGGACCTACGACGAGGCCGATGCCGCCATGGCCGCTCTCATCGACCGGCCGCTGTCCAGCTACATCCTGCTCGACAGCGACGACCCGGATCGCAGGGCGCAGGCCGAGCTCGAGCTGATGGCCACCGAGATCACCCAGCCCGCGATGCTGACGGCCGACGAGGCGCTCACCCGCCTGCTGGCCGCCTACGGGATCGCTCCCGACATGGTCATGGGCCACAGCCTCGGTGAGTACGCCGCGCTGGTCTCGGCGCGCTCGCTGACCTTCGCCGCTGCCCTGGAGGCCGTCAGCGCCCGCGGGCACGAGATGGCCAGCCTCGACGTGGGCGACCCCGGCAAGATGGCGGCGGTGTTCGCGCCGGTCGAGGAGGTCCAACGCATCGCGGACGAGACCGACGGCTACGTCGTGCTCGCCAACGTGAACTCCACCTCGCAGGCGGTGCTCGGCGGTGCCTCGGAGGCGGTGGAGGCAGCGGTCGCCACCTGCACCGAGCGGGGGTTCACCACCTTCGTGCTCCCGGTCAGCCACGCGTTCCACACGAGCATCGTGGCCGACGCCAGCGAGCCGTTGCGGCGCACGCTCGAACGGCTCGAGCTCCGCGCGCCGGAGCTGCCGGTGGTCTCCAACGTCACCGGTGGCTTCTACCCGGCGGGTGACGATGCCCGCGACCAGATGCTCGAGCTGCTCGCCGATCAGGTCGCCTCGCCGGTGCAGTTCGTCACCGGCCTGCAGTCACTGCGCGAGGCCGGTGCCGAGGTGTTCCTCGAGGTCGGTCCCAAGCGGGCGCTGCAGGGCCTGGCCAGCGACGTCCTCGGTGACGACGACGTGCTGAGCATGTTCACCAACCACCCGAAGTTCCCCGACGAGGCCGCGTTCAACCAGGCCCTGTGCGGGCTGTACGCCGCTGGGCTCGGCACGGGCCGCATCCCGGCGAGCGCCCGTCCCGCCGCCTCGGCGCCCACCTCGCCGGCT
>JAWLDJ010000192.1:0-3397 GCA_041686695.1 Nitriliruptoraceae bacterium
CGCGGGGTCCACATCGTCACGGTGAACGAGTACCTCGCCAAGCGCGACGCGGTCTGGATGGGCCAGGTGCACGAGTTCCTGGGCTTGAGCGTCGGTGTCGTCTACTCCGGGCAGACCAAGGCCGAGAAGCGCGCGGCGTACGCCTGCGACATCACCTACGGCACCAACAACGAGTTCGGGTTCGACTACCTGCGCGACAACATGGCGCTGGAGAAGGCCAAGCAGGTCCAGCGCGGCCACCACTTCGCCCTGGTGGACGAGGTCGACTCGATCCTGGTCGACGAGGCCCGCACCCCGCTGATCATCTCCGGTCCGGCCGAGCAGTCGGCCGACCTGTACCAGGTCTTCTCGCGCCGGGTCGTCCCCAACCTCACCAAGGGCGAGGAGGGCGACCAGCCGGGCGAGGCCACCGGTGACTACGTGATCGACGAGGCCAAGCGCACCGTGGCCGTCACCGAGGAGGGCGTCGCCAAGGTCGAGAAGCTCCTCGGCATCGAGAACATGTACGAGTCGGTGAACACGCCGCTGATCCACCACCTCAACAACGCGCTGAAGGCCAAGGAGCTGTACAAGCGCGACCGCGAGTACATCGTCACCGACGGCGAGGTGCAGATCGTCGACGAGAACACCGGGCGTGTGCTGTCCGGCCGTCGCTACTCCGAGGGCCTCCACCAGGCGATCGAGGCCAAGGAGGGCGTCAAGATCAAGGCCGAGAACCAGACGCTGGCCACGATCACCCTCCAGAACTACTACCGCACCTACCACAAGCTCGCCGGCATGACCGGGACCGCCAAGACCGAGGAGGCGGAGTTCCTCGAGATCTACGACCTCGGCGTCGTCGAGGTGCCCACCAACCGGCCGGTCGTGCGTGACGACGCTCCCGACCTGATCTACAAGTCGGAGACCGCCAAGTTCGCGGCGGTCGCGAGCGAGATCGAGGAACGGCACGCCGACGGCCAGCCGATGCTCATCGGCACCACCTCGGTGGACAAGTCGGAGACGCTGTCCCGCCTGCTGACCAAGCGTGGCGTGCCCCACGAGGTGCTCAACGCCAAGAACCACGCCCGGGAGGCCACGATCGTCTCCCAGGCCGGACGGCTCGGTGCCGTGACCGTGTCCACCAACATGGCCGGCCGCGGGACCGACATCGTGCTGGGGGGCAACGCCCCGGAGGTCGCCAAGGACCGGGCCCGCGAGGAGGTCGGGACCGAGGCCAGCGAGGAGGCGTACGCCGCCGCCCTGCAACGACACCTCGACCAGCTCGCCCCGGAGTTCCAGGAGGAGGCAGCCCGGGTCAAGGAGGCCGGCGGCCTGTACGTCATCGGCACCGAACGCCACGAGTCGCGCCGCATCGACAACCAGCTGCGCGGACGTTCCGGCCGTCAGGGGGACCCGGGCGAGAGCCGCTTCTTCCTGTCCCTCGAGGACGACCTGATGCGGTTGTTCAACGCCTCGGCGGTGGACCGGATCATGACCCGGTTGAACATCCCCGAAGAGGTCCCGATCGAGCACAAGTGGGTCTCGAAGGCGGTCGCCAACGCCCAGGGCCAGGTCGAGAGCCTGAACTTCGACCGCCGGAAGAACGTCCTGAAGTACGACGACGTGATGAACGAGCAGCGCAAGGTCGTCTACGGCCAACGCCAGGACCTGCTGGACGGGAACATGGAGGAGGTCGAGGACCTGGCCTCGCGCTACCTCAGCGACACGATCGCCGCGTTGGTCGACGAGCACTGCCCGCCGGGGGTCTACCCGGAGGAGTGGGACCTCGACGGCCTCTCGGCACGGCTGGAGCAGGTCTACGACCACCGCTACGACTTCGGTGCGGTCGACCTCGAGCGCGTCGATCAGAACCAGCTGATCGAGGAGCTCCATCAGGACATGCTCGGGGTGTACGAGCAGCGTGTCGAGGAGGTCGGTGGGGCCGAGGTGATGCGCGAGATCGAGCGTCGCGTGATCCTGACCGTCGTGGACCGCAAGTGGCGTGAGCACCTGTACGAGATGGACGCGCTGCGTGACGGGATCGGGCTGCGAGCCGTGGGCCAGCGTGATCCGCTGACCGAGTACCAGCGGGAGGCCTACGACTCCTTCGCCGCCATGATGGGCGGGGTCAAGGAGGAGGCGACCACCTACTTCTTCCGACTGCCGATCCGGCGTGAGGAGGAGCAGGCCGCGGCGTCCACCGACGGTGACGGGCGGCCCCAGGTGACCCCCGCGACGGCCGCTGCCACGGCGTCCACGGCGCCGGCAGGCGCGGCGGTCGGCGCCGGGGCGTCGCGGGTCGCCGAGGCCATCCCGCTCCAGGACCGTGGCGACGGTGCCCGTCTCAGCTACCGCTCCGGCGGCAGCGCGAGCGGCGGCTCGTCGTCCTACACCGTCGGCGAGGGTGCCACGACCACCGATGCCCAGGGACGTGAGGTCGAGAAGCGCGACGACGGGTCCACCGTCCGCAAGGTCGCGGCCGGGACGACCTACACGGCCGACGAGAAGGTGGGCCGCAACGATCCCTGTCCCTGCGGCAGCGGGAAGAAGTACAAGCGCTGCCACGGCGCCGTCGACTGACCGGGACTGTCGGCCCGGGTCAGCCGGCGCTGGCCGAGCGTCCGTCGAACTCCTCGCCGACCTCGTCGAAGGCGTCGCGGCAGCGGTGGCCTGCGGGGAGCGAGGCCGTCGGCAAGGCGGTCAGCCCGGCCTCGGGGGCGGTCAGTTCGACCGCACGCCAGTGGCCGAGGTGACGCTCGAGGCGGACCGCGATCGCGGTGATACGTGCGTCCCGTCGGACCAGGACGACCGCCTCGCAGGCGTCGGGGCGTGGCCGGCGGGCGACCACCTTGTGCACCCGCACGCGGCGTCGGGTCGCCGGCGAGCGTGGTGGGACCTGGACGGCCAGGCGTCGTCGGGCGGCCGGTGACAGCAGCGGCGTGAGCTGCGCGAAGGGTCGCTGACCGGTGCGCACCTCCGACCAGGCCGCCACGAGCATGGCGGCGATCCGGACCGGGTCGTCGCCGGCGGGGCGCACGGTCAGTGGCTGGCGGTGGTGGGCCGGGAGGTTCGAGCTCATCGCTCGGCCTGTTCGCGGTCTCCGGCCAGGGTGCTGCCAGCGACCACCAAGCCGTCGAGGTGCCGGCGGAGCCAGATCGTGTGGTCGCGCTCACCGTCGGTCGCCGTGGCCACCACCGGCCATCCTTCGGCGGTCGCCAGCCCCCGTACCTCGAGGTCCCCGAGCCCGGCCACCGCCAGCGCGGTGGTCGCGGCGTCCACGGCCTCGGGGTCGTCCAACGGGGCGAGCTCCACCTCGGCCGGGGTCAGCGCAGGCCCGGGCAGCAGCCACGGGGCACCGGCCGGTCTGGGGGCGCCCTGGTCGGTCGCCACCGGCACGGCCAGCCGACGCACCTCCACC
>JAWLDJ010000193.1:0-3346 GCA_041686695.1 Nitriliruptoraceae bacterium
TGGCTGCGCTCCACCTCGCTGGACGAGATCCCGGAGATGGTCAACGTCCTCAAGGGTGAGATGTCGCTGGTGGGGCCACGGCCGCTGCTGGTCGCCTACCTGGAGCGCTACTCCCCTGAGCAGGCCCGCCGTCACGAGGTCCGGCCCGGCATCACCGGCTGGTCGCAGATCAACGGCCGCAACAACATGTCGTGGGATGACAAGCTGGCGCTGGACGTGTGGTACGTCGACCACCGCAGCCTCTTGTTGGACGTGCGGATCCTGCTCAGGACGCTGTGGGTCATGGTCACCCGACAGGGGGTGGCGCTGGACGGCCACGCGACCACGGTGCCGTTCCAGGGGCCCGCGGCGTCCCCCGACGAGCCGGGACCAGCTGAGGCGGGCCCTCGTGACCCCGGCAGGGCATCCTGAACCGGCAGTGTCGTTCGAGCGACGGCTCCTGGGTCCGACGGCGGCCGGCACCGCTCCCGTCTCATCCTGGACGTGGCTCGTCCGGGATGAGGACGGTCACCGGCAGCTGCGCACCGGCCAGTCGTCGATCACTGGTGACCAGCGGCACACCGCGCTCCTGCGCGAGCGCCACGTAGAGGCCATCGAGCACCCGCACTCGTGCTTGCAGGGTGAGCGCTGCACGCAGGTGCTCTGCACTCGGCACGACCAACTCCTGCTGCAGTGCAGCGGCCTCCTCGACGAGGGTCCCAGCTTGGGCGGGATCCACTTCCCCCGCGTGGACCAGGCGGGCAACTGCAGACAGCACCTCGGCGAGCTGGTGGGCGGGTGCACAGACGTGCTCGCCCGACAACCGATCCAGGACCCACCCGCGGTCAGGCTGGTCGAGGAGCACGTCGAGCAGAGCGGAGGCGTCGAGAACGATCACGTGCCGAAGTCCTCGCGAACCTCGTCCAGCAGCTCCGGCGTGTCGATGCGGGCCCGGAAGCGAGGCGCTCGGCTCCGCGCACGGCGGATCCATGCGGCGTTGGGGTCACGGTCGAGCTCGGCACGGATCGCCGCCTGTGTGAGCGCTGAGACCGGTAGCTCCAGCTCCCGCGCACGACGGTAGAGCTCGTCCGGGAGGTAGACACTGATCTTGGGCATCGATGCTCAGCTCGTGTCGAAGGGTGCCGGAGTGTGTCGAACGGACCGTGTGGGGTGTACCCCCAAGGGTACCCCCTAGCGAACCTGGGTGTATCAGCCCCGCTGGGCGAGGAGGCGGCGGTAGACCTCCAGCGTGATCGCCACTTGCCGGCGGTCGTCGAACTCGGTCACGGCCTTGTCCCGCGCCGCTCGGCCCATGGCCGCGCGCCGTTGCGGGTCGGCGACCAACCGGCCGATCGCCTCGGCCAGGGACGCGGGGTCACGCACCGGCACCAGCAACCCGTTGTGCCCGTGGTCGACGACCTGGCGGCAGCCGCGGATGTCGGTGAGCACCAGTGGCAGCCCCATCGCCGCCGCCTCCATCGCCGAGCGCGGGAACCCTTCCCGGTGGGAGGCCAGCACGTAGACGTCGAACGCCGGGTAGAGCCGCTCCACCTCGGTGTGCATGCCGAGGAAGCGCACCCCCGCCACCTCGGCGGCCCGGTCGAGCTCGTCCTCGGTGATCGCGTCGGCCTTGTCGGTATCGGCGGGACCGGCGATCACCAACCGGGCCTTGGGGTGGGTCGCCCGGAGCCGCTCGGCGGCGGCGAACACCTCGCGGTAGCCCTTCTCGGCGACCAGCCGACCGACGAGGCCGACCACCACCTCGTCGTCGGCGATCCCGAGCTCGGCGCGGACCGCTGCCCTGGCATCGGGGGACGCCGCCGGGTCGAAGCGGTCGAGGTCGACCCCGTTACCGAGCACGTGCAGCCTGGCCTCGGGCACCCGCAGGCCGCGCAGGGTGGGCAGATCCTCGGGGTTCTGGAGCAACTCGGCCTGGGAGCAGATCGCCGCGAGCCGCTCGAGGGCGTAGACCACGGCACGTTTGCGCCAGGGGTCGGTGGGCAGCGCGTAGAGCCCGTGGACGGTGTTGACCACCACGGGCACACCGGTCAGCCGCGCGATGACACGGCCGTAGACCCCCGGCTTCGGGTTGTGGGTGTGGACGATGTCGGGGCGCAGCCGCCGGCAGATCCGTGCGAACTCTGCCGCCGTGGCCAGATCGGCGCGCAGGTCCGCAGCGCGGGTCGAGCTGGTGAGCGGGAGGTGGTGGATCCCGTGGGCCTGGAGGGTGGCGACGTGGTCGCCAGGAGCCGAGACCCCGACGACCTCGTAGCCCGCCTTGCGGAACGCGATCAGCTGGGGCAGCAGGAGGTAGGCCAACGACAGGTCGACCGTGGTGAGGTGGACCAGCAGCGGCCGCTGCCGCCCGGCTGTGCGCGTCACCGTTGGTCGAACCAGGCGATGGTGCGTTCCAGTCCCTCCTCGAAGGGCACGGGCACCACGTCGGGGAACAGCGTCTCGAGCCGCGACTGGTCGGCCTGCGAGTGCCGGACGTCACCGGGCCGCGGCGGCTGGCGGTCGATCTCCAAGGGGCGGCCGAGCCGGTGCTCCAGGGCGCCGATCACCTCGTTGAGGGTGCGGCGGGTCCCGAAGGCCAGGTTCACCGGCTCCGTGCTGGTCACCCGCCGCTCGAGCGCATCGGCCAGCACCGCGGTCACCGAGCCGACGTAGGTGAAGTCCCGGGTCTGCTCCCCATCACCGTGCACCGGCAGCGGCGTCCCGCGCTGGATGTGGTCGAGGAAGGTCGGCACCACCGCCGCGTAGGCGTGCCCGGGCGCCTGCAGCGGCCCGAACACGTTGAAGAAGCGGAACACCAGCGTCGGCAGGACGTAGCAGTGCTGGAACGCCAGCGCGTAGGACTCCGCCGCCAGCTTGTTCACCGCGTACGGCGACAGCGGCTGCGGCCGCAGGTCCTCCGACTTCGGCAACGTGCGGTTCGCGCCGTACACCGAGGAGGACGACGCCACGATCGTGTGGAGGTTCCCGGCCCGCCGGGCGGCCTCCAGCACCTGCAACGTGCCCGTGGCGTTGGCATCGTGGGAGACCACCGGCGCCGCGATCGAACGGGGCACCGACGGCACCGCCGCCAGATGCACGATCGCGTCCACCCCCACCAGCGCCGCATCCAGCAGGTCGGGGTCGAGGATCGTGCCCTCGAACAGCACCGCCTCGGGGCAGTCGGTCAGGTTCTCCTTGGCGCCCGTCGACAGGTCGTCGATGACGACCACCTCGTCGACCGTGTCACGCGCCAGCAGTTCCCGGACCAGGTTGGCGCCGATGAACCCCGCGCCCCCGGTGATCGCAACCCGCACCCTCGCCCCCGTCGTCAGCCACTGGACGTCGTCGTACCCCCCGCACGCTAGCTGCC
>JAWLDJ010000194.1:0-3326 GCA_041686695.1 Nitriliruptoraceae bacterium
GAAGAGCTCCTTGGCGCGCAGTGCGTCGACGGGGATCGGGTCGTCCGTCGTCTCGGCCGTGCGTTCCGTCAGCGGCGTGCCGGCCCGCTGGGCGCGCAGACCGGCGAGCAGTGCCTCGCGGTCCCTGCCCCGCAGCGTGGTCAGCAGGAAGGGGTCGGCGTCGAAGGTCTGGGCGAGCACGTAGTGGACGGCGGCGACGTGCTTGCAGGGGTTGGCGACGTCGGGGCAGGAGCAGCGGGTGGTCAGCTCGCGTGCGGTCGGGAACAGCGACACCCCGCACTCGGCCAGCACCTCGTCGATGTCCTCGGGCATGGTCGCGTCGAGCAGGTCGGCGGACAGCCTGACGCGCGAGGCGAGCGCGGTCGTGATCGCCTCCCAGGTGCCATCGTCGAACGCCGGGAGCTGCACCTGCACCCGGTAGGGGCGGGCGCGGCTGCCCTGGACCCGTGCGGTCACGGTGCCGGCATCGACGGTCAGGTCCTGGACGGTGCCCTTGCGGGCGTAGGTCCGGCCGCGCGGCAGCCGGTTGGCGTACACGGCACCCAGCGACTCCAGCGCCTCGATCCACCGCTGCCCCCACCAGGTCAACCCGAACCGGGTCCGCGCGCTCACGCTGGCACCTCGACGTCGGTGACCGGTGGGTCGAGGTCGTCGGCACCGCCCGATCGCAGGGTGACGAGCTCGCGCAGCGCGTCGTCGTCGAGTTCGGTGAGCCAGGCCTCGCCCTCGCCGAGCACGGCGTCGGCGAGTGCGCGCTTGTCGTCGATCATCCGGGCGATGCGCTCCTCCAACGTCCCGGCGGTGACCAGCTTGTGGACGAGCACGGCCCGGTGCTGGCCGATGCGGTAGGCGCGGTCGGTGGCCTGGTCCTCCACCGCCGGGTTCCACCAGCGGTCGAAGTGCAGGACGTGGGTGGCACGGGTCAGGTTCAGGCCGGTCCCGCCGGCCTTCAGGGAGACGAGCAGCAGCGGCGAGGCCGCGTCGTCGTGCTGGAAGGCCTCCACCATCGCCTCCCGGGCGGGCCGTGCCACCCCGCCGTGGAGGAACGGCACGCCCGGCACGTCCAGGGTCGCGGCGAGGTGGGCGGCGAGCAGCTCACCCATGCGCCGGTACTGGGTGAAGATCAGCGCCCGGTCGCCCGCATCGACCACCTCGGTGAGCAGCTCCAGGGTGCGGGCGAGCTTGCCGGACCGGCCCGGCAGCGGCCCGCGTTCGCCGAGGTACTGGGCCGGGTGGTTGCAGATCTGCTTCAGCTCGGTGAGCAGCTTGAGGATCCGTCCGCGCCGCTCGATCCCCTCACCCAGCTCGGAGGCGAACACCTCGTCGACCGCCGCCTGGTAGAGCGTGGCCTGCTCGCGTGTCAGCGCGCAGGTCACGGTCAGCTCGGTCTTGTCCGGCAGGTCCGGGGCGATCGTCGGGTCGGCCTTGGTCCGCCGCAGCACGAACGGCCCCGTCAGCAGCCGCAGCTGCCGGGTGGCGTCGGGGTCCTGCCAGCGTTCGATCGGGGCGGCGTACTCGCGGCGGAACCGGGTGAACGGCCCGAGCAGCCCGGGGGTGGTGAGGTCGAGGATGGACCACAGCTCGGCGAGACGGTTCTCGACCGGGGTCCCGGTCAGCGCGAGCCGCACGTTGGCCCGCAGGCGGCGTGCGGCCTTGGCGGCCTGGGTGAGGTGGTTCTTGACCTGCTGCGCCTCGTCGAGGGCGACCACGTCCCAGTCGACCTCGGTGAGCAGATCGGCGTCGAGGCGCAGCAGCCCGTAGCTGGTGACCACGACCGCACCGGGCGGGAAGGCGTCGACCTCGCTCGGCCGCCCGGGGCCGTGGTGGCGGACGACCTCCAGCTCCGGTGCGAACCTGGCGAGCTCACGTTCCCAGTTGCCCACGACGGAGACGGGACACACGACCAGGTGGGGCCGGTCTCCGGGGCGATCGGCGAGCAGCGCGATCGTCTGCAGGGTCTTGCCGAGCCCCATGTCGTCGGCCAGCACCCCACCGAGCCCGAGGTCGGCGAGCAGCTGCAGCCACCCGACGCCGCGCGCCTGGTAGGGACGGAGCTCCGCCCGGACGCCTGCCAGCCGGGGCTCTGGTCCGGTCCCGTCACGCAGCCGCGATACGACGGTGGCCAGTGCCCCCTCGGCGACGACCTCGACGCTGCCGAGCCCATCGATGGTGCGCTCGCCGGTCAGCGCGGCGCCGAGCACCTCGGCGGGGTCGGCGGTCCGCTGCCCACCGACGAGGTCGGCCAGGGTGGCGGCCTCGTCCGGGTCGACCCGGACCCAGTGGCCGCGCCAGCGGACGAGCGGTTGCTTCAGCGCCACGATCCGTGCGAACTCATCGGCGTCGATCGTCTCGTCGCCGAGGGCGGCCTCCCAGGTGAACGAGGCCAGCGCGTCGGCATCGAGCCCGCCGGCCCGCTCGTTGCCGGGGGCCGGGGTCGACGTCGAGGTACGGGCGCGCAGCCGGGCCCGCAGACGCCGTTGCCCGCCGGTGGTCAGCTCGGCGGGCAGGAGCACCCCGATCCCGGCTGCCGACAGCGACGCGGCGCCGGCCAGGAACTCGCCGGCCGTGGCGGCTTCGAGGTCGAGGTGGGTCGGCGCCGCCTCGTCGAGGCTGCTCGCCAGCGCCGGGAACAGCCGGGCAGCGCCGGCCAGACCCCGCACCAGCGTCTCCTGGGCCTCGGCGAACTCCCGCTCAGCTGCCCGGAGGCCACCGTCCGCGTGCGCCCACACCTGTGCGGCCGGGACCAGCAGGCTCGGATCGTCGGCCGCCTGCAACAGGTACTCGAGCCGCCACGTCCCGCCCGCGGAGAGCGGGTCGGAGCCGGCCGGGCCGTGGCCGTCCAGCGCCGCCGGGTCCTCGGGCAGCTCGAGGCGCAGACACAGCCGACCGCTGCCGCTGCGCTCGGCGTCGACCAGCGGCGCGGCCCAGGCGGTCACGTCGGCCGCGATCGTGTGGCCGTCGGCGGGAAGGTCGAGCACCGGGTCGTGGCTGCGGAGCGCCCGCACCCACCCGGTGGCCAGCTGCGACGACCGCACACCTCGGCGCTCGGTGCCCCTTGCGCACGCGTCTGCGACCGCATCGAGGTAGGCGCGCAGGAGGTCCCCCGGCCGCCAGACGGTCGTCTCGTCCTCATCGCGCAGCAGCGCATGTCCTGCCGGTGGCATCGCGGTGGCGACCTGCTCCAGGCGACGGTCCTCACCGGGGGCACAGCGCCATCCCGCCACGCCCCGCTCCCCCGCCACCCGCAGCCCGGGCACCACGCGGCCGGCGGCGACGAGTTCGGTGGCGAGCTTGGCGGCGAGACTCCAGGTCAGCACGCTGTCCGA
>JAWLDJ010000195.1:0-1376 GCA_041686695.1 Nitriliruptoraceae bacterium
CCCATCACCGCCGGCGGGCAGCGGCCCCTGCAGCAGCTGATCCCCGGCGCCCACGGCCAGCCGCACCGCACCATCGAAGGTGCCGGCCACTTCGTGCAGGAGGACGCCCCCGGCCAGGTCGTCGCGGCGATCCGCACCGTGCTGGCGGCGACCACACCTCCCAACCCCTAGAGCACCTAGAACATGAAGGTCGTCCACGGCGCCCGGTCGGTGGCCACGAGCCGGTCGAGTGCCGCAGCGGCACCGTCGCGCCCCTCCTGCAACCGCCGGCCGTCGAGCAGCGCGGTGGTCCGGATCCCGCCGAACACCACCCCGGCCAGCGCGTCGATCGGCAGGGTGACATCCGGGGCTGCCGAGGAGGGATCGCACGTCGCCGAGGTCCCGTCGGTCTCCAGCCGCCACCGTCCCCCGGCCCGACCGCCGGGATCGACCACCTCGACCACCGAGGTGCCAGCGGCGCGGTAGGCGCGGGCGGTCAACACCCTCGGGACATCGAGGAGGCGCACGTACAGCGGGGGACCATCGAAAGCGTGCAGCGCGAGCGGATCGACCAGCAGGTGCGCCAGCGCATCGTCGGGCGGACGGATCCAGGAGACCACCCGGGTCGTCAGGTCGATGTCGAGCACGTGCTGCCACAGCGCCGCGTTCGCCTCAGGATCGGTGGCCACGAGCTCGCCGAGCAGCACCAGCCCTTCCGGGTAGTGGGACTCCTCCTGCGGCTTCACCCGGTAGCGGGCGTAGCCGCGTCCGGGCACCTCCACGAGCCGACGGGCCGTCGCGCCGTCACGCCAGCCCGGCGGGTCCTCGGCCACCCCGAGCTGCCACATCCCGGAGGTGGTGCCGACGCTGCCGCCGCGCATATCGCGCACCCGCTCGTGCAGCGCCGGCCACCTCGCCAGCGCCGCCTCCGGCGTGGTCTCCTCCACCAGCCGCACGTCGACCGGGTCGGCGAAGCGCACCTTTGCGCGCTCCGCCCGGTAGGCGCGGTGCGGTGCGGCGATCCCGAACCCGTAACGTCCGTAGATCGCGGACTCCGAGGCGTAGAGGGCCGCGACGGGCTCCTCGCGTTCCATCGCCTCGTCGAGCGAGGCGGCCATCAGCGCGGAGAGCAGCCCGCGGCGGCGCATGACCTGCGAGACACCGACAGCGGTCACCGCGGCGACCGGCAGCCGGGCCCCACCGGGCAGGCTCACGTCGGTCTCGATCACCCCGAGGTTGGCGACGACCCGCTCGCCCTGGCGGACCCACCACGCCCGGTACCCGGTCGCGAAGGCACGCAGGTACGGGTCGGTGTCCTCGGGCGCCTCGCTCTCGTAGAAGTGCCGGTTCACCGCGCGGGCGAAGGCGGGCAGGCCGTCCTGCGGTACCCGCTCGGC
>JAWLDJ010000195.1:1476-3315 GCA_041686695.1 Nitriliruptoraceae bacterium
CTCGTCCCGGAGCGCCGGGAAGGCAGCACGAGCTGCGACCGTATCGACCAGCTCCACCTCGTCGACGGGACCCTGGACGGCCAGCGCGGCGTGGGTCCGCTCGAGGGTGAGCTCCACGGTCGGGATCGCGGGACCGAAACCGAACCGCCCGTAGATCGGCGTCTCGGAGGCCCACAGCGCCGCGACGGCCTCGCCCCGTTCGCGGGCCTGGTCGAGCAGTCGGCGCAGCAGGGCCGTCAGCACCCCGCGACGGCGGTGGTCGGCACGCACGGCGACCAGGGTGATCCCAGCCGCCCCGACCTCGCCGCCACCAGGCAGGGCCATCGTGAAGCTGTGGGCGCCGGCGGTGGCGACCACCTCGCCGCCCGGGTCGACCGCCACGAAGCAGCGTTCGGGCTCGAGACGGCGCCGCGCGCGGGCGAGGTCCCGGTCGCGCGGGACCCCGCCGAACACCGCCCGGAAGGTGCGCAGGAAGGGTTCGAGCTCCTCCTCGGTGATCGCGCGCAGCGTCAGGTCCACGGGCTCAGCTCCTCGGGACCGGACGCAGGACATCGGTGTGACGCCGGACGAAGCCGCCGATCTCCGCGAGCACGTCGCGTGCCTCCGGCAGGCCGGGGAAGGCCGGGAAGACGTGCCACAGCCCCGGGTAGACCCCGCAATCCGCCGCGACGCCGGCGGCCCGGGCCTGGGTCGTGAACCGCACCGCGTCATCGAGCAGGACCTCGTCAGCCCCGACGTGGAGCAGGCTCGGGGGCAGTCCGGAGAGGTCGGCGTACAACGGCGAGACCCGGGGGTCGTCCAGTGCGACCGCACCCGCGTAGAACCGGGCCGGCAGCGGGAGCATCGCCGCGGGGATCCACGGATCGATGCCGTCCAGGGCGGTGACCGAGTCCCCGGTGCCGGCGAGGTCCAGCCACGGTGACATCCCGACGTAGCACGCCGGCAGCGCCGCACCCCGATCGCGCAGCCGGACCAGCAGGGCCGCCGCCAGTCCGCCACCCGCCGAGTCGCCGGACACGGCCAGCCGCGCCGGGTCGACCCCGCAGGTCTCGGTCAACCACTGGGCGACCGCCTCGGCATCGTCGAGCGCGGCCGGGTAGGCATGCTCGGGCACCAGCCGGTAGTCGGGCAGGACCACCACCGCGTCACTGACGCGGGCCAACGCGGCACCGAGCCCCCGGTGGGTCACCGAGGAGCCCATGAAGTAGCCACCGCCATGCAGGTGGAGGAGCACCCGGGGGGCCGCCGCCAGCCACTCACCGAACCCGACACGATCGGCCGGCGGCCTCCCGTGCGCACGCCCTGCCACGGCCAGGCCCGGCACGGGCGAGCCGAGCAGCCGCGCGACCTCGACGTTGCGACCGGGGGGCACACGCGCCAGGAGCTGTTCCGCCCGGGTGCGCATCTCCAGCACGTAGCGCTCGAGCTCCTCGGTCGGCGCGTCGGGCGCGGGCATGCCGCCGCTGCGCCGGCGCAGCAGCTGGAGGGCGGCCACCAGTGCCCCGCGGACGGCGCGGGCCCGCAGCGATGGCGCCGGTCGGCTGATGGTCACCCGGACACGACGTGGAGCCAGTCGCGGTAGGCCTCGACGCGCCCACGGACCGCATCGAGGAAGGTCGTCTGGACCGCCTCGGTCACCGGCCCGCGGGGCCCGATCTCGTAGCCCGCGATCTCACGCACCGGGGTGAGCTCGGCCGCGGTACCGGTGAGGAAGATCTCGTCGGCGAGGTAGAGGTCGGTGCGCACCAGCGAGGTCTCGATCACCTCGTAGCCGAGGTCGGTGGCGATCTGCATCACGCTCGCCCGGGTGATGCCACCGAGGGGACCGTCGTGCAGCGG
>JAWLDJ010000196.1:0-3254 GCA_041686695.1 Nitriliruptoraceae bacterium
CACCGCGACGGTGTGCCCCTACAAGGGTCGGACCGGGCGCTACCACACGATCGCCGTCGGCGATGAGCGCGCCGTCGATGCCGTCTGGGTGTACGAGGAGCCCCAGCCCGCGGTGGCCGACATCGCCGGGCTGCTGGCCTTCGACGACGACCAGGTCGAGGTGGAGCATCACCTCGATGCCTTCGCCCCCATCGCCACCACCGACGGCGGCGGATGAGCGGCGCCGAGAGGCGGTGTCGCGTGGTGCCCGCCGCCGCGCGGCATCGTCACCGTCCAGCCGCTGGTGCGTGCGGACATGGGCAGATGACCGGCTGCCGGCTGTCGTCGCGGCCTCCAAGGTCCTACGCTCGTGCAACTACCTCCCGATCCCGCCAGAGGTGGGCGGTGTGACCACCGCCCCGTGTGGGTGTCTGGGGTCCGCCCGGTTCGCCCGCGCGTGAGCGCGTCGCGGTCCCACCCGATCCTTGCACCGCTCAGGGATCGAAGGTCCAGCGGACGAGCCGGATGCCCTCCGATCGCTGCCACCCCACCCTGTCCTCCGCGCCGTGCCACGGCGACCTGCTCCCGGAGCCACCGTGAAGACCCTGATCCGTCTGCTCGCCGGGGTGACGTCCCGCTTCCCGTGGCTCGTGCTGGCCGTGACCCTGGCGTTGACCGTGGTGTTCGGCGGCCTGGCCACCACGCTCGAGAGCGCCTCCGGGCAGGAGGGCTTCTCCCCGGAGTCCGAGGAGATCCGGGCCTCGGAGCGGATCGCCGAGTTGTTCGGTGACAGTTCGACCGCCTCGGTCATGCAGGTGATCGTCCAGGACGAGGGCGGGGACGTGCTCACGCGCGACGCACTCGAGGTGGTGGCCGAGCTCGAGGCGGGCATCGCCGACTCGGATGCCGCCGAGTTCATCGCCGACCGGCCTGGCCAGCCCGGGGTCCTCAGCTACCTGGCGCCCGTGCGGCAGGCCATGGAGGCACAGGGTCTCACCGTCGACGATCTCCCCGACGACGCCACCGTCAAGCAGCTGTACGCCGAGACGCTCGCCTCGGCGGGACCCGAGCTCGGGTTCGCCTCGCAGCTGGTCCCCGAGGACGCGGGTGACACCCCCGAGATCGGGATGGTGCTGGTGTTCGTCGACACCACCACCGACGTCGACGACCAGATCGAGCGCGAGGTCGCCGTGGCGGACGCGGTGCGGGCGGTGGACGACTCCACCACGCTGGAGGTCGCCCCCTTCAGCTTCTCGCTGCTGTTCGGCGACCAGGACGACTTCCTCGGCGAGGTCGCGGAGCTGTTCATCCTGGCCTTCGCCATCATCGTCGTCATCCTGCTGTTCGTGTTCTGGGTCAGCCCGATCGGCACGACCAAACGCCTGGCGTCGGCTCGCCGGATGCTGGCCGACACCGCCGTCGTCATGCTGACGATCGTGCTGGTGGTGCTGTGGATGAACGGGGTCGGGGCGTTGCTGCAGCGCGCCGGGCTCCTCGGACCGCTGACCGAGGTGGCCCAGATCGTGCCGATCCTGCTGGTCGGGCTCGGGGTGGACTACGGGATCCACCTCACGTCCCGTTATCGCGACGAGGTGGGCGCGGGTCGCAGCGTCGATGGGGGCATGCGGACCGCGATCGGCACGGTCGGCGTGGCGCTGGTGCTGGCCACGTTGACCACCGCCATCGGGTTCCTCACCAACGTCGTCAACCCCATCCCGGCGCTGCGTGACTTCGGCATCCTGGCCTCGGTCGGCATCGTGCTGTCGTTCGTGCTGATGCTCACCTTCGTCCCGGCGTTGCGGATCGTCCTCGACCGCCGTGCTGAGGCGGGCGACCGCCTGCCGAGGGAGGGCCTCGGCGCGACCCGTGACCGACTGCTTCCTGAGGTCGCGGCGAAGACGTCGGTCCTCGCGGAGCGGGCCCCGGTCCCGACGCTGGTGGTCGCGCTGCTGCTCGGTGGTCTCGGCTACCTCGGCCTGAGCAACATCTCGACCGAGTTCTCCTTCACCGACTTCCTGCCCGAGGACTCGCCGGTCGTGGCGACGCTGGCCACGATCGAGGACGCCTTCGGCGGCGGCTTCGGCGAGACCACCCAGGTCCTCGTCGAGGAGGCCGACCAGTCCGACCCCGAGGTGTTCAACGGCTACGCCGAGGTGGCGGCCGAGCTCGGTGGCACCCCGGGTGTCCTGACCACGGCGACCCCGGTCGGTGAGGTCGCGTCCGCCACCTCGCCGGTCACCGTGGTCCGGCAGCTGCTGGCTCCCGGTCCCGACGGTGCGCCACTGGCCCCCGGGTTCGCGGAGCAGGCCGTCGCCGCGGGGTTCGACCCGCAGACCGGGCGCATCGCCGAGGACGGCGATGTGGAGGCCCTCTACGACGCCGCCCGCGAGGTGGCGCCGGAGCGGATCGAGGCGGTGGTCGCCTTCGACGGCGACGAGCCGGTCGCCGGCCTGTTGGAGATCGACACCCAGGCTGGTGACGAGGACGCCCTGCAACTGCGCGACGCGATCGTCGAGGACGCCGACGCACTCACCGACGCCGGTGCCAGCGTGACGATCACCTCGAACGAGATCATCACCGCCGGCATCGTCGAGTCGTTGTCGGACTCCCAGGTGGTCTCGCTGTTCATCACCCTGGTCGCTGCCACCCTGGTGCTGATGCTGACCTTCTGGATCGAGAACCGCCGGCCGTTCCTCGGGGTGCTGACGATGATCCCGGTGGCGCTGGTCGTGCTGTGGACCTTCGGACTCATGTACGTCAGTGGGATCCCCTTCGGTCCGGTGACGGCGACGCTGACCGGACTGGCCGTCGGGATCGGCGTGCCCTACACGATCCACATGGCCCGGCGGTTCGAGGAGGACCGCAACCGCTACGCCTCGCTCGACCAGGCGATCCGCGAGACCACGCGCAACACCGGCGGGGCGCTGGCCGGCTCCGCGTTCACCACCGCCGGCGGGTTCGGGATCCTGATCACCTCGACGTTGGTGCCCTTCCAGCAGATGGGACAGGTCACGGTGTACGCCATCGTGCTGTCGCTGTTCGGCGCGGTGCTCGTGCTGCCGTCACTGCTGGTGCTGTGGGAAGGTTGGCACCGGCGCCGCGGGGAGCCCGTGGTGGAACGCGAGACCGTCTCCGTCGCCTGACGACCCGGCTCGACTCCCAACGAACGGGAGGTCACGACCTACCGGTGGGAAGCCACCGTTGGTCTGGGCTCGACGCCGACGATCCGTTCGAGGTGGGAACGCACGGCCACTGACGGCGAGGCCTACCGTCGG
>JAWLDJ010000197.1:0-3221 GCA_041686695.1 Nitriliruptoraceae bacterium
CCCCGGAGGTACGTCGGTCACCCGCGGAGCTGCTCGAGGGTGTCGAAGTACCCCGGGAAGGTCTTGGCCACGCAACCCGGGTCGGCGATCCGGATCCCGGGCACCACGAGCCCGAGCAGGGCGAAGCTCATCGCCATCCGGTGGTCGTCGTAGGTGGCCACCACCCCCGGTGTGGGTCGCCCGGGGTGCACGACCAGGCCGTCGGGGTGCTCGTGGGCCTCGATACCGAGCCGTCGCAGCTCGGTGACCACCGCGGCGATGCGGTCGGTCTCCTTGGCACGGATGAAGCCGATCCCGCTGATCCGGGTCGGCCGGTCGGCGAACACCGCCACCACCGCCAGCGTCTGTGCGGCATCGGACATCCCGCCGAGGTCGATCTCCAGGCCCCGCAGGGCGCCCGTCCCGCGCACCTCGGTCCCGCCGTCGTCGACGATCACCTCCGCCCCCATGCGTGCCAGCACCTCGGCGAAACGAGCATCGCCCTGGCGTGAGCCGCGGGTGAGACCCGGGACACGGACACGCCCACCGGTGATGGCCGCGGCAGCCAGCAGGTAGGTGGCAGCCGACGCATCGGGCTCGATCGCCACGTCCGCGGCGCGGTACCCGGAGCCGGACACCAGGAAGGTGCGCTCATCGGCACGGGCCGCCTCGGCGCCGAACCATCCGAGCACGTCGAGGGTCAGCGCCACGTAGGGCTCGGACACCAACGGGGTCGTCACCTCGATCCGCAGCCCCTCGGGGAAGGCGGGTCCGGCCAGCAGCAACCCCGAGAGGAACTGACTGGAGGCCTCCCCCGCGACCTGGACGCTGCCGCCGTCCACGGGACCGCCACGCACGCTGATCGGCAGGTGACCGGCGGCCTGGTGCTCGACGACGGTGCAGCCGAGCGCACGCAGGGCAGCGATCGTCGGTCCCATCGGGCGTCGCCGGAACGGTGGCAGGCCGTCGAGACGGCTCGTGCCGGCGACCCGCGCCAGGACCGGCCCGAGGAAGCGGGCCGTGGTGCCCGACAGCTGGACCTGCAGGTTCGGGCCGACCACCGGGGGGCGGCCATCGACCCCGTGCACCTGCAGGGTCGTCCGGTCCTCGGACGCCGCGATGTCGACACCGAGCGCGCGCAGGCCCTCGAGCATCGCCCGCGTGTCGTCGGCGTCGAGCACGCCGGTCAGCGTCGAGGTCCCCCGCGCCAGGCCGGCGGCCAGCAGCGCCCGGTTGGTGAGGCTCTTCGAGCCGGGCACCGCCACCTCGGCGTCGGGCGGCCGGGCCAACGGGTGCACCGAGCGGGGACCGCTGCCAGCCACGGCGGTCGCCTCCTCCCGCGCACCCCCGCTCACGACGGCGGCCCATCGCTGGACGGCCCGGTCGCGTCGCGCTCCACGTGGGTGGGCAGCCCCGCACCGTCGAGGACGGCGACGACCCGCTCACGATCGCCTGCCGCCACCCGCAGGAGCAGGGCCCCCCGACCTCCCGCGTCGGCGTGCCGCAGGGCGAGGTCCTCGACGTTGATACCGGCCGCCCCCAGCGCTGTCGTCGCGGTCGCCAGTTGGCCCGGACGGTCGTCCATCGGGACCACGACATCGACCACGTCCGTGGGCGTCGCCTTGGGCACCAGACGTCGCCGAGCGGCGCTGGCCCGTCGCAGCACCGTTTGGAGCTCATCCCACCGCTCCTCGGCCACACTGGCGCGCAGCTGCCGCAGGCGCTCGGTGTAGGCGTCCAGCGCCTCGAGCACCGCGACGCGGTTGCCGGCCAGGATCGGCAGCCACAGTGCGGGGTCGCTGGCCGCGATCCGGGTCGTGTCCCGGAACCCGCCCCCCGCCACGGCCAGCACGGCGTCGCCGGTCGCCTCGATGGCATCCGCGGCGACGGCCGCCAGAGCGGAGGCCACGACCTGGGGCAGGTGACTGACCACGGCCACCAACTCGTCGTGCTGCTCGGGCGGGAGTGCGACCACCCGTGCACCGAGGCGACGCAGCAACGTCGACAGGACCGTCAACGTCGCATCGGCGGTGGCTGCGGTCGGCGTCAGCACCCACGTGGCCCCCTGGAACAGCCGCGCGTCGGCGGCTTCCGGCCCGCTGCGCTCGCTGCCGGCCATGGGATGGCCGCCGACGAACCGCTCGGGTCTCGCGCCGGCATCCCTCAACCTCGACGTCACCTCAAGGGTCGAGTTCGCCTTCAGGCTCGCTGCATCGGTCAGGATCGCTCCGGGTGGGGCGGCCTCGGCCGCCGCCAACAGCACCTCTGGCACGGCATCGGCGGGGACCGCGGCGATCACGAGGTCGGCGTCGGGCACCGCAGCCCCCACCTCGCCGAGGACCCGGGCCGCCACACCGAGCTGCCGGGCCCGCGCGCGCACCTGCGGGTCAGCGTCGACCAGCGTCACCTCGCCCACACCGGCGGCCCGGATCGCCAGCGCGATCGAGCTGCCGACCAGCCCGGCACCGATCACGGCCACCCGTTGCACCGCGGCCGTCATCGGACGACCCCGGTGGGCACGGATCGGGAACCGTTCACTCCGGGAGATCGGTGCGCAGCTGGCGCGCGTCGTGGAGGTAGACGTGCCGCAGCTGACGAGCCGAGCGCGTCGTGTAGGCGTGCACCAGGACCCGGACGCAGCGGGCGATGCCACCCTCGATGTCCAGCTCCCGCGTGCACAGCAGCGGGACGTGGGTGATGCCGGCCTCGCGCGCGGCCTCGGCGGGGTACGCGCTGTGCACGTCGTCGGTGGCGGTGAACACGATCGAGATGAGATCGTCCTCGGTCAGCTCGTTGCGGGCGAGCACCTCGGCGATCAGCTCCTGGGTCCGGGCGAACAGGTGCCCACGTTCGTCCTGCTCCAGGGTGGTGGCACCCCGCAGCGCACGGACCCGCTCGGCCCCGCTCATCGCCGTCCTCCCGCTCGCCCGGTCCTGGCACGCGGGGCGCCGCCCTGGCCGACGACCCGATGGAGCTGGGCGATCTCCGGCTGGCGGAGGAACCGCCACTTGCCCTGCCGCAGGTCCCCGAGCTCGACGCCGCCGTAGGCGACCCGGGCCAGCCGTTCCACGTGCAGGCCGAGATGGCCGAGCAGGCGTCGGACCTCACGCTTGCGGCCCTCGGTCATGACGACCTCCAGCAGCGCCTTGCTGCGCTGGGTCTCGAGGACCCGTGCCCGCACGGGCCTGGCCAGCCCGTCGTCGAGCTCCACCCCGGCGCGCAGCTCGGCGAGCGTGCGACCA
>JAWLDJ010000198.1:0-3127 GCA_041686695.1 Nitriliruptoraceae bacterium
CATCGCGTAGCCGTCCTCGGGCGTGCCCGGGGTGATCACGGTGAGGCCGGCGGTGTGGACCCAGTAGCTCTCGGGCGACTCCGAGTGGTGCTCGACCGCGCCGATCCCGCCGCCGTAGGGGATCCGGACGGTGACCGGCAGGGTGAGCGTGCCACGGGAGCGGTTGCGCAGCTTGGCGAGGTGGCTGACCAGTTGCTCGAAGGCGGGATACGAGAACCCGTCGAACTGCATCTCCGCGACGGGGCGGTAGCCGTACATCGCCAACCCGATGGCGGTGCCGATGATCCCGGACTCCGCCAGGGGCGTGTCGATACAGCGTTCGTCGCCGAACCTGGCCTGGAGGCCGTCGGTGACCCGGAACACCCCACCGAGACGCCCCACGTCCTCGCCGAGGACCAGGACCCGGTCGTTGTCCGCCATGGCGTCGGCGAGCGCGCGGTTGATCGCCTGGGCCAGCGTGACGCTCATGTTCCCCCCTCCGACGCCTCGTCCGCGCGTCGCTCCAGCTCGGCGCGCAGCTCCTCGCGCTGCGCGAGGAGGTCGGCCCGGGGCACGGCGGTGACGTGGTCGAACAGCTCGAGGGGATCGCCATGCGGCGCCTCGTAGATCGCGTCCCGGACCGCCCGTGCCCGCTCGGCCGCTTCCTGCTCGAAACCCTGCTCCATGGCATCGTCGAGCAGGTCGCGTCGTCGGAGGTGGTTGCGGAGCCGGGCGATCGGGTCGGTCAGGGCGGCGGTCTCGAGCTCCTCGTCGCTGCGATAGCGGGAGGGGTCGTCGGAGGTGGTGTGCGCCTCCATGCGGTAGGTCACGGCCTCGATCAGGGCGGGACCCTCGCCGGCGCGGGCGCGCTCGACGGCACGGCGGGTCACGGCGTAGGTCGCAAGCGGGTCGTTGCCGTCGCAGCGCAAGCCGGGCAGGCCGTAGCCGACGGCCTTGTGGGCCAGTGTCGGGGCGGCGGTCTGCTTCGACAGCGGGACGGAGATCGCGTACTGGTTGTTCTGCACGAAGAAGATCACGGGCGCCCGCATCACCCCGGCGAAGGTCATCGCCTCGTGCGGGTCGCCCTCGGAGGTCCCCCCGTCGCCGAAGTAGACCATCGTGACCACGGGGTTGCGATCGAACCTCGCCCCCATGGCGAACCCGGTCGCGTGCAGCGCCTGGGTCCCGATCGGGATCGACAGCAGCGCGAAGCGGTGGTCGTAGGGGTCGTGATCGGACAGCCAGGTCCCGCGGAACAGGTGGAGCAGGTCGGCAGGATCCACGTGTCGCACGATCGCGGCGCCGAGCTCGCGGTAGGAGGGGAAGATCCAGTCGGCGTCCTCCAGCGCCCAGGCGGAGGCCACCTGCGCCGCTTCCTGGCCCAGGCAGGAGGCGTAGACGCCGAGCTGTCCCTGGCGCTGGAGGTTGATCGCTTCCCGGTCCACCCGGCGGGTGATGACCATCGTGCGGTGCATGGCCACCAGGGCGTCGTCGTCCAGCTCCACCGGGTGGTCCGGGTCCTCGTGGAGCGTGCCGTCCGGATCCAACAGATGCACCGGCTCGGCCGGCGGCAGCAACCTCGCCGGATCGGGCTGGGGACGGGCGGCGCCCGTCACGTCGTCCACCATCTGGGCTCCTCCCCCGCCGGCGTGCGAGCTCCCAGCCGGCACCACCAGCGCTGTGACCGACCCTAGACCCGAGCAGGCCGGGATGCTCGCCGGGCCGCCGTGCTCCCACCCGCGGTGGCTAGAGTGAGCAGGACGCCAGCCAGGAGAGGGAGCGCATGAAGATCGTCGCCGGGTTCATGAGGTCACCCGAAGGCCGGGCAGCACTCACCCGTGCCCTGGAGGAGGCCGAACTGCGCGATGGGGAGCTGCTGGTCGTCCACTCGATGCGGGGCGGCGAGCGTGACGAACTGCAGCAGGTGATGAGCTACCGGGAGGAGTTCGAGCAGCTCGAGGCGCGGCTGCGCGACTCGGGGGTGCGACACCGGCTGATCGAGTACGCGCGGGGCAACGCGCCGGCCGAGGACCTGCTCCAGGCCTCCAAGGACGAGGACGCCGACCTGATCGTGATCGGCATCCGTCGCCGGTCCCCGGTCGGCAAGCTCATCCTCGGCTCCAACGCGCAGGACATCCTGCTCCACGCCGACTGCGCGGTGCTGGCGGTCAAGGCGGCACCCGGCGACGAGTGAGACGGCCGTCACCGAGAGCTGACGCTGCGTCAGCTCTCGGTGCCGGCCGGTGGGACCGCAGCGACGGGACCACCCATCGCGTGGACGCCCCCGTCGACGTGGACGATCTCACCGGTCACCGCCGGGGTCCAGTCGGACAGCAGCGCGCACACGGTGCGGCCCACGGGTTCGGGGTCGCGGGTGTCCCAGCCGAGCGGAGCCCGCTCGTTCCACATGTGCTCGAAGGCACCGATCGTACCGATGGAACGGGCCGCCATCGTGTGCAGCGGTCCGGCGGCGACGAGGTTGGCCCGGATGCCGAGGGCGCCGAGGTCACGAGCCAGGTAGCGGTTGGTCGACTCGAGGCCGGCCTTGGCGACCCCCATCCAGTCGTAACCCGGCCAGGCGACCTGGGCATCGAAGTCCAACCCGACGACCGCGCCGGGCCCCACGGCCAACAGGTCCTTGAGCCCGGCCGCCAGGGCCGCGTAGGAGTAGGTCGAGACGTGCAAGGCGGCGCTGACGTCCTCCCAGGGCGCGGTCAGGAACCCACCGTCCAGACAGGATCCCGGGGCGAAACCGATCGCGTGCAACAGCCCGTCCAACCGTCCCCAGCGTGCCTGCAGGTCGGCGGCGACGGCCTCGATGTGCGCCGGCTGGGTCACGTCCAGCTCGAGGATGTCGGGGCGCGGCTCCAGGCGTGCCGCGGCCCGTTCGGTCAGCCGCAGCCCGCGACCGAAGCCGGTGAGCACGATCTCCGCACCCTGCTCCTGGGCCACACGAGCGGCGAAGAACGCGATGGAACGGGGATCGAGCACCCCGGTGATGAGCAGCTTCTTGCCCTCGAGCAGCACGGTGACCTCCTCAGGCCGGGGTCGGGTCGGTGGGTCGTTGGGCTGGCCGCTCGGTGTCGCCGGGGCCGGCCGCGTCGGTGGAGGACGGCACGTCCATGCCGACGACGACCGCCATCGCCAG
>JAWLDJ010000199.1:0-3113 GCA_041686695.1 Nitriliruptoraceae bacterium
GGCCACCTCGAGCTCCCCGGGTGTGCAGCGACGGATGGCGTCCCGCACCGTAGCGCCGGCCAACGATCTCGGACGGCGTCGGTCCGCGTCCCGAGGACGGCGTCGGTCCGCGCCCCGAGGACGGCGTCGGTCCGCGTCCCGAGGACGACGTCGGGCCGCGCCCCGCGGACGACCGGAGGCCGGCCAGCCCCGACGGCCCCAGGCGACGGGCGCCCGTGATCGGCACCCGCCCGAGAACGGCTTAGGGCTGCTGCCTCTCGGCCCTGACCCGGTTCACCGGAGGACGTCACCGGCGGACGCCCGTCACCTCGGTCCGTCGAGGTCGTCGGCCGACCTCCGGGGCGAACGTACCAACGGTGGCCGTACCCTGCGAACGGGCCGGATGGCCCGCGTGCCCCATCGCGCCGGCCCGGCAGGCCTCGTCCGCGTGGCGACGCTCCCGCCGTGCCCGTCGCCCGAGCCAGGATCGCGACCGTGACCGACCCCGTGCCGGCCCGTCCCTCCCTGCGCGCCCCCGGCGTCGTCCTCTTCCTCGCCTTCGTCGACGTCTTCGCCCTGCTGCCGACCGTGGCACCGCACGTCGCGGGGCTCGGGGCCGGCCCGGCGGGCATCGGACTTGCGGTCGGGGCCTACTCCGCGGCGAACCTGCCCGCGAACATCCTCGGGGGCATCCTCGTCGACCGTCACGGTCGACGCATCGTCACCATCGTCGGCCTCGTGGCCGCGGCGGCCACCGTCGCGGCCTACGCGCTGGCGACGTCGGTGACCGGGTTCCTCCTGATCCGGCTCCTCCACGGCATCGCCGGTGGCATCCTGGTGCCGGCGGTGTTCGCCGCCGCTGGCGACCGCGCCAGACGGGGGGCGGAAGGGCGCGCGTTCGGTCGACTGGGCGCCGTCATCGGCTCCGCTGCGGTCATCGCACCGGCGAGTGCGGGAGCGGCCCGGCAGGCCACCGGGACCGACACGGTGTTCCTCGGCGTGGCGGTGTTGCTGTTGCTCGGAGCGGGCGTGGCCTACTTCGGGGTCCACGATGCACCCACCGAGCGACCCTCGACCACGACCGCAGGCGCGACCCGTCCCAAGGCCATGCGGGCCCTGCTACAGGTGGCTCCGATCCGTCGCGCGCTGCTCGGCACGACCGTGCTGACCGCGGCGGTCGGGGTCCTGGCCGGGTTCCTGCCGGGGACCGCGGAGGCACTCGGCGCTCCAGCGTCCGCGGTCGGTGGGCTCTTCACCGCCTACGCCGTCGTCGCGGCAGCGATCATGCTGTCACCGATCGCCGGCCGCGTCGACCGGACCGGCGCCGATGGCCCGCTCGCCCTGGGACTGCTCATCCTCGGGGTGGCACTGACCGTGCTGTCGGTCGCGCCGACCCTCGCCATCGCCGTGATCGGCAGTGCGCTGTTCGGTGCCGGGTATGGCCTGGTCTTCCCGGCCGTCACCGCCGCCACCTCGTCGAGCTCGACGGTGGCGACGCGGGGCCGAGCCTTCGGGCTGTTCAACGTGGCGTTCAGCCTCGGGTTGGCGGTCGGCCCACCGGTGATCGGAGCGCTGGCCGAGGCCGCGCCAGCCATCGACCCCTTCGTGCCCACGGCGGTACTAGCCGTGGGGGCAGCGCTCACGATCACTGCCACCTCCCGCGCGGGGCCCGGTACGGCACACGTGGATGAAGCACTCGACGAGCTCGAAGGGCCGCCGACCGGTCCCTAGCGGCGCCACGTGCTTCCTGAAGCCGCCACCGGGGTCTCAGGCCGGCCACCGCTGACCGCATCGACACCCCGGCACGGCCACGTCGAGCCATCGGGGTCACCAGCCGGCCACCGCTGACCGCATCGACACCCCGACACGGCAACAGCCGCCGCGGCCCAGCCCACCGATGGCCGCCGCCCGTGTTGCACACCCATTAGGCTCGCACCATGGACGAACGCAACGTGCTCGGCGGTGAACTCGAGGGGTGCAGCACCGATCCCCTCACCGGCTGGTTCCGGGACGGCTCGTGCCGAACCGGGCCGGGGGATCGCGGCAGCCACACGATCTGCGCGGTCGTCACGGCGGAGTTCCTGGCGCATCAACGGGCGATCGGCAACGACCTCTCGACGCCGAGGCCGGAGTTCCGGTTCCCGGGACTCTCTCCGGGCGACCGCTGGTGCGTGACCGCACCCAACTGGCTGCGCGCGCACCAGGACGGGGCGGCGGCCCCGGTGGTGCTCGCGGCGACCAACGAGCGGGTGCTGGAGCTGGCGCCGCTCGAGTTGCTGCGACGCTATGCGGCCGACGTCCCGGACGATCCGGGTGCGCTGAGCGACTGAGGGCGACGACCCGCTCACCTCGCCGGCCCAGAACGCGTGCTGCCCCGAAGGCGTGGCCGTCACAGGGCCGGACGGCCTCGTGCATCGAGTCGAGGAGGCGACCAAGGACCCTCGCGCCTGGGGGGAACCCGTGCCACCGTGACATGAGCAACGTGAGAGGCGTGATGATGGGCAACCGGGACCGGGTCGGCCACAACCCCAAGCGCCGGGCGGAGCACACGCTCAAGGAGAAGCGCGCCGCCAAGCAGGAGCACCGCCAGGAGACGAAGGTCAGCAGCAAACGCAAGCGACGCAACGCCGCACAGCACCGGCGTCACGCAACGGGCAGCTGAAGCGCGTCAGGTACGGACTGGCGCAAGCGGTCGGGCCGGACCGGATCTTCGCGACCAACCGCGCCACGGTGGCCGCCTTCGACCCGCAGCCCTGAGGTCGCAAGGTTCGGTCGAGCGCGGCCGCAGCGGCCAACTCCGGTCGGGTGGTGGCCAGCCGGGCGGCAGCGGGAAGGACGAGGGCCAATCCGACCAGCAGGATGCGCCACCGGGGACGACAGCCGCCAACGGTGGCCGGATCCACACCCCACCACGTCCACATCGCGCCGCCGGGGACGCCGGCCGGCCAACGGTGGCCGGATCCACACCCCGCCAACGCGAAGCGCCCCCGGCACGCGGCCGGGGGCGTTTCCGCAGTTCATCCGGTGTTTCGAGAGCGGAGGGTGGGGGATTCGAACCCCCGAGGGATGTGACTCCCAACACGGATTCCAGCCGTGCGCCATAGGCCTGACTAGGCGAACCCTCCAGAAGCGCG
>JAWLDJ010000200.1:0-3072 GCA_041686695.1 Nitriliruptoraceae bacterium
TTCGGCATCGTCAACCTCGAGGCCATGGCCTGTGGCACCGCGGTGGTCGCCAGCGCCGTCGGCGGGATCCCCGAGGTGGTCGTCGACGGCGAGACCGGCGTCCTGGTGCCCCTGAGGGCCGGTGACGACCCGATGGGCAGTCCCGCCGACCCGACGGCCTATGCTCGCGACCTGGCGGCGGCCGTGAACGCCCTGCTCGACGAGCCGGACCGGGCCGCGTCGATGGGCAACGCCGGTCGAGCACGGGTGGAATCCACGTTCGCGTGGACCGCGATCGCCGAGCGGACCGCCGCGCTGTACCGGGAACTCGTTGCCGGTTGACCGTCGGGTCGACCGGGTGGTCGCCAGGCGGAGTCGACGTTGCGCATCCTGCTACTGAGTTGGGAGTACCCGCCACACGTGGTCGGTGGCCTCGGTCGGCACGTGGGAGCCCTGGCGCGCTCCCTGGCCGATGCCGGACACGAGGTCCACGTGGTGACCCGTGACCTGCCCGACGCTCCCGAGGTCCGCGACGCGATCGAGGACGGCGTCCACGTGGTCCGGATCCCGGAGGCGCCACCGGTCATCGGGTTCGATCAGCTGGTCGCCTGGGTGCTGGCCTTCAACAACCGGATCCAGGCCGTCGCCGGGCGTCTGCTGCGCGAGCGCCCCTTCGACGTGATCCACGCGCACGACTGGCTCGTCGCCTACGCCGCAGCCGGTCTCAAGGAGACCTGGGACGTCCCCGTGGTCGCCACGATCCACGCGACCGAGTACGGGCGCCACCAGGGCTGGCTGCCGGGGCCGATGAACAAGCTGATCCACCAGGTCGAGTGGTGGCTGACCTACGAAGCCCGCCGGGTGATCGTCTGCTCGGACTACATGCGCAGCGAGCTCGAGGAGATCTTCACCCTGCCCCCCGACAAGCTCGACATCGTGCCCAACGGCGTCGACGTGCGCGATTTCGCCGTGGCACCGGACGACGCCGCGGCCAGACGCGCGGCCCTGACCGGCCCGAGGACGCGGATGATCCTGTTCGCCGGCCGCCTGGAGTACGAGAAGGGGGTGCAGACCCTGCTCGCCGCCCTGCAGGACGTGCGCCGTCGGGTGGGACCGACCCGGTTGTTCGTGGCCGGGGTCGGCACCTACTCCGACGAGCTGCGCCGCGAGGTACGCCGCCTGCAGCTCCAGCGTCACGTCAGGTTCACCGGCTTCCTCCCCGACCACGAGCTGCGGCTGCACTTCGGCGCGGCGGACGTCGCCGTCGTGCCCTCGATCTACGAGCCTTTCGGTCTGGTCGCCGTCGAGGCCATGGCCTGTGGCACGCCGGTGGTGGTCGGTGACACCGGCGGCCTGCGTGAGATCGTCGCCGACGGTTCCGGGCTGTCCTTCACCCCCAAGGAGCCGGCCGAACTCGCCGACGCGCTCGTGCGGGTGCTCACCGATCCCACGCTGGCCACCGAGCTGGTGACCCGTGGCCGGGCGCGCGCACAGGACCGCTACGACTGGGCGGCGGTCGCCCGCCGCACCGTCGAGGTGTACGCCCGAGCCGGCCGGGAGGAGGCACGGCTGCGTGGCGCCGAGGAGCGCACACCGCTGCGCCCGGTGCTGCGTGCCGCGCCGATCCTCGAGCTGGATGCCGCCGGCTGAGCGCACCGCCCGCCCGCGGCCGAGCCCACCCGCTCGGTGCCGGCGGCGCGCTATCTTGCGCCCCGCGCTGGCCGCCGCTGTGAGCTGCCGCCCGTGACCCTGCGTTGCAGGTCCCGCACCCATCACCTCCCGACCGCGAGGGCACCACGTCATCGTGACCGCGAACGAGCCGCCGACCGTGCACGTCCGTCCCGCTGGCGTCCGCCGTCGCCGGGCGGTGACCGTGCTCGTGCTACTGGTGGGAGCGCTGCTGCTGACCACCCTCCTCGCCACCACCACCGGAGCGGGTCCCGATGATCCGGACACGGCCGCCGACGTCGCGCCGAGCGCGTCAGAGGTCCCCGGCGACGGTGATGCCACCGGGGACGACGACGCCGCAGAGCCGCAGGGCCGGGCCGACGATCCGGCCGGGGAGCAGGGTGACGAACCGTGGGCCGTCTCGCCGCGCACGATCGCCATCAGCGTCCAGGGAGGCCTGCCCGAGGGACTGGCCGATGACGTCGCCGCCGAGCCCGACGTCGAGCTGCTCACGGTCGTGCGCGGCGCGACCCTCGGCCTGGTGAGCACGCGCGACGCCGACGGCGAGGTGGTGGACGAGGTCCCCGACGGGTGGCGCTTCCCGGTGGAGGTCCTGGCCGTCGACGCCGGGGACTACGACCGCGTGCTCGAGGTCCCCGAGGTCGTTGCGCTGGGTCCGGATGAGGCCCTGCTCAGCGAGAGCTCGGCGGCGGTCCGCCGTCTCGGCCCGGGTGGCCAGCTGCGGTTCCGTGACGGCACGACGCTGACCGTGGCGGGCGTGCTCCCCGATGCGGTGCTCGGTGCCGCCGAGGTCCTGGTCACCACCGACACGCCGCTGGCGATCGACACCCAGCGCTACCTGCTGGCCAGGACGCAGCAGCCGCCGGACCTGGCCCGCCGAGCCGACCTCGTCGCGCTCGCGGGTCCGCGCGCGACCCTGGAGGTCGGGGGTGAGGTACCGGTGCTCCGGCACGCCGCCGGCGTCATGCCGCCCGCACGTCTGAAGGTCCACTTCGGTGAGTTCGCGATGACCGACGGGCCGGACCGTTGGATCCAGCAGGGCGTCACCTGGCTGCGCGAGTACTACGCCGAGGAGGAGGTCCCGATCCTCGGTACCACCGAGTGCCACCGGGACATGTTCCCACCGCTGAGGGCAGCGATGCAGGAGCTCGTCGATCGCGGCCTGGCTGAGCTGGTGGACGAGGACGACTTCGGTGGCTGCTGGGCCCCCCGCACGCAGGGCTCGGCGGCGCTCTCCAGCCACGCCTGGGGGATCGCGGTGGACCTGAACGTGGCCGGCAACCACTACGGCGCGGAGCCCACCATGCCGGTCGAGATCGTCGAGGTGATGGCGGCCCACGGGTTCGCGTGGGGCGGCGAGTGGCCCGTGCCCGACGGCATGCACTTCGAACTCGTCGTCGACCG
>JAWLDJ010000201.1:0-3047 GCA_041686695.1 Nitriliruptoraceae bacterium
GCCCTCGTGCTGTTCGGCGGCACCGGTGACCTCGCGAGACGCAAGCTCTACCCGGCGCTCGTCAAGCTGGCGCGCACGGACCGGCTTCCGGCCAGGGTGGTGGCCGTCGGCCGCCGTGATCTTCGCGACGAGGACATCCGTGAACTGGCGGCCGATGCGCTCGAGGGCGAGGAGGACACCGCCGTCGAACAGGTCCTCGACACGCTGAGCTACGTCGCCGTGGACTACGGCGAGCCTGACAGCTTCACCGCGCTTGCGGCGGCACTCGAGGACGCCGAGCTGCCCCTGCTGTACCTCGCCATCCCTCCCAGCGTGTTCCCCACCGCGGTGGCGGGGCTGGAGGCGACCGGGTTGGCGGGACGCAGCCGGGTGGTGCTGGAGAAGCCGTTCGGTCGTGACCTCGAGTCGGCTCGGGAGCTGAACGCCTGCGTGCTCGCCGCGTTCGAGGAGCGGGACGTGTTCCGCATCGATCATTTCCTCGGCAAGGACCAGGTGCTCGATGTGCTGCTGTTCCGGCTCGCCAACGCCCTGTTCGAGCCGGTCTGGAACCGCCAGCACGTGGCAAGCATCCAGGTCGTCATGGCCGAGGATGCAGGTGTGGAGGGCCGTGGCGCCTTCTACGACGAGGTTGGCACGCTGCGCGATGTGGTGCAGAACCACCTGCTGGAGGTGCTGACCCTCGTTGCGATGGAGCCACCGGTCGACGACTCGGCCGAGTCGCTGCGCGACGAGAAGGTCAAGGTGCTTCGGTCCATGGCTCCGTTCGCGCCCGAGCGTTGCGTGCGTGGCCAGTACGACGGCTACCTCGACGAGGAAGGGGTGGCGGAGGGTTCCACGACGGAGACGTTCGTGGCGCTCAGGACCACGATCGACTCCTGGCGCTGGGAGGGTGTGCCGGTACTCATCCGTGCCGGCAAGGCGATGAGGTCCACCAGCACCGAGGTGGTGGTGACCTTCCGGCGACCCCCCATGCGGTTCTTCGCCCGCTCGGATGCGCACGAGCCCACCGCCAACCAGATCCGGTTCCGGATCAAGCCCGGAGGGCAGGTCGCACTGACCGTCGAGATCAAGGCGCCGGGTTCGGAGCTGGTCAGCCACCCCGTGGAGCTGGCATACGCGTATGACGAACAGCCGGAGCTGCGCCGGGCCGAGCCCTACGAGCGTCTCCTCGACGACGCGCTGGCCGGTGAGCAGCGGCTGTTCGCCCGTTCGGACGGCGTCGAGGCCGCCTGGCGCCTGCTCGCCCCGGTCCTCGACCTCGACGGCCCGCTCGAGACCTACCCGAAGGCGTCCGGTGGCCCAGCCGCCGCCGAGGCGCTCGCTGCGGATGTCGGCGGTTGGCACCCGTGGCCGCAGGTCGGCTGATGCGGGTCGAGGTGGTCGCCCCCGAGGCGTACGACGAGGTCGCCGGCGACCATCTGGCGGAGATGGTGCTCGCGGCGCTCGACGAGCGCCGCTCGGCCAGCCTGGCCGTGTCCGGCGGGACCACCCCCGACGGCCCGTTGACGGCGTTCGCGGACCACGATCTGGACTGGGACCGTGTCCACCTCTTCCAGGTGGACGAGCGGGTCGCTCCGGATGGGCACGAGGACCGCAACCTGACCATGCTCCTCGGATCGCTCGCGCAGGTGCTGGACCGGGTCACGCTGGATCGCATGCGCGTCACCGATCCGGATCTGACCGACGCTGCGGCCGCCTACGCCGACCGGCTCCGGTCGGTGGCCGGGACCCCTGCGCGCCTCGACGGCATCCAGCTCGGGCTCGGCACCGACGGCCACACCGCCTCCCTGGTGCCCGGCGACGCGGTGCTCGAGGTCTCGGACACCGAGGTGGCGGTCACCGGCCCCTACCAGGGGCGGCAGCGACTGACCCTGACTGCCCCGACGCTGCGCGCGGCCCGGCGTCGCCTCTGGCTCGTCCGTGGGGAGGACAAGGCTGCTGCGGTCCGGGGGCTGCTCGCCGGCGACCTCGCGCTGCCTGCCACCCGGGTCGCGCAGCCGGGCGACGTGCTGCTACTCGATGAGCCGACGTCGCGGGCCGTACGGAGCTGAGCGATCCGGCCGAGCCTCCCCCGATCGAGCGCGGTCGGCAGCGATTCAGACCTCCTGCTCTGTGCGGTCGGCGGACCAGTTGGTGTGGAAGGTGCCCTCCCGGTCGATGCGACGGTAGGTGTGCGCCCCGAAGTAGTCACGCAGACCCTGCAACAGCGCGGCGGGGAGTCGCTCCCGGCGGGCGGTGTCGTAGTAGCCCAGCGCTTCGGTGAACCCCGTCACGGGGATCCCGGCGGTCGTCGCGTGGGCGACGGCCCGACGCCAGCCTGCCTGCGCTGCACCCAGCTCGGTCACCAGTCCGGGGTCGACCAGCAGGGTGGCCAGACCGCCCGAGGCGTAGACCTGGCGGATCCGCTCCAGCAGCCGGGCACGGATGATGCAGCCGCCTCGCCAGATCCGGGCGACGGCGCCGAGGTCGACGTTCCACCCGAAGCTGTCGGAGGCGGTCTGGATCATGTCGAAACCCTGGGCGTACGCCACGACCTTCGAGGCCCACAGCGCCTGCCTCACGTCCTCGATCAGCTGCTCCACGTCGTGCACCTCGCCGCCCTCGGGACCGAGCAGGGTCCCGGCGGCAGCCTCACGTAGCGGCGCGTGCCCCGAGGTCGAGCGGGCGAACACCGCGGCGGCGATCACGCCGACCGGGACGCCGAACTCCAGAGCGATCTGCACCGTCCAGCGACCGGTGCCCTTCTGCTCGGTCGCGTCCGCGATGACCTCCACCAGAGGACGGCCGGAGGCGCTGTCGATGTGGTCGAGGACCTCCGCGGTGATCTCGATCAGATACGAGTCGAGGTCGCCGGTGTTCCACTCGCGGAAGACCTCAGCGATACGTGGGACGTCCAGCCCGGCGGCGACGAGGATGTCGTAGGCCTCGGCGATGCACTGCATGTCGGCGTACTCGATGCCGTTGTGCACCATCTTCACGAAGTGGCCGGCACCGTCAGGCCCGATGTAGGTGGCGCAGGGCTCGCCATCGACCTTCGCGGCGATGTC
>JAWLDJ010000202.1:0-2975 GCA_041686695.1 Nitriliruptoraceae bacterium
GCAACCGGGCAGACCACGGTCGACTGGGGCGATGGGTCACCCCCAGTGACCTACACCGTGCCTGGCCAGCCGTACCCCGACGGTGAGATCCGGCACACCTACCGGGACGCGGCCACGGTCACCGTCACCGTGACCGACCGGTGGCGGATCGACTTCAGGGCGACGACCGCCAACGGCACGGTGTTGACCGACACCGTGGACGCGGAACTCGAGCAGGTGCTCATCGAGGACTTCGAGGTCCGCGAATACCGAGCCGTGCGGACTCGTTCCTAGTGCCGCAACACCAGCGGCCCCGGCCAGCACCGTTCTTAGACCGAGCTAGAGGTTGATCACCGGACAGGTCAACGTCCGTGTGATGCCCGGGATCGCCTGCAGGGCAGACACGACCAAGCGTCCGAGCTCATCGACGTTCGCGGCCGTGGCCTGCACGATCACGTCGTAGGGGCCGGTCACGTCGTCGGCGGCTGTCACCCCCGGCACCTCGGCCGCCGCTTCAGCGACCTCGGCAGCGGCGCCGAGCTCGGTCTGGATCAGGATGTAGGCCGACACCATGACGCGCCCTCCCAGCTCGTGTGTCCCACGACGCTACACCGAGGCCCTGCTGCCTCCATAGGACCGACGAACCGGAACCCGCTGAGGTGCCATCCAGCGCACACGAAGGAGCGCCCCGCCGGAGCGAGGCGCCCATCCGGACCCGATGCCCGAACCCTACGGACCTCGGTGTCTCAGGCCTTGACCGGGGGACGTGTCACCTTGCCTGCTCTGATGCAGGAGGTGCAGACGTCCAGCTTCACGGTTCGGCCGTCGACGTAGGCCTTGACCCGCTGGATGTTGGGGTTCCAGCGCTTGCTGGAACGCCGGTGCGAGTGGGAGACCTGCTTGCCGTACCACGGCTTCTTGTCGCAGAGTTGGCAGGTGGACGCCATGGGGCTGCCTTCCAGGGTGGTGCGTAGCGCGCGCTCGGAGTTGCGCAACGGGTGGCGCGGCGCGGGCACGATGGGTGGGCGCTGACGCGTGGCACGACAGATCGGCCCCGCGGGCCCGATGACGGTACCAGCCGCCTCGACCTACGACCACTCCGCTGCCTCCATCGAGCGAGGGGAGTGGCCGCGGGGTAGCGGGGGCCGCGGGGATGGCGGGGGACGCCGGGGTAGCGGGGGCCGCGGGGATGGCGGGGGACGCCGGGGTAGCGGGGGCCGCGGGGATGGCGGGCTCAGCGGGGGGGATAGCGAAGCAGCGGAGGAACACCGCCGTGGCAGTGCCCGCTCGGCAGGCGCGTCGCCACCCATCGCTAGGCTCCGCCGGCACGAGCACCCTCGACCCTCACGGATGGGAGCCCCGAGAGGTGGCCGAGTCACTCGCAGCACCACTGGCCGCGCGGGAACTGCCCGCGCTCTTCGACCGTGTCCACGCAGCGCTCCAAGCGCGACGCGAGGCGATCGATGACCTGAACGTCTTCCCGGTGCCCGATGGGGACACCGGCACGAACATGACGCTGACCGTGCGAGCCGGTCGCGATGCCCTCGCCACCGCGCGCGCCAGCCGACCTCACGGCGGCCGGGAGGCGCTGGCGCGCGAGGTGATCCGGGGTGCGGTTCGGGGGGCGCGCGGCAACTCGGGCGTGATCATCAGCCAGGTCGTCCGAGCGGTCGTCGAGGTGACCGTCGGGGAACGGGAGGTGGACGCCCAGCTCTACGCCGCTGCGCTGGGCCACGCTCGCGATCTGGCCTACGAAGCCGTGGCGGAGCCGGTGGAGGGCACGATGCTCACCGCGATCGCGACCGCCGCCCGTGCCGCCAACGAGGCCGTGGCCGAGGGCGCCGACCTCGTGACGGCCTCCGCATCGGCGTGCGCGGCGACCGCCATCGCGGTCGAGCAGACTCGCGAGCAGCTCGACGTGCTGCGGGACGCCGGGGTCGTCGACGCCGGCGCACGAGGCTTCGAGGTGCTCCTCGCCGCCGTCCACGGACACCTGACCGGTGAGGATGCGCCCGTCGCCCTCGACCCCCGCCGCGATGTCGTCGTCCACACCGCTGGCCACGTCTGCCACGGCTCGCTCGCCCACCCCTACGAGGTGCAGTACCTCCTCGACGCACCCGACGCCGCCGCTGCGCCGCTGCGCGTCGCCCTGGAGCAGTTGGGCGAGTCCGTGGTGGTCGTGGCCGCCGGCGGGCTCCTCAACGTGCACGTCCACACCGACCGCATCGGCCCGTCGATCGAGGCCGGCCTGGCCCACGGTCGACCCTCCGCCATCGAGGTGGTCCACCTCGGCGAGCAGGTCGCCGAGCGGGACGCCGCCCGCGCCGTGACCGAGGCCGCCCTGGCGGTCGATGCGCCGTCGGCTCGCGCTGCCGGCACCAGGCCGGGGACCTCGCTCCACCCCACACGTCCGCTCGCGGTCGTCGCCGTGTTGCACGGCGTGGGCGCCGTCGCCCTGGCGCGGTCGCTCGGCGCGGAGGTGGTGGACGGCACGGCCGGTGCGCTGCCGTCGGTGGCGCAGTTGGTCGAGGGGATCGTGTCCTGCCGCGCCAGCCGGGTGCTGGTACTGCCTGGTCACCGCAACGGTGTCGCGGCGGCACGTGCGGCTGCGGACGTCGCTGCCCGGGAGCACGAGCTCGAGGCGGTGGTGATCGATGCTGCGACCTCGCCGCCCGCCGTGCTCGCGGCCCTGGCGTTGTGGGAACCGGGAGCTGATCCGGGTCAGGTCACCGACGAGGTGTTGGCGGCCGCCGCCGCGGTGCGCGGGGGCGAGGTGGTGGACGCGGTCCGAGATGCCGCGACCTCGATCGGGCCGGTCCGGGCCGGCCAGCCGCTGGCGCTGGTCGACGGCGGGCTCGTCGCAGCGGCGGAGCAACCGCTCGAGGCGCTCGCCATGGTGTGCCGTGCCCTGGAGGTCGATCATGCCGAGGTGGTGACGCTGCTGCACGGCTCGAGCGCGTCCCCGCAGCAACGCCAAGCGGCGGCGGATCTGGTGA
>JAWLDJ010000203.1:0-2969 GCA_041686695.1 Nitriliruptoraceae bacterium
AGTGCCGCGGCCACCTCCGTGGCGGCCTCGTGCAGCTCGGCGGTGCGCGCGTCGAGGTCGTCACCGGGTGCGAACTCGCCACGCAGATCGACGTAGATCTTGCACTTGGGCTCGGTCCCGGAGGGCCGGATCATCGCGCGACCGTCGGCCAGCTCCAGCGCGACCAGGTCGTGCGCAGCCAACCACGGCGGGCGGGTGTCCGCACCGGTGCGGAAGTCGGTGGTGGCGACGACCTCGTGGCCGGCGAGGTGGTCGGGGACGGACCGCTCCAGCGACGCCATGGCCGCGGCGATCTCCTGCGCCCCGGCGGACCCCGGTCGCACGATGCTCAGTTGGTGGGACACCCACAGGCCGTGCGCGGCACACAGCTCGGCCCAACGGTCGGCCACGGTGCGTCCCTCGGCCGCCAGCGCCCGCGTCAGATCGGCGAAGGCGACCGCGGCACCGATGCCGTCCTTGTCCCGCACCACCGAGCCCACCGAGCTGCCGAGGGCCTCCTCGAAGCCGTAGACGACCGTGCGCTGGTCCGAACGTTCGAGCTCGAGCGCCGCGGCCCAGATCCACTTGAAGCCGGTCAGGGTGGCCTCCGAGCGCGCATCGTGACTGGCGGCCACGGCGTGCACCATCGGCGTGGACACGATGCTGGCGACGATCAGCGGCCGGTCGATCTGCCGGCCCCGCAGGAGGTGGTCGGCCAGCAGCACGCCGATCTGGTTGCCGGTCAGCGGCCGGTGGCCGCCGGCCGCCGATGGGATCGCCACCGCCAAGCGGTCGCCGTCGGGGTCGTTGGCCAGGACCAGGTCCGCGTCGACCGCCCCGGCCAGCGCCAGGACGGCGTCCATGGCCCCCGGTTCCTCCGGGTTGGGGAAGGCCACGGTGGGGAAGCTGCCGTCCGGCTCGGCCTGGGTGGGCTCGACGCGCACGTCGTGGTAGCCGGCCTCGGTGAGCGCCCGCAGCACGTGCGGTGTGGCCACACCGTGCAACGGCGTGTAGGCGATCGTCAGCTCCGGGCCCGCCACGCTCGGCCGGGCGCTCGGCAGCTCGGCGAAGTAGCGGTCCACCACCTCGGCGGCCATGGGTGCGACGAGGTCGCTGGCGAGCAGGTCGACCCGGGGCACCTCGTTGGCGGGACCGACCCGTTCGATCGCCGCCGCGATCTCGGCGTCGACCGGCGGCGCGATCTGCGCGGCGGTCTGCCCGTAGACCTTGTAGCCGTTGTCCTGGGGCGGGTTGTGCGAGGCGGTGATGACCACGGCCGCCACGGCGTCCAGCGCCTTCTGGGCGTAGGCGACCAGCGGGGTGGGCTGCGGGGAGGGGAACCACCGCACCGGCAGGCCGGCGGCAGCGAAGGTGGCCACCGCGTCCCGTGCGAAGCGCTCGGAGTCGGCACGGGCGTCGAAACCAACGACCACACCGCGGGTCGTGGCCTCGGGCACGGTCGCGAGCAGGTGCTCGGCGAGGCCCCGGGTCGTGCGGATCACCACCGCCCGGTTCATGCGGTTCGGTCCGGCCCCGACCGCACCGCGCAGTCCCGCGGTCCCGAAGCTCAGCGAGGTCGCGACCCGTTCCTCGAGCGCCGCACGGTCGTCGGCGTCGATCAGCGCGGCGAGCTCGTCGCGGGTCGCCGGGTCGGGGTCACCGTCGATCCACGCGCGGGCGGCGGCGAGCAGCTCGTCGGGGGTCATCGCACCTCGCTGGGCGGCCGGGTCACGGGTGGCTCGCAGCGTAGGTCGCTCGCGCTCACGTCGGGACCGCCAGCACCCGACGCGCCGCGCCCTCGAGCAGGTCGCGGTGCACCTGCCGTGCCACACCGACGGGTGGCAGGCGTGTGGTCAACGTGGTCGAGTCCAGCAGCCCGTGGACCGCCAGGGCCAGCAGCCGGGCCTGGTCCGGGTCGAGGTCACCATGGACCGCGGCGATCGCGCCGGCCCAGGCGTCGACGTAGCGGCGGTGGTGGCGGCGCGCCAGCTCCCGGTACTCCACCGGCAGGTGCACCAGCTCGCGCAGCAGCAGCTCGAGCGCCGCCGGCCGATCCAAGGCCAGCTCGAGGTGGGCGGCCAGCAACAGCTCGAGCGCCTGCTCGGGCGGCGCGGCCTCCGCGGCGGCCACCGACGGTGCCAGCCGCTCCCAGATCCGGTCCAGGACCGCCATCAGCAGGGCGTCCTTGGATGCGAAGTGCCGGTAGAGCCCGGGGCCGGAGATGCCGGCCGAACTGCCGAGGTCGTCGACCGAGACGGCATGGAAGCCGTGCTCCACGAACAGCGCCTCGGCGGCATCCAGGACCGCGGCCCGCCGGCGGCGGCCGCGGTCGGTGGACGTCCCGGCCGCGACGCTCACAGCTCGAGGAGATCGCCGAGCAGGGCGCGGTGGTGCTTGGGGTCCCCGAGCAGCAGCTTGGTGGACTTCGCCCGCTTGAGGTAGAGGTGCTGATCGTGCTCCCAGGTGAAGCCGATGCCGCCGAAGATCTGGATCCCGTCGGCGGCGGTGCGCTCGTACACCTCGGAGCAGTAGGACTTGGCCAGGGGTGCGGCGATGGCCAGCTCGTCGCGCTCGCCGGCCGCCAGCACCCGCGCGGCGTGCATGGCCGCGGAGCGTGCGGACTCGAGCTCCACCAGCATGTCGGCCAGGCGGTGCTTGATCGCCTGGAACGAGCCGATCGCCCGGCCGAACTGGAACCGGTCGCCGGCGTAGGCCGTGCAGGCCTGCAGCGTGTGGTCGATCCCCCCGACCTGCTCCACGGCGATGGCGACCACGCCGGCCGTCAGCGCGCGGTGCAGCGCCGCCATGGGCGGACCCCCGGCGAGCCGGTCCGCCTCGGCCACCTCGACGCCGGCGAACTCGATCGTGGCCAGCGGGCGCGTGAGGTCCAGTACCTCGACGGCCGTACGGGCCACCCCGGGCGCATCGCCGCCGACGACGAACAGCTCGAGGCCGTCGTCGGTGCGGGCCGCGACGACCAGGTGGGTCGC
>JAWLDJ010000204.1:0-2968 GCA_041686695.1 Nitriliruptoraceae bacterium
CCGGCGCTCCTGCTCGGGATCCTGCTGGCGGCGGCGGCGCTCAGGACGGCGGGGGCCGGTGTCACCCGCACGCGCTACCGCCCGGATCCCTGGGCGGGCCCCGAGTGGCTTGCGACCGTCACCGGCATCACCGCCGCGCTCGGCACGATCGCGACCTCGCTGGTGGCCCCGGCGGCCCTCGACCCGGCCGCCTGGCCACTGCTCGCCGTCCCCCTCCCGCCGGCTGCCACCCTCGGGATCCTGCTGGCGTCGCTCCCGGCGTGGCTGACCCCCCGCCCCCCACGGCCGGCTCGCGAGCCCGCCCGTCGGCGGCGACCGGCACGCAGCCCCACGATGGCCACCGGCGCTCCCCCGGTCGCCCCGACCACCACCTCGACGTCCTCCCCGGAGGTGGCGGCATGATCGACCTGGACGGCGTCGGCGTCACCTACCACGCGGCCCCGGCACCCTGCCTGTGGGGGATCGACCTCCACATCGAGGAAGGCGAGCTCTGCCTCGTCGTGGGCCGAACGGGCTCGGGCAAGTCCACCCTGCTGCGCGCCCTCAACGGACTCGTCCCGCACTTCACGGGAGGCACGCTGCACGGTCGGGTGACCGTCGCAGGTCGCGACACCGCGACCCACCCGCCCCGGGAGCTCGCCGACCTGGTCGGCATGGTGGCCCAGGATCCCCGCTCCGGCTTCGTGACCGACGTGGTGGAGGACGAGCTGGCCTACGGGATGGAGTCGCTCGGGCTGGCACCGGAGGTCATGCGTCGCCGGGTCGAGGAGACCCTGGACCTGCTGGGCCTGGTCGACCTCCGTTCGCGCGCGCTGGACACGCTGTCCGGTGGCGAGCGTCAACGGGTCGCGATCGGCTCGGTGCTGACCGCCCACCCGGCCGTGCTGGTGCTGGACGAGCCGACCTCCGCGCTCGACCCGCCCGCCGCCGAGGAGGTGCTGGCCACGCTGCACCGGCTGGTGCACGACCTCGGCCTCACCGTGATCCTGGCTGAGCACCGGCTGGAGCGCGTCGTGCCGTTCGCCGACCGGATCGTGCACCTTCCCGGGGACGGGGCGGCGGTGGAGATCGGGACACCGGCACAGATCATGGCGTCGAGCCCGATCGCCCCGCCGATCGTGGAGCTGGGCCGGTTGGCGGGCTGGATCCCCCTGCCGCTGACGATCCGCGACGCCCGGCGACGAGCGGGGAACCTGACCCACCAGCTCTCCCAGCTGCCTCCGCCCGTCGTGGCGGACTCCCCCACCGCCGAGGACGGCGCCACGAGCATCCTGCGCGCCGACCGGGTGACGGTGACCTACGAGCACACCGTGGCCTTGGCCGGGGTCGACCTCACGGTCACCGCGGGGGAGGTGGTGGCGCTGATGGGCCGTAACGGTGCCGGCAAGTCGACGCTGCTGCGCGCGTGGACCGGCCTGACGCCACTCGATGGCGGGTCGGTCGCCGTCGCCGGCACGGATCCGGCGGCCCTGCGCCCCGCAGAGCTGGTCCGTCACGTCGCCCTGGTCCCGCAGGAACCCGCGGACCTGCTCTACGCCGAGACCGTGGCGGCGGAGTGCGTGGCCGCCGACCGCGACGTGGGCCTGGAGCCCGGCACCTGTGCCAGGCTGCTCGAGCGGCTCGTCCCCGGCCTCGACCCGGACCGCCACCCCCGCGACCTCTCCGAAGGGCAACGGCTGGGCCTGGTCCTCGCGATCCAACTCCTCGGTGACCCACCGGCGCTCCTGCTGGACGAGCCCACCAGGGGACTGGACTACAACGCCAAACGCCGGCTCGCCGCGCTCCTGCGCGAGCTGGCGGACCACGGACGGGCGATCGTGCTCGCCACCCACGACGTGGAACTGGCTGCGGCCGTCGCCACCCGCACCGTGGTACTCGCCGATGGGGAGGTCGTCGTCGACGGTCCTACCCAGGAGGTCGTGGTCGGCTCCCCAGCGTTCGCCCCGCAGGTCGCCAAGATCCTCGCTCCCCTGCCCTGGTTGACCGTCGACGAGGTCGCCACCAGCCTCCAGGCTGCTTCATGAGCGCGACCACGCCCACCGACCAGCCGGCGACCTCCGAGGGCGTCGAGCGGCGCACCGGCGCACAGCTGCGGATCGGTCCGCGGTCGCTGGCGTCGCTCCTGCTCGTCACCGCGATCGGCGTCATCGCCTTCGGTTGGCCGCTGCTCGCCCAGCCGGAAAGTGGACTCGCTCACGCCACCGACGCCCCGCTGCTGTTCGCCCTGCTGCTGCCGCTGCTGCTCGGCGTGGTCCTGGCTCAGCTGGCCGAGGGCGGCATGGACGCCAAGACCGTGGCCATGCTCGGGGTGCTGGCGGCGGTCGGTGCCGCACTCCGTCCGCTCGGCACCGGCGTCGCCGGGTTCGAGCCGGTGTTCTTCCTGCTCGTGCTCGCCGGACGCGCCTACGGCCCAGGGTTCGGGTTCGTGCTCGGCGCCACGACCCTGTTCGCCTCGGCGCTGCTGACCGCCGGGGTCGGCCCCTGGCTGCCCTTCCAGATGCTCGGCGCGGCCTGGGTCGGCGCCGGCGCCGGGCTCCTCCCGCAGCTGCGGGGGCGGGCCGAGCTCGCGCTGCTGGCCGGCTACGCGGCGATCGCCGGCCTGGCGTACGGGCTGGCGCTCAACCTGTCCTTCTGGCCCTTCGCCGTCGGGACCGCCAGCACCATCTCCTTCGTCGCCGGCGATCCGGTGCTCGAGAACCTGGGGCGCTTCCTGGCCTTCAGCCTCGCCACCTCGTTGGCCTTCGACCTGCCGCGCGCCGTCCTCACCGCGACGCTGGTCGCGGTGACCGGTCGGCCGATCCTGCGGGCACTGCGCCGAGCCGCCAGGCGGGCCGCCTTCGACACCGCGGTCAGCTTCGACGCCGACCGCTTGGAGCGGACCGAGCCGCCGCAGGAGCCGCCCGGTGGCGATGACGGCAGGGACCGCGACGTGGGGCAACACCCAGTGCCTCCCGGGTGAGCCCGGGAC
>JAWLDJ010000205.1:0-2945 GCA_041686695.1 Nitriliruptoraceae bacterium
GTCGCCGGTGTCGGTGTCGGTGTCGTCGGTGTCGTCGGTGTCGTCGGTCTCGTCATCCGTGTCGTCGGTGATCTCGTCCGTGGTGTCGTCGATGGTGTCGTCCACATCGTCCCCGCCGCAAGCGGCGAGGGTCAGCGCGACGGCGGCGGTGAGGGCGAGTGCGCGGAAGCTCCGTCGCATGGCTCAGCTCCTGGGTCCGGGGTCTGGATGGTGTACCGAGTATGCTCTACGACCAGTGTCGTAGTGGCAACGCTACGCCACGTGGCGGCAGCCTGCACGGTCCCGGTCTCCTCGTCCGCGCGGTCCGCGCTCGGGGGTCGGCGGGGCCCTCGCGGCAGGGTCGAGGGGCGGCACGGTTACGATCGGCAGCGGGCAGGCTCACCCCGAAGGGGTGAGGCGCGGCATCCGACGAGCGACGAACCTCTCGTCCGGCAGCCGCGAGCTGCTCGGTCACCCCTGCCGTGATGACGTGTCGCAGGCGGACCGCACCCCCCATCCTCCTCAGAGGTGCTCCTCATGTCGATCCTCCAGTGGTTCCTGCTCATGCTGTACTTCACCTTCTTCGTGATCTGGATCTGGCTGCTGATCTCCGTCTACGCCGACGTCTTCCGGAGCAAGGACCTCAGCGGTGTGCGCAAGGCCGGGTGGGTGTTCCTGCTGCTGGTCCTTCCCTACATCGGCGTCCTGATCTACCTGATCGCCCGGGGTGGTTCGATGCAGGAGCGCAGCCTCGAGCGGGCACAGGCGGCCGAGCAAGCCACCCAGGCCTACATCCGCGAGGCCGCTGGCGCGCCCAGCCCTGCCGAGGAGCTCACGAAGCTCGCCGAGCTCAGGGACAAGGGTGTGCTGAGTCCCGAGGAGTTCGATGCGCAGAAGGCCAGACTGCTCGCCTGAGCCCGAGATCGACGCGGACACGCAGCCGCTCGTGCGCGACGGGGGGCGGCACGCAGCCGCTCGTGCGCGACGGGGGTCTCCCGGCGGTCGCCGCGTCGTGGCGGCGCGCTCAGGAGGCCGGGAGCCCGGCGAGCAGGGTCACCGTCACCAGTACCGAGGCCGCGATCTCGCCCACACCGACGACGACCGGTCTCAGGGGCCGGTCCCGCCGTCGGTTCATCGCTGGCCCGAGCCCGGCGCGCGCCGCCAGCACCAGCCACACCGCGACCATCCAGGCCGACTGCCATCCGGTGGCCACGAGACCGCCGGCGACCAGCACAGCAGCGAGGTGATACGCCACGGAGGCTCGGAGGTAGCCGGCACGGCCGCGTTCGCGGATCATCGTCTTGACGTAGAGCACGGTGCCGAGGAAGTAGGCGGCGAGCACGCCGAACGCCACCCACAACGCCGTCCACTCGCTCCCGTCACCGGCATCGAAGGCGACCGGTGCCATCAGGCAGGCCGCCACGACGGTGACCGCGTCGTTGGCCAGCGACCGCTCGGCCCCGCGCAGGGTGAGCCAGATACTCGCAGCGAGCAACGGCAGGAACACCGGCAGCCAACGCACCAGGTGCGGGGCTGCCGCCAGGGTGAGGAGCCCGAGTGGCACTGCGGCGCTGGTGTAGACGACCACCGGAGGCAGATCACGCTGTCGTCGTCGTGCTCGTAACCACCGCCCGGTGGCGTGGTAGGCGAGGTAGCCGACGAGCCAGAAGGCACCGAGCGGGAGGTGGCTCAGGTCGGGTCCGGCCAGCCAGACGCCGACGAACACCGGCAGCGTGAGCATCGCCCAGGCGCCATGCTGCTCGGGTACCCATCCGGCGCTACGCCGCCGGGGCCGTGCCCTGCTCGTGGCTGGCACGACTGGCTCCTTCAGCCGGACCGCGCGCCGCGCTGCCACCGCCGTCGGGGCGGCTCGCGGCCCTCGTTCCCTTCGCTGCCCTCGTTCCCTTCGCTGCCCTCGCTCCCGTCGGGCAGGAGCGCCGGCGCGTGGGTGGCGACGGCGGCCTGCAACGCACGCGGGGAGGGGTTGACCATCGCCTGCTGGCCGACGATCACCGTCGGCACCGTCTCGTCGCCACCGGTGATCGCACGGACCGCCGCCGCGGCTTCGGGATCCTCCCAGATGTCGTGACGCGTGGTCGGGAGCCCGGTGCGGTCGATCCAGCGCAGCAGGCGGCTGCAGAACGCGCAGCCAGGACGCCAGTAGACGGTGACCGTGGCGGCCGTGTGGTCGGCAGCGGGTTCGGGTGCGGTGGACATCGCGGCTCCTCGGACTCCTCGATGGTGACGATCTCGGGACCCAACCTTGTGCGGAGGCGGCTGTCCCGCTTCGCAGCGGTCCCGGGAGGCGGCGACCCGGACGTGACCGTCGGGACGTGACCGCCCAGACGTGGCCGACGGTAGGTGGGTGACGCAGACGTGGCCCGGACGTTACTGCCCAGAGCCGACCACCCAGAGGTGGCCGCATCGAGAGGCAACCGCAGAGGGCGCCCGGGCCTTCCCTCCTGCCAGGCGCCGCACGCTCAGCGCCCGGACGCTGACGGGGGACCCGCCGGAGCGTCACGCTGGTGGTCCCACCCGTCCAGCTCTCCGCCCCTCAACCCCTGCACCCGACCGCTCCAGGCGAGGATGACATCATGGCACTGATGGCCGGTTCCGGCCCCTTCGGCCCGCGACCCGCGGGCTCGTTCAACTTCGAGTTCGAGGCTCCGGCGCACCAGCTCTACCTGGAACCCACGTCCCGGCGGCTGCGGGTGGTGGTCGACGGCGAGGTGATCGCCGACACCACGTCGGCGCGGGTGCTCCACGAGACGGGCCTGCTGCCCGTCTACTACGTGCCGCTCGAGGACGTGCGTCCCGGCGCCCTGGAGCCCTCGCAGCTGCGGACCCACTGTCCGTTCAAGGGTGACGCCGCCTACTTCGACGTGCGGGTCGACGGCGAGGTGCATGCCGACGCGGTCTGGACCTACCCCGAGCCGATCGCCGGCTGCCCTGCGTTGGCCGGGCTG
>JAWLDJ010000206.1:0-2926 GCA_041686695.1 Nitriliruptoraceae bacterium
AGGGCCTTTTCGTGGTAGCGGGGGCAGGATTTGAACCTGCGACCTCCGGGTTATGAGCCCGGCGAGCTGACCGAACTGCTCCACCCCGCGCCGTTGATGTGGCAAACGTACCGTGCCCCTCACGCGCCTGTCGAACCGAGGGGGTGTCCGGTCGTGCGTTGACCGGACACCCGCCCGGTGAGCGCTGCTAGCCCTCGCCCTCAGCTCCGTCACCGCCGTCGGCGCCCTCTTCGTCGAGGTCATCAAGGTCCTCGAGCAGCTCCGCGTCCGACTGCTCCTCCTCCTCGGCGACCAGCTCGTCGACCGACACGCCGGCGGTCCGCGCTGCCCGCTCGATCAGACGCTGGGCCTCGAGCACCGCGGACTGGTAGGCAGCGAGGTCGCCGTTGCGCAGCGCCTCGTCGGCACGGCCGAAGGCGGCCAGGGACTCCCGCAGCAGGCGCTCGGAGACCTGTGCGGCGGTCTCCTCCTCCGCGTCCTCGTCCGGCTCCGCGTCCTCACCGAGGTCGACGTCGTCGATCGCCTCCTCTTCGGCGATCGCATCCGGCACCGGGACCCCGATGATCTGGCTCAGCGCTCCAGCGAGCGTCCGGTCGAAGGCGGTCCGCCCGCCCATGACCAGCGCCACACGGGCGAGCTCGGGGATCTGGGCCTGCGGGTTCTCCAGGAACAGCGGCTGGACGTAGAGGATCGAGTCGGCGACCGGCAGGACCTGCAGGTTCCCCCGGATCACGTCGGAACCCTCACGGGAGCGCAACGTGATGTAGGCGGAGATGTCGTCGTCCTGCTCGATACGCGCCTGGGCCTGCGCCGGCCCCAGCACCTGTTGGTCGGAGGGGAACCGGACCTGCAACAGGGTGTTGAGGTTCTCGCCGTCGGACCGCCCAGCCAGCCACGAGACCATGTTCGGGCGGTTGCGCGCCAGGTACGGCTGGATCAGCACGAACTCCTCGGTGGCCTCGCCCGGCAGCTTCATCAGCAGGTAGTAGGGCTCGAGGCGCTGCCCACCGCCGGTGAGGTCGGCCGCCGCCGCCGTCCCCCCGCCGCTGGCGGCGTTGGCCGCTGCGGCCGGGTCCGACGGCAGATCGAACTCATCCGCCCGGTTGAAGAAGGCCGTCGCACCGGGGATGTGGTACGAGGTGTAGATGTCGGACTGCAGATCGAAGAGATCCTGCGGGTACCGGAAGTTGTTCGCCACCCCGCCGGCCTCCGAGGAGGGGACGACCAGGTCCGGGAACACGGTCTCCCACGCGTCGAGGATCGGATCGTCGTCCTCCACGCGGTAGAGGGTCACGTCACCGTCGAAGGCATCGACGGTCACCTTGACCGAGTTCCGCACGTAGTTGACGGGCAGGCTCCGGCCGGCGACGTTCAGCACCTGCAGCTCCGAGTACGGGTACCGGTCGGAGCTCGTGTAGGCGTCGATGACCCACTTGACCCGGCCCTCGTCGACGACGGGGTACGGCCTGGAGTCGAGCTCCAGGAACGGCGCCACCTGCCGGACCCGCTCGGTGATCTGCCGGTTGTAGATGATCGCCGAGTCGTCGCGCAGCAGGTTCGTCAGGATCAGGTTGTAGTCGTTGAAGCGCAGCGCGAAGGCGAGCCGCCGGCCGATCGAGTTGATCAGGACCCCGGCCTCCCCTTCGTACTCGGTCAGCACCTGCTCCTGGGTCTCGGGCTCCTCGAAGTCGAGCTCGTCCGCCTCGGTGCGGACCAGGTTGTAGATCGGGTTGGGGAACTCCCCGAAGTAGACCGCCGACTCCTCGTCGGGCACGACCGCGTCCGTGCCGCCCACCGGGATGTTGGAGGCGATGAAGACCGGCTGACCTTCGGCGTTGGCGGTGTTGACCTGGGAGGCCACGACCCCGAACCCGTGGGTGAAGGTGATGTGCCGGTTCTGCCAGTTGTCGGAGGTCTCCGGCAGCTCCGACAGCTCGCGGGTCGCCAGCATGACCTGGCGCAGCTCACCGTCGATCTCGTAGCGGTCGGTGGCCACGGAGTTGAACTCGTAGTACGGCCTGAGCGACTGGAGCTGCTGGTAGGTGGTCTCCAGGACGTTCGGGTCCCACAGGCGGACGTTGAGGAAGGTGATGTCGTTCTCGGAGACGTCGTCGAGGTCCAGGTCGTTCTGGATCTCGAAGGGCACGCGCTCCACCGCATCGAGCCCGTACGCCGCCCGCGTGGCGTCGAGGTTGCGCTGGATGAACTGCTGCTCGCGGGCGAGCTCCTGCGGGTCCACCTGCACCCGCTGGATCACCGCGGGGTAGGCGCCCTGCAGGATGATGGACGCCACCACCAGCAGCCCGACCGCGGCCCCCGGGAGCAGGAAGCCGGACCGCCGGATCGACGCCAGCACGAGCCCGATGGCGATGACCGAGACCCCGATCAACAGGTACAGGGCCGGCAGCTCGGCGTTGACGTCGGTGTAGGAGGCGCCGGTGACCGTGCCCCGCTCGGAGTACAGCAGCTGGTAGCGGTCCAGCCAGTAGCCCCAGGCGCGCACGGCCAGGATCAGCGCCAGCAACACGGCGAGATGGGCCTTGACCGACGGCAGGATCTTCTCGTTCTCCTCCTCCGGCCGGATCCCGCCGAGCAGGTAGTGCGCCCCGGCGGTGAGCATGCCGGTCAGGATCAGCGAGGTGAACAGCCAGGCCTGCAACAGCGTCCAGAACGGCAGGGAGAACAGGTAGAAGCCGAGGTCGATCCCGAACTGCGGATCCACCGTGCCGACCGCCTCGCCGCCGCGGAACAGCAGCCACGTCTGCCAACTCGCGCTGACCGCCAACCCGGAGGTCGCGCCGAAGACCACGGCGATCGCGATGATCAGCCACGGCAGGTAGGGGTCGGCCATCTCCCGGTAGCGCTGGATCTGGGCCTGCTGCGGCGAGCTCGGCACGTAGAACGGCCGCAACCGGCGCGCGATGAA
>JAWLDJ010000207.1:0-2906 GCA_041686695.1 Nitriliruptoraceae bacterium
CTTCGGCTTGACGACGTAGACCGACCCGGCCCGCGAGTTCCGCAGGTCGCCGGTGCCGTCGAGGTCGTGCAGGGCGCACGCGACGGTGATCATCGCGTCGAGGAACCCCTCGGGGACGGGTGCCCCGTCGCGATCGAGGACGGCGTCGCTGTAGAGGTGGTTGCCGACGTTGCGGCACAGCATCAGGCTGCGGCCGTGGAGCGTGGCCGTCGTGCCGTCGGGGGCGGTGTACTCACGGTCGGGAGCCATCCGGCGGGTGAAGCTGCGTCCGCCCTTGTCGACCTCGGCGGTGAGGTCGCCGCGGAGCAGGCCGAGCCAGTTGCGGTAGGCATGGACCTTGTCCTCGGCATCGATGGTGGCGACGGCGTCCTCACCGTCCATGATGACGCTGACCGCGGACTCGAGGAGCACGTCGGCGACCCCGGCGCGGTCCGTGCGCCCGACGGGGTGGTCGCGATCGAACCGCAGCTCGACCACCAGCCCGTGGTTGCGCAGCAGCACCCCGGCCGGGGCCGACGGGTCACCGACGTGTCCCGCGAACCGGCCCGGATCCGCCAGCGTCGTCGTCCCGGCACCCGCGATCTCGACCTCCAGCGCACCGTCCCGGACCCGGTAGGCATGCGCATCGGCGTGGGAGCCGTGCGCGAGCGGGAAGGTGTCGTCGAGGAACCGGCGCGCCCACGCGATCACCCGCTGTCCACGTGCCTCGTCGTAGGGACCGTCCGTTGGCGGATCGCCGAGCGCATCGGTGCCGTAGAGCGCGTCGTACAGCGACCCCCACCGGGCGTTGGCCGCGTTGATCGCGTACCGGGCGTTGGTCACCGGCACCACCAGCTGCGGACCAGCGATGTCCGCGAACTCGGCATCGACGTTCGAGGTGTCGATGGTGAAGTCCTCGCCCTCCTCGACCAGGTACCCCAGCTCGCGGAGGAAAGCGGTGTAGACGTCGAGGTCGATGGCCTGCCCGGCGCGCGCGCGGTGCCAGCGGTCGATCGCCGACTGCAGCTCGTCACGGACCTCCAGGAGGTGCCGATTGCGGGGGCCGAGCTGGTCGATCACCGCCGCCAGCCCCGACCAGAACCGTTCCGGGGTGACGCTTGTGCCCGCGAGCACCTCTTGGTCGACGAACCGCTTGAGCAGCGTCGCCACCTCGAGACCGCTCACGGCGGTCCGGTCCGCGGCGGTGGTCTCCATCGACATCGCTGCTCCCATCCGCCGACGAGATCCTCGGCTCACCCCGAGCCTACGTCCATGGAAGGGTGGGCGGCCCGGAACGGCCCGTGAGAGGGGGCCTCCCACGCAGGTCCTTCACCGGCCAGCCGGTCGCCAGCTACGCCCCGGAGCTCGACCTCGTCACCGGCGCCGCGATCATCGGGGCGGATAGCCGGCGCTGCCCGGCCAGATTCCGGCTCGACGCAGGGAACACCGAGGTCGAACGCGGCGCCGCGGGTCGATCCCCGGCGGATCAGTCGGCGAAGCGGACTCCCGCGTCGTTGCCGAGGACCTTGACGAGCGCAGATGCGTTCTGGTCGCCGTAGCCGGCCTCGACGGCGCGTTCGATGGTGCCCATCGTGGCCGCGGTGGAGGGGATCGGGACCTCGAGGTCCCGAGCGAGCGCGGCGATCAGCCGCGCGTCCTTCAGCAGCAGGTGCAGCGCGAAGTCCGGCGAGTAGTCGCCTTCGAGCATCGATGCCCCCACCGCGTCGTAGATCGGGGTGCGGAAGTCGGTCACCGAGAGCACCCCGAGAACGTCGTGGAGGTCGAGCCCCGCCTTCTTCGCCAGCGACATCGCTTCACCGAGCGCTTCCAGTTGGGAAGCCACCAACAGGTTGCCGACCAGCTTCATCCGGGCACCGTTACCGGCATCCCCCATGTGGTGGCGGGTCTCGCTGATGGGCTCGAGCACCGGCAGGGCCGCGTGGTAGGTCCCCGCGTCGCCCCCGACCACGACCCACAGACCACCGCCGCTGGCCTCACCCCGGGAGCCGAACACGGGGGCATCCAGGAAGCGGACCCCACGGTCCGCGTAGGCCGCGTGCTCCGCCAGACTCGTCGCGGGTGAGACGCTGGACAGGTCGATGACCAACGCGTCGGTCGGGACCGCCGCGGCGATCCCCTCCGCGCCGAGGACGACGTCCTCGACCGCGGTGTCGTCGGCGAGGCAGTACATGACCACCTCGGCGCCGGCGACGGCCTCCTGGGCGTCGTCCACCGCCACCGCACCACGCGCCTGCAGGTCGTCGGCCTTGCCGGGGCTCCGGTTCCAGACCCGGAGCTCGTGGCCGGCGTCCAGGAGGTTGCTGACCATGCCGGAGCCCATGGTGCCGAGGCCGAGGAACGTCACCTTGCTCATCGATGATCCTTCGCTGGTCGTGTGCCGCGGGGAGACGGAACGCGGCCGCGCCGTCCGCGAGCGTGGCGGGCACCGAGCCGAGCACACCCTGGCGACCGTGACGCTCAAGGCCCGTTCTCTCCAGATTAGTTGCGGAGGAGCTGCAGGTGCCCCGACCGTTCAGCCGGCGGCGGTGTCGCCCACCGTGATGATGTCGACCGGGACCGGTTCGTCGGTCGCACCGTCGAGGAGGACGCGACCGTCGAGGGGCCCGTCCAGCAGAACCTGGGCCGAGGGCCCCCCGGCGACCTCGATGCGGGTGGGTGTGCGGCCGGCCTCGGGGAGGTAGCCCTCGCGCGGGGTGACCGTGACCTGGTCCGCGGTGGCGTCCACCCGCCACGGTGTGCCATCACGGCGAGCAGCAGCTGGTTGCCTGGCCGCGCCCCATCACGCGACGGTGCTCGAGACCTCCCTCCTGCCCGGACCGGTGGTGACGCGACCGCCCACCTGAAGGTTCCCGGAAGCCTCATCGGCATCTTGGAGCCGGTCTGGATGCACCGCGGGACGGTCCCGG
>JAWLDJ010000208.1:0-2864 GCA_041686695.1 Nitriliruptoraceae bacterium
GTCTCGGTGGTGAAGTTGCGCACCCGCAAGCTGACCTTCTCCTTGATCGTGAGTGGGTTCGCCCACCGCAGCCCCGGGGTGCGGTCGCTGCCGCGGTAGTCCCCGAACAGGGTCAGCACCCGGGACTGGTTCGGCTGCACCGTGTACAGCCCGACCGCGATGAAGATGGCCACAAGGAACACCAGGATCGCGGCGAACAGCCCCGCCAGCCCGACCGCCGTGGTTCCGCCCTGAGCGAGGTAGCGAACCGACAGCACGAACCCCGCGATCGTCACGAGCCAGACGACGATCATGGCGATCAGGACGGGGATCCCGCCCCGCGACCGCGCCTCGCGCTCCGCCAGCAGCCCCTCAGACATGTCGCGACCTCCGTCTCGATAGGTCACATCAAAGTGATATCACTAACATAGCACGGGCTGGGGTGCTGGGCGACTCGGGCGCCACCCCCATTGAGGATGCTCGCGTCACGTTTCGTGAGGACGAGATGGTGCCGGGGTAGTCGCCGCGCAGGGTCGGCCGGCAGGCCGGTTCCATCACCTCCGCTGTCGCCGACGGGATCTCGATCGCTGTGCTCGCGGATGGGGCGACGGGCTCTGCTGCCTTCGGCACGGCGAGAGCCAAACCAACCGAGGGCACGGCCAGGTCGATCTTGCGCCAGGCGGCAGCCAAGCTCGGAGAGGAGTGGTGGACATGACCACCTACCAGGTCACCGCCACCCGCGACGGTGACTGGTGGTCGCTGGTGGCCTCGAACGTCGGGGGACGCGAGGTCGCTTCTCAGTCACGTCGTCTCGACCAGGCGGATGCCGCGATCCGCGAGGCGATCGCGCTGGTCCTGGACGTCGAACACGACGCGTTCGACGTCGACATCACGCCCGAACTGGTCTCCCAGATCGAGAAGCAAGACCCCCTGGCAAACTCGGCCTGACGCCCGGGATCTCCACCCGCGGCATCCAGCGAGATGCGGCCGGGGCGCAGCGTGCTACGCCGGATCATCCGGTGGGCAGGAGGAGCGTCGGTTCCAGACCGGCGGTCTGCTCCGCGAGGACCGACTGGCGCCGATCGAGTGTCACCAGTGGGAGGTCGTGGTCCCGGCAGGTGAGGGCGATGAGCAGGTCGTGCACGTTGCCGCCGAGGTTCAGGGACCTGCCGGTGCGCAGGACCCCCAGGTAGGCCGACGCGGGTGTGGCCACGATGCGGGTCTCGTCAGACCACGGAGCCAAAGCCACCTCGACCGTTCGTGCATCGAGGTTCCACGGCGCACGTCGCAGCGCCGCCCAGGTCTCAGCGAGCACGATCCCCGGCACCCGACCGCGCGCGGCCGCAGCGACGTGGGGTCGGGCGAGCGCGTGGAACTCGTGGTTGGTGACCAGGCCCGCCACCATGACCGAGGTGTCGATCACCGCTCATCGCGCTGGTCGTGGATCGCCTGGGTCGCGTCGGTGTTGCTCACGGTGCCGGCGTCATCGAGTGTGACCATCGGAAGTCCGTCCTCATCGGAGGTCACTGTGGCCTGTCGGCGCCGCTCGAGCAGGACACCCTCGGGCGTCGAGACGAGTTCTAGGGTCCCCCCAGCCGGCAGCCCCAGCCGCTCCCGCTCGACCTGCGGGATCACGACGCGGCCCTGTGCGTCGACCTTCACGGTGACGGTCATGGTTGCTCCTTCGCTGCCACGGCGATGGTGTCATGGTTCCATCATCGTGGCAACACTCTCCCACCGCTTGAACGGCCACGGAGCGCGACCACTCGGCAGCGCCTACACCAACTGAACAACCCTGCAGGCATCTACAGCTCGTCGTCGAGATGGAGCCGCTCGAGCGGCTGGCCGGTCACGTCGGCGATGATGTCGAAGTCCTTGTCGTGGTGGAGGACCGTGAGGCCAGCCAGCTCGGGGCGGCTCCTCCGTCGGCATATCACGTGAGATTGCAGGCGTCTCAACCGCAGTCGGAACGTGCGGACATCGCCGTTGCCGCTCCCCGCTACTGGCCATCGCGCCGTGCGGGCCTTGGCCCGCAGCGCCCCGGAGGCCATCTGGAAGGCGAGCAACGACGGTTGCAGCGCGGTTCGCAGACTGTCCCGGTCCGGGACACGGAGATCGTCGCAGCGCCCGGTAGCCTGCGCGGACCGACGGGGATGAGCTGGTGCTGGGCATGGACGACGCCTTGCGCCACCAACCGTCCGTTCCAGCTCGTGGTGTACCCGACCCAGACGACGCGTTGGCCGGCTCGGGGCCCATGCCCTGACCGTCGCGCTGTCTCGGCTCCTGGCCCTACCCGCCCCGGCGGCTGCCGCCCGCTGCTGCGCTCCTTGGCGAACCCACGGTTCACCTGTACTGGGTGATGTGGGCAGAGATCTGAACGCCGACGCTTCGTCCGGATCGCGAGCGGGACGGCGACCGCAACAGCCTGACGCCCCGGCCATCGCGTGTGCTCTCGACCATCCTCGGAACCGGATCCTGTCCATGGCGCTGCTCGACCTCGCCGTCACCCCTGGTGCTGCCCGCGCACGTGCCAGCGTTGGTGAGCATCGAAGGTGTCGCTGGATCCCTCCGTCCGCTCCCGACACCGTGCAGCTGCACGCCGATGTCACGGTCTCGGACCGGGTGGCGGCGGGATCGGTCGATATCGTCGCGGGTGATGGGCGGCTCCCCTCCTGGACCATCAGCCGTGACAGCTGTGGGCGTCCTGGCTGCAGTGACTGCCGGTGGGGCTGGCACAGTGCAGCGGAAAAGGTTGCAGCTCGTCGGAGGATCCGATGAGCGCCCAGAGGCTCGTGAGCACGCTCCTGGCAGGGATCAGCACAGCCGGTCTTGTCGTGGGTCTCTATCTCGGCGTCACCACCGCCGTGGAGGTCCATGCCGACGGC
>JAWLDJ010000209.1:0-2850 GCA_041686695.1 Nitriliruptoraceae bacterium
CCGCGTCAACGCCACGACGTCACGTGCTTCGGCCGGTACACCGAGCGCCGCCATGCTCCGCACCTGCTCGCGACCCTCGTCGGTGGACCAGCGGTTGCCGTCGACCGCCGTCGGCCCCGGCGCGATGACGTTCGCCCGGATGCCGTACCTCGCCCACTCGACGGCGTGGTGGCGGGTCAGGTGGTGCATGGCCGCCTTCGACGCCGCGTACGGCGCAACGTTGGGGTCGATCGCCCAACCGGCAGCCGAGCCGATGTTCACGATGCAGCCAGCGGCCGCATCGCGCAGGAGCGGGAAGACCCGGTTGGACAACAGGAAGACGGCTTCGGTGTTGAGACGGAAGATGGCCCGCCACGCGTTCGTCGAGACGTCCTCGATCGGTGACGGGAAGCCCCCACCGGCACTGTTCACGAGGCAGTCGAGTCCGCCGAAGGCCTCAGCGGCCTCGGCGGCACGGTCGATGGTGTCCTGCTCGCGGATGTCGCCGTCGACGACCGCGACCTCCAGGTCGCGCTCGACCATCTCGTCGCGCAGCGACTCCAATGCCGGCCGTCGCCGCGCGACGACGACGACCGCGTCCCCCACCTCCGGGGCGTCCCGAGCGATCGCTCGACCGATCCCCGAACTCGCTCCGGTCACGATCCACCGCCGTCGCTCCGTCACATGGCCCTCCTCGCAGCATCGTCGTGGCGACACCGATCCGGCCCTGGACGCCTCGTCGGCATCGTGGTGGGAGTCCCCACGGCTAGAGCGCCGTCCCTCAGCCCGCACCCGGAGCCAGTGCCTCCAGCACCGACCAGCGTGCCTCCTCGTCACCCGCCTCCATCACGGGCTGGAGGCACACGTGCGTCGCCCCGGCGTCGTAGTGCTCACGGATCCGTGCCTGCAGGTCAGCCGCGGTTCCCCAGGCGACCAGGCCGTCGACCAGTCGATCGGACAGCTCCGCGATGTCCTCGTCGGTGAAGCCGAGGCGTGCCCAGCTCTTCCGGTAGTTCGGTAGTCGCGCGTACCGGGAGATCGAGACCCGTGCGAGATAGCGGGCACGGGCCGGCGCCGTCTCGAGGACGACCTTCTGCTCGACGGCCAGGATCTTGTCGGGTCCGAGCGCCTGACGCGCCTGCGCCGTGTGGTCCGGCGTCACGAAGTAGGTGTGTGCCCCGTCCGCCGCTGTCGCGGCCAGCTCCAGCATCTTTGGCCCGAGGGCGGCGAGCACCCGGGCCGGGGGGCGCTGCGGTGGCGCGCCGGAGTAGGGCGAGGCGTCCATCGCCTCGAGGTACTGCTGCATCTGTGACCGGGGGCGTGAGTAGTCCAGCTTCCGGAGCCCCTCGACCATCGGCGCATGGCTGACGCCCAGGCCCAGCAGGAAGCGTCCGTCCACCTGTTCCGCCAGGGTCTGGGACACCTGCTGCATCGAGCCGGGGTGCCGGTTGAAGATGCTGGCGATCCCGGTCGCCAGGACGAGCTTCGAGGTGTGTTCGCCGAGCGCCGCCAGATGGGCGAACGGATCGCGGCCGGTCGTCTCCGGGACGAACAACGACGAGTACCCCAGTGCCTCGAGTCGCGTGACGAGCGAGACGGCGCGGTCCTTGTCCAGATCGTCGGTGAACATCCACACCCCGGGGCGGGCGTGGTCCCAGGCGGCGAAGGACGGCGCTGCGATGCTCACGCGGGAGCCAGTTCCTCGAGGACCTGTGCCCGCTTCAGCTTGCCCGTCGGGGTATAGGGCAGCTCCGGGGTGAAGTGGATCTCCTTCGGTGTCAACGAGCCGCGCAGGGCCGCACGGACCCAGTCGCGGAGCGTCTCCTCCTCGACCGAGGCACCGTGCTCCGGCACGACGACCGCGACGATCTCCTGACCCCACTCCGGGTCGGGTACCCCCACGACCGCCACGTCGCGGACGCTCGTGTGCCGCAGCAGCACGTCCTCGATCACATCGGGACTGATGTTCTCGCCGCCGCGGATGATGATGTCGTCGGACCGCCCTTCCACGAACAGGAAGCCGTCGGCGTCGAACCTGGCGACATCGCCGGTCGCGAACCAGCCCTGCTCGTCCACCGCCGACCCGATGCCGCGGTACTCACCCGAGACCTGGGGACCGCGGACGTGGAGCTTGCCCGTCTCGCCCGTGGCGACCGGTGCACCCGATCCGTCTCGGATCTGGATCTCCACGCCGGGCAGCGGCCGGCCCACGGAGGCGAGTCGATCGCGGACCTCGGGATCGTCGGAGGCCATCGCCTTGCGGTGCGCAGCGCCGTCGAGCAGGGCGATCGTCGAACTCGTCTCGGTCAGCCCGTAGGCGTTGACGAACTCCACGTCGGGGAAGCGCTCGAGCGCGGCCTCGATCACGGGGCGGGGCATCCTCGCACCGCCGTAGGCGACATGGCGCAACGTCGGGGTCTCGGCCGGTCGGTCACCGAGGGCCTCGACGATGCGCGCCAGCATCGTCGGCACGACCATCGCCGAGGTGACCCGCTCCGAGCGGACGGTGTCGAGCCACTCCTCGGCACTGAAGTTCGGCAGGTAGACCACACGCCGCCCGGCGAAGGTGTTGCTGATCACCGCGCCCGCCCCCGCGATGTGGTACGGCGGCACGCTCGTCAGCGTGGCCTCGTCGGGATGCGCGTTCCCGAACTCGATGGACTGCACCACGTAGCTCGTCAGGTGCGAGTGCCGCAACACCGCCTGCTTCGGTGTGCCACCGGTGCCACTGGTGAACAGGATCAGCGCCGGCTGCGCATCGTCGTCGATCGTGACATCGAGCGCCCGCGGTGGCGAGGTGCGTGCCGCGGAGCTCCAGTCGTGCGTGAGCTGATGTGGCACCTGCAGACCCTCGAGCACGTGGGTGTACTC
>JAWLDJ010000210.1:0-2810 GCA_041686695.1 Nitriliruptoraceae bacterium
CGGCGGGCAGCGGCTCACCCGGTGGCGGCGGTGGTCAAGCGAGCCGACATCGCCGACAACACCGATCCGGCCCGACTCGCGCTGCTCCCCGAGGAGCTCCGAGTCCGGCTGCACGCGAAGTACGAGCGGGCGCTGGCCGTGCTGGACGACCCAGCTCGCACCGTCGACGAGGGGTGAGCGGCCCCGAGCGTTGCCGGTGACCACCGGTCACGGGTCAGCCCCCGCCTGCTCCCGGTGCTCCCCCGCTGCGGAGCGACCCCGGCCACGTGCACGCAGCAGCCACGAGGCGGCACCCACCCCGACCAGCCCGAGCGCCGCACCGGGTCGTGCACCCAGCGCCATCGCCGTCGGGATACCCAGGAACAGCCCGGCGCCACCGACGATCGTGGCACCGGCGCTGTGGGTCTGGGCAACCGTCCGCCGGCGGCGGGTCTCGAAGGTGACGACGGCCGCGATCAGGGGCGTCACCATGACCACGCACAACGCGATCCACCACAGCCGCCCCAGCCAGAAACCCGGTTCCCCCGGGACCCCGGCATCGATCGGTGCCCCGAGCCGCTCACCCAGCCACGCCGCCGGCAGCTCCGCGAGCTTGTGCCACAGGTACAGCACCATGCTGAGCGAACCCAGGACCACGACCGCCCGTTCGATCGCACGGTGGCGCAGTGCCCGACGCGCCGGCGCCTCGAAGGTGAGGACCGCGCCGGCCTGCACCCACATCACGCCGACCAGCGCGAGGGTGGGCGGCAGCACGTTGCTGCTGCCGGCCAGGTCGCCACCCACCATCGCCACCGGGTACCCCACGGCGACCGCCACACCGAGCCAGACGAGACCGAGCAGCAGGAGGCCGAGTCCGGTGCGCACGCCACCGAACCGACCCCGCTTCCACGCGATGCCGAGCTGCTGTGGCAACAGCCACACCGCCAGCCCGTTGACCCACCCGATCCCGCCGGGGGTGCTCGTCACCACCCTGCCGAGCTCGCTCAGCTGCGCCGGCGCGCTCACCCCGGCTCTGACCACCTCGGCGAGGAACGCGATGGCCAGCAGCCCTGCGACGGCCTTGAGGCCGAAGCGCTGATCGGCCCGGATGCCCAAGGGCAGGAGCGCCTGGACCGCGAGCAGCATGACCAGGAACCACAGGTGCACCGTGAGGGACTGATCCAGCGGTCCGAGCAGCCGGCCACCGGTGAACCTCGCGATCGTCGCCAGCACCGCCAGGACGGCGAGGTAGGTGACGGTCGGACGGGCCAGCCCCAAGGCGCGTCCCGCCCACCAGTGCAGCTGACGCTCTCCGGTCTCCAGCCGCCGGAGCGCGCCCGGGGTACTGACCGCCGCCGAGACGAAGACGAACAGCGGCACCACCTGCAGGAACCACGTGAGCACCCCCGCGCCGTCCCAGACGGTGAGCAGGTGCTCGGTGTCGACCATGCGGCCGTCCACGAGGCGGGGCAGGGTCGCGATCCAGTGGCCGAACACCACCACGAGCAGCGCTGCGGCGCGCAGTGCGTCGGGATACCGATCACGATCGGGGCCGCGGTCGTGCACCGGACCATGCTCCAGGCGCTGCTCGCCGTGCGCGTGCTCGCTGGGCACCTCGAAGGCACCGTCCCGGGGCTGCTCGTCGCCAGCCGCGGACCCGTCCTTCGGCGTCGAGCCGCTCATCGACGTGCCCTTCCGATGGGCCAGCGACGTCACGGAGCGTGAGTCGGCACCTGACCGGTCGCGCCCACAGCCTACGGCTGGGCACCGTGGTCACGCGGTCGGTGGCGCACGGAGGTCGCTGGCGCGGACGGCGCACGCTCCGCACGCACGCCGCCTCGCCGATGGCAGAGTGCGCCGCATGGAAAAGCTGCGGAACACCCTGTCGTTGGCGCGTTCCTCCTGGTCGGTGCTCCAGGCCGACAAGGAACTGCTGCTCCTCCCCCTGCTCTCCGGCATCGCGTCGGCCATCGTGGCGGCATCGTTGCTGGTCCCGCTGGTCCTGACCGGTGGCGCCGACCAGGAACCGACGACCCTCGGTTACGTGCTGCTCTTCGTGATGTACGTGGTGCTCGCCTACGTCACGATCTTCTTCAACGCCGCACTGGTTGCGGGTGCCCACGAACGGCTGCACGGCGGGGACCCGACGGTCGCCAGTGCCCTGCGAGCCGCGGCCTCGCACGCCGGACGCATCCTGCCGTGGGCGATCGTCTCGGCCACGGTGTCGGTCGTCCTCCAAGTGGTCCAGCAGCGCGGAGGTCTGGCGGGTCGTGGCGTTGCGGGCATCGCGGGCCTGGCCTGGTCCCTGATCACCTTCCTCGTCATCCCGGTGATCGTCATCGAAGGGCTCGGGGTCGGTGACGCGGTCAAACGCTCGAGCGCACTGTTCAAGCAGACCTGGGGCGAGAACGTCGCCGCTCGCGTCGGCTTCGGGCTGCTCGGGTTCCTGCTGGCGCTGCCGGCGGTCCTGCTGGTCGTCGTCGGCTTCGCCGCCGGCACCGTCGGCGGCGGCATCGCGATCGCGGTCGCGGTGGTCTGGCTCCTGGCGGTCACGCTCGTGATGGCGTCCCTCAACAGCATCTTCCAGACCGCGCTCTACCTCTACGCAGCCGAGCGTGAGGTCCCGAGCGGTTACTTCGAACCGCGGCAGTTCCGGCAGGCGTTCGACGCCAGAGGCGCCACGCCAGCCTGAGCGCTCGGCGGCGCGACGGCCACCGGGGCGGGCGGTCCCGTGCAGGCGGCGTCCGAACGCCGACGCCCCCTGGCCAGCCAGGCTGGTCAGGGGGCGTGCGCGTCGACAGAGGCGGGGACGGGAATCGAACCCGTGATAA
>JAWLDJ010000211.1:0-2785 GCA_041686695.1 Nitriliruptoraceae bacterium
GTAGCCCCCGAAATTCACTCGGGGGCTTCGTCGTTGACAGCTCGCTCTGACAGCCAACTCGATGGTCACCGCTCTCCCCGGGGTGTTGGCCGGGCGCTTCAGGGCCGGTGAGGTACCGGTGGGCCGCTTGCGCCTGGAGCCGGAGGCCAGCCTCGAGGACCTGCCAGTGGGGTTCGGGCGCGTCCTGCAGGTTCCGGCGGTCGCGGTTCGTCGCGTCAGCCGCGAGGGTGCGGAGGTCGGTGGCGCATGCGTAGAGGAGGGCGAGGTCTTCCGGGTGGCGCTCGGGTCGGTGCCCGGGGTCGGCTTTGGCGGTGCGATCCGTGGCGGCTGCGCGGGACTTGATGACGAGTGCGCCGAGTAGGTCCGGTACGCGGAGGCGTCCGACTCGATCGCCGAGCGCGACAGCGCGGATGGTGGTGCGGTGCAGCGCTCTGCTGGCGACGGTCTCGCACGGAGGGCCTGAGCTATTGCCTTGCAGTACAGGTGTCTGGCGGTTAGCTTGCGGTGCAAGGGTAGGGAGGGTGACAGTCGGTGGATGAGGCGCGGGGGTCCCGCCTGCTGCGTGGGATCCTGGACGCCTGTCTGCTTGCGCTGGTCGCAGAGCGGGACCGGTACGGCTACGAGCTCGCGCAGGCGCTCCGGGATGCGGGGTTGCCGATCGTCAAGGACGGGTCGATCTATCCGCTGCTGGCCCGGCTGGAGCGTCGTGGGGCGTTGACCTCCTACCGGGCTCCTGCAGCTGCCGGGCCGCCGCGTCGCTACTACCAGGTGACCGACGTCGGCAAGGCCGAGCTCGAGGATGCACACAAGGTCTGGGCGGAGGTGGCGCGCGGTGTCGAGGCGGTCCTGGGCCGGACCGCCGATCAGGGAGGGACCGGTCGTGGCTGAACCGACATCCACGCAACAGATCGAGCGGACCGTGGCGCAGGTCCAGCGGTCCTGGTACCGGGCCGCGGTGCCTCGTCGGGTTCGGCGGCGCCGGGCCGAGGAGCTCCACGCTCATCTCCTGGACATGGTCCGGGCGGGCGGGGACATCGAGGCGGTCGTTGGGGAGGACCTCGAGCTGTTCGCGGCCGAGTGGGCTGCGGCGGAGCGGCGGCATCCGGTGGCCGAGCTGCTGCTGCAGGTCGTGGCCTCCCTCACCCTCCTTCCTGGGGTGGCCGCGCTGCTGAACCCCTGGGTGCACGAGGTCCTGGGAGTGAGCGACGACCGGGTCGGGATCCCGGTCGGCTTCCTGGCACTGCTGGCGATCATGGTCCCGTTCTTCACCAGCTGGCAGGTGATCCGGTTCTGGCGCCATCGGCTGGACACCCGCACCTCGACCCTGTTGACCGCCGGTTCGATCCTGGTCTACGCCATCGCGCTGGCCGTGTGGATCTTCTGGGGCCGCTCGACAGACGAGCTCATCCCTCTGTCCACCCCGGCTGCCGGGTCCCTGACCGCCGTCGGGGTCGCAGCCATCGCCATCTCCAACAGGCTCAAGCGCCCCTGACGGTACGCCGTCCCCGTTGCCGCCCAGGGCTCGGCGCCCGGACAGGTTCACCCCCCAGTTCCTCGCGGGGGCTGCGGTGTTGAGAGTTCGTTCCGACGGCCCTTTGTGGCGAGCCGGGCTATCGCGAGCTCGAGGCTGGAGACGTCTCGTGCAGTCCCGGGGCCGTGCGCGCCTCCACTTGCGGCGAGGTATCCGTCCATCGATCCTGGGCCCGAAGTTGCTAGCATTGCTGGCACGCTAGGTGGCGGGAGGTCGATGGTGGCGAACATCACGGTGCGCAACCTGGATGACGAGGTCCAACGACGCTTGAAGCAGCGAGCAGCCGAGCATGGCCGGTCGATGGAGGCCGAGGTCCGGTCGATCCTGACGGCTGCGCTCACCCGGGGCGGGCTGGCTCAGGCCTGGGTGGAGGCCACCGAGGACCTACGCGGCGAGGAGCTCCCGCTGCCGGAGCGCTCCGCGCCCCGCGAGGTCGACCTCGGATGATCGTGCTCGATACCAACGTGCTGTCCGAGCCGCTCAAGCAGCGGCCCGACGAGCACGTGCTCGCCTGGCTCACGTCTCCCGACGAGGAAACCGGCGTCACGGCGGTCAGCGTGGGGGAGTTGCTCACCGGTGTCCGGGCGTTGCCGGTGGGCCGGCGCCGGGAGGGCCTCCTGACGGCGATCGAGGCGACGCTTGGGACCTTCGCCGGGTCCGTGCTGGCCTACGACGAAGCGGCTGCCCGCCACTACGCACGGTTGCAGGAGTCGCGGCGGGCTGCTGGCCGTCCGCTGGCGGTCGAGGACGGGATGATCGCCGCGATCTGCATCGCGCGAGGCACGACACTCGCGACGCGCAACACGTCCGACTTCGCCGGGCTCGGCCTCGACCTGATCGATCCGTGGGCAGCCTCCAGTTGACCGACGTGCGGGACGGGGGAGATCATCCGGGCCGACTGCAGCCATACTCGCCGTGGCTGGTGACAGCTCGTTGACAGCCAACTCCGCTGTCAGGAGGCTCGTCCGTCGCCCTGAAGGGCACCCCGGATCGATCTTCCGTGCCGCTAACCCAAGCTCAGCGGGCAACCCTCGGCCGACACGGGCTATGGCGACAGCAGGGACCCCGCTTGGGCGCCCAGGATCACGACGGCGCCGGTGAGGATGATGATGTGAGGCAAGCGGTACAGCGTCCTTGCATCTTCGGCGCTGCGTTCATCGTAGAGCTTCCATAACGTCCAACCCAGCACGGAGAGCTTGGCCACGAAGAGCACGACGTAGATGAGCGCCAGCATCGCCCTTTGCAGTCCGGAGA
>JAWLDJ010000212.1:0-2743 GCA_041686695.1 Nitriliruptoraceae bacterium
CAGCGATGCCGACGGTGGGCCCGGCGGTGGCTGGCGGCTGCGGTTGCAGCGCAGCGACGCAGCAGCCGATGCCGAGACCGACGAGGTGGCCTTCGACCACATCCTGGTCGCCGTCGGCCGGCGCCCACGGACCGCGGAGCTCGGCCTGGAGGCAGCCGGCATCGAGGTGGACCGTCGCGGCGCGGTGGTGGTCGACGACCGGCTGCGCACCACCAACCGTCGTGTCTTCGCCGGTGGTGACGTCACCGCCCTGCTGCCCTTCACGCACGTGGCCTCGACCCACGGGGCCACGATCGTGCAGAACGCGTTGTTCGGGCTGCGCTCCCGGGTGGACCACGAGCGGATCCCCTGGGTCACCTTCACGGCTCCGGAGGTCGCCCGCGTCGGGCTCAGCGTGGCCGAGGCGCGTCAGCGGTTCGGACCGGGGATCCGGGTGCGTCACGCCGCCCACGACGAGGTGAACCGTGCCCACGCCGAAGCCCGCACCGACGGCTTCGCGCTGCTGGTCGGGGACGACAAGGGTCGGCTGGTGGGGGCCACGGTGGTCGGCCCTCACGCCGGCGAGACGATCGGCGAGGTGGTGGCCTGGCGCCAGCACGACGCCAAGGTCTCCGCGATCGCCCGCCGCTCGACCCACGCCTACCCGACCTGGAGCGACGACATCGCGGCGGCATCGCTGGTGGACCTGCGCGACGACCTGGCGAAGCTGCGGCCGCTCACGCGTGGCCTGCTGTGGGCCCGGCGGCTGCGTCGCTGACCGGCAGCCTCAGGTGTCGGCGAGCACCCGGCGTGCCAGCCGCAGACGCTGCCCGATCGTGACGAGCACGGCCAACGCGAACACCCAGGCGATCGGCGCCATCGCCGCCGGGAACAGCACCATGGCGGTGTGCACCACGATCGTCTCGGTCCCCTCGGCCAGCCCCGGCGTGAAATGGAAGGTGCGCCGGTCGGGGGCATCGACGCCAGCACGCTCGGCGGCAGCGGAGTAGGCCAGCAGCGACCCGCCGTTGACGTAGTAGGTCAGCAGCAGGACCAGGCAGGCCGTGGCCGCCTCCGGCTGGCCGATCGCGCACCCGACGACGAAGCTGCCGTAGGCCACCATGTCGGCCGTGAGGTCGGCCCAGCCGCCGAAGGCGCTGTCGGTCCCGCCGGCCCGGGCGACCGGTCCGTCCAGGCCGTCCGGTACCCGTGACAGCAACCACAGCGCGGCAGCCAGAGGGAACACCGCGAGCGCCGCTGCGGCAGCCGCAGCCAGGGCCACCAGCAGCCCGAGCACGGTCAGTGTCAGCGGCCGGACGCCGCGACGCGCGAGGACGACCCCGGCCCGGTCGAGGACCGGCGCCAACCGGCGCCGCAGCGGAGCATCGAGCACGGGCTACCCCCTGGGGGCCTCACCGGCGGTCTCACCGACCGCGGTGGCACCGACGGTGCCCCCGGGAGTGTGCGCCTCGGCGGTCTCGGCACCGGCCCGCCGGGCGCGCACGCGACGGGCGACCAGCGAGGTCCCCACCACCAGCGCCAGGTAGGCGGCGACCGAGGCCAGGAAGCGCGGCGAGGTCGGATCGTCGAGCGACCCACCGGTCGAGGCCAGGATCAGCACGCCCGGGATGATGCCGAGGGCGGTCGCGGTGACGTACGCCCACAGTCGCACGGCGGTGATGCCCGCGACGAGGTTCACGACGTTGAACGGGAACAGCGGGATCAGCCGGATGACCAGCACCGAGGCGAACCCGCGCTCGCCGAGGTGACGATCGACGGCGCTCACGCGCTGCCCCGCGAGTTCCTCGACGGCGCCACGCCCGATCGCGCGCCCGACCAGGAACGCACCGGTCGCACCGAGGGTGGCGCCCACCAGCGCCGTGCCGGCCCCGAGCACCGGCCCGAAGACCAGTCCGGCCGCCAGGGTGAAGGGGGTTCCGGGCAGCAGCAGCACCGTCGCCACGGCGTACAGCAGCGCGAAGAGTGCCGGACCGGCGGCGCCCCAACCGGCGACCTGGTCCCGCAGCCCCTCGACCGACAGGTCGTCGGTCACGACCACGAGCGCACCCGCGACGACCAGCAGCAGCACGAGGATGCCGAGCCGCAGCCAGGCACTGCGGCGCCGTAGGCGCGCTGCGGCGGCGTCGGGCTCGAGGGTCGAGGTGGGCACGCACGGCTCCGATCGTGGACGGTCACGCAGGAGAACCCGCCACGGCGCTGCAGACATCCATCGTTCGCTACCGCCGCGGCTACCGTACGTGAGATGACCTTCCCAACACCTCGCACGACGTGGACGACCCGGTTGTCGGCGTCGGTGTGGCTGCTCATCGTCGGGCTGCTGGCTGCCGTGCTGAGCGGCTGCGGCGGCGACCAGGAGGTCGACGGTCGTGCCCTGTTCGCCGCCAACTGTGCGGTGTGCCACGGCGACGCGGGCCAGGGCAACGAGCGAGGGCCGTCGCTGCTGGACGCGCGCTACCTCCCTGACCAGCTCAGCGACGCCGAGATGGCCGCCGGTATCCGTGACGGCGTCCCCGAGGAGCACTTCGAGTTCGGCCCGATGCCGGCGTTCCCCCAACTGGAGGATGAGCAGGTCGACGCGATCGTCGAGGTGGTCCGCGAACTGCAACGCTGAGCCGGCCCTGCTGGAGCCCTGGTCCGGCCCGGCAGGCCGTAGCATGCCGCTCGCGATGCGCCCGTAGCTCAGCTGGATAGAGCATCGGACTTCTAATCCGACGGTCGCAGGTTCGAATCCTGCCGGGCGCGC
>JAWLDJ010000213.1:0-2685 GCA_041686695.1 Nitriliruptoraceae bacterium
CCGGAGTGGGTCGGGCGGGTGTCGGTGTAGACCGCGGCGGCGTCCACCTGGGTGCTGTTCTCGAAGTGCGACCGGTCCGGCAGCGGCTCGCGGTCGGCGAGGACCTCGCAGCCGGCGGCGTCGCGGGCCGACTCGGCTTCCGCCGAGGTGAGCAGGATCGCGTCGTCGATCGTCTCCGGTCCACCGGCGAAGGCCTGGAACAGCACCGCCGCCACGACGCCGACCACGGCGAAGGTCGCCAGGCCGTTGCGCCAGTTGCGGGACTCCTTGCGCTCGGTCGCCTGGGCCTCGACGCGCCGGCGCTCCTCGCGCGCCTGGGCACGTCGTTGCTTGTTCGGGATCTTCTCACGTTCGGCCACGAGGCTGCTCCGATGGCGTGTGCCCCGAGCGTCGGGCGCATCGGTGGGCGCCGGACCGACGCCCAGGGCGGGGGCAGGGTAGCGGCGTCAGGGGCGCTGCCGACGGACGACGCCGTTCAGATCTCCTCGAGCAGGCCGTCGGTGGGCACCGGTCCCCGCTGCGGCGGTGGGACGGCCGGCACGCCGATCGCGAGCATGCCGAGCGGCTCCCAGTCGGCCGGCAACGCCAGCACCGAGCGGACCGTGTCGGCGCAGAAGGTGGTGGAGCTGATCCAGGCCGCGCCGACACCATGGGCGGCGAGGACGATCTGGAGGTTCTGCAGGGCCGCCCCGCCCGAGAGGACGAACAGGTCACGCTCGGCGCGCTGCCGACGTGTGTCGGGGTAGGTGTGGGCGTGGTCGAGGTGCACGCCCGGCAGCAGCAGGACCGGCGCCGACCTGAGGACGGCGTCGGAGCGGGCGAGACGTCGGTCGATCACCTCCTCGGTGGTGCCGTCCGCGAGCAGATCGGCGCGCCACCTCGCCGCCATCGCGTCCAGGAGGTGCTGCCGGGTGGTGTCGGTCAGGCGCAGGAACCGCCACGGCCGCGTCCCGTGGGGTGCCGGGGCCGTGGCGGCGGCCGCGATGGCGGCGGCCAGGACGTGAGCGGGGACCTCGAGCGCCGGATCGAAGCGCCGCACGGTGCGTCGGCGGGCGATCGCCTGCTCCGCGGCGGTCGGCCCCCCGACCGCGAACAGATCCTCCTCGAGCGGCCGCAGCAGGTCGGCGCCGGTGCCCTCGGGAACACCGGTGGTGTCGAGGCCGCGCAGCAGCACGAAGGGGGTCCCGCTGTCCTTGCGGCGGACCAGGTCGGCGGCGGCGGCGACCTCGTCGGCCAGGGCCGCCTCGGTGACCTCCAGGGCGCGCCCGTCCAGGTCGACCCCGCCCCGCTCGTCCCGCAGCGCCGGCAGACCGGCGACGCCGAGCGCCACCTCGGTCTGTCCGCGCCGCCACGGACGGCCGAAGGTGTCGGTGACCACCACACCGATCCGGCGTCCGGTCGCGGCGAGCACCGCCGCGCGCAGCGCCGCCGCGGAGGCATCCGGATCCTCGGGCAGCAGCAGCGCCGACCGTTCGCCGACGTTGGAGGCGTCGATGCCCCCGTTGGCAGCGACGTAGCCCTGGGTGGTCCGGGTGATCAGCACCCAGGGCGCCTCGGCGACCACCGCGGCGGCGTGGTGGCGGGCGAGGTCGCGTCGGGCCCGTCGTGGCTCGCCGGGCGGCAGCGCGACCACCGCGCCCTCGGCCAGGCTCACGACCTTCGACGCGATGCACACGACATCGCCGTCCCGCAGGGTGAGCGCCTGCTCGGCGAGCGCGTCGAGCAGCAGCGCGGCCAGGTCGTCACCGGGTTGGAACCGGTGGGTGGTGGGCACCGGGACCACCTCGACGCCGGCCGCGTTCATCGCCGGGTCCCGGTGCGCACCGACGCCGCCAGTTCCAGGCACGCGCGGGCCAGCGCGGCCGCCACCTCGACGTCGTCCATCATCGTGTCGGTCACCGTGCAGGCGAGGTCCAGCGCACGCACCTGCTCGGCCGCGTCCGCGTCCGCGTGATCGATGACCCAGCCGTCGAGCAGCGGGCGGTGGTGACGTGCCACCCCCACCGCGGAGACCTCGGCGCCGACGGCCGGCAGGAGCTTGTGGGCCATCCCGCGCACCACCGCGCCACCGACGATGGGGGAGACCCCGATCACCGGCGCGTCGGTCGCCAGCACCGCGTCCCTGAGCCCCGGCACCGCCAGGATCGTGTCGATCGAGACGACCGGGTTCGATGGGGCGATGAGCACCGCCTCGGCGTCGCGGATCGCCGCGAGCACGCCGGGAGCCGGCCGCGCCCGCTCCGCGCCGGCGAGTCGCACCTCGGTGACCTCGGGGGCGCCGCGCTCACCGACCCAGTACTCCTGGAAGTGCAGGTCGCGACCGTCGGCGGTGTGGATCCGGGTCTGGACCTCGTCGTCGGTGGCCGGGAGCAGACGCACCGGCACGTCGAAGGCGCGGGTCACCTCGGCGGTGACCTCCGACAGCGAGGCGCCCTGGCCCAACCGCAGCGTGCGGTGCAGATGGGTCGCCAGGTCGCGGTCGCCCAGGGTGAACCAGGGGTCGTGCCCGAAGCGCTCGAGCTCCCGCGCGACGACGTGGGTCTCGTCGGCGCGGCCCCACTGCTGCCCGGGGTGGACGACGCCACCGAGCCAGTAGGTGATGGAGTCGAGGTCGGGACAGATCCGTACGCCCAGGTGGGTCAGGTCGTCGCCGACGTTGACCACGGCCGTGAGCTGCTCGGCCGG
>JAWLDJ010000214.1:0-2678 GCA_041686695.1 Nitriliruptoraceae bacterium
CATCGAGGTATCGGTCCCCGTGCCGTCGCGGGCGCCGCCGAGGTCGTTGACGACGACCTTCGCGCCCCGATCGGCCAGCAGTAGGGCGTGACTACGCCCTAGTCCGCCACCCGCGCCCGTGACGATCGCGACCTGCCCATCGAACTCGATCCCTGCCACCTCGGTGTCCTTCCGTGTCTCGCGTGCCCATCGCCTGGTTGTGTCTCGGTCTGAACTCGGTCTGCCTCAGCCGTGCCTCGGCCGTGTCTCGGCCGTGTCTCGGCCGTGTCTCGGCCGTGTCTCGGCCGTGCCTCGGCCTTGCCTCGGTCTGACTCGGTCGGTCTCGCCAACTCGAGCCGGGACCCTAGCGATGGCGGGGCTACGGACGGCATCGTGCGGTGCACCGCTGCTCGCACGCGGGCCGACTCGGGCGCCGTCGCACCCAGCCGAACCGATCCTCAGCTCCGGATCACGGTGCCGCACCGACCGCCGCATCCGGTCAGGAGCCGCCATGCTGACGCTCGCCCACGCCCGCTGGTTCACCACCTCGGAGCCCCCGTACGACTGGTCGTTCGTGCTGGAGACGCTCTCGCTCGTCATGATCGTGTCCGCGATCGTCATCGCGGTGGCGTGGCGCGTGGCGGCGCCCTACTTCCCCCGGCCGGAGCTCGGGTTCCTGTCGTTCCTGGGACGCCTCGGTCCGTGGATCCCGCGGTTGCTGGCCATCCACGCGGGCGTGTCGCTGCTCTCGCTGGCGGCACGTCTGGAGTTCCTCGTCCCGACCCTGGCCCTGCCGGACACCTGGTACGGCATCGGGCTGGGCATCCTCGAGGGCATCGTGGGCATCTGGCTGATCGCCGGCTGGCGGGTGCGCGCGGCGGCGTGGCTGTTGGTGATCGCGGGGCCGCTCGGGATGCTCGCTTACGGCGTTGTCCCGATCCTCGAGCGGGCCGACCTCCTGGCGGTGGGGCTGTTCCTGGCGTTGCTGCCACCGGACGACACCAAGGTCGGTGGCCGGATCACCGTGGACCCGGAGCAGGTACGTATCGCTCTGTTCGGGCTGCGGTTCCTGGCAGGTCTGGCACTGATCATCCTCGCGTTCACGGAGAAGCTGGCCCGCCCGGAACTGTCGCTGGAGTTCCTCGACCGCTACCCCGCCTTCAACGTGCTGCAGCTCGTCGGGAGCACCGTCGGCTTCGAGGTGAGCGACCTCGTCTTCATCCAGTTCGCAGCGGGCGTGGAGATCCTCTTCGGCCTGCTGCTGATCTCGGGTGCGCTACCACAGTTGGTGGTCATCGCGGCCGGGATCCCGTTCAACGCGACCCTGTTCTTCCTCGGAGCCACGGAGTTGATCGGCCACCTGCCGATCTACGGCACGATGTTGGCGGTGCTGGTGTACGGCAGCCGCGTGGACACCGCGCCCGTGTGTTCCTGGCTCCCGCGGTTGGACGGCAGCATGCGCACGATGCGCGCCCGCGGATCCACCTCGACGTCGGCGTCGCCCTCCGGCGTGGGAGAGCACGTGTAGGTGGGTCCGGCGGTCCCTGGGCCGGGTCCACCGTGAGCCGTCCTGCCCCGGGCCGCTCCTTCGGATCGGGTGCGTCGGGTCCCGGACTGCCCAGGGGTCGGGTGCGTTGTGCCCCGGTTCGCGGGGTGTTGCGCACCCAACCCGTGGTCGCGGGGGCGGGGTGCTGGGCCGTCCCGGGGTCGGGTGCGTTGTGCCCCGGTTCGCGGGGTGTTGCGCACCCAACCCGCGGTGACGGGGGTCGGGGCCCCAACCGTGAACTCGCCTGCCCCGGGGTCGGGTGCGTTGTGCCCCGGTTCGCGGGGTGTTGCGCACCCAACCCCGCGGCGAGGGAGGAGGGGCCGGCTGAGCAACGCCGCGCTCGCGTCGGCCCCAGCGCAGGGCACAGCTATCCTCCGCGCGACCTGTTCCACCTCGATGCCCGCAGCGTGCCGCTACGCCTCCGGCCCGCCGGGGGGTGGACGTTGCCGACCCCGGAGCTGCTGTGGAACCGTCACTACCTCGGCCCCGGGGTGGCTTCAGCACTCGGGCGGTCGCGGGCGCGACACAGCTCCCCGCGGTCAACGAGCATCCCACCTCGGCCCCGATCTGGCTCAGCTCGACGTGGGCGGCCGACCGGTCCGACGACCTGGGCGAGCTGCTCACCGACCAGCGCGACGGGTACGTCTACGGGCGCTACGACAACCCCACGGCCACCACGCTGCACGGGGTCGTCGCCTCCCTGCACGAGGCCCCGGCGGCCTGGTCGCTGTCATCGGGCACCGCCGCGCTGCACGCCACCCTGGACGTGCTGCGCGGTCAGGGCCGGGTGCTCGCCACCTCCCTGGTGTACGGCGGCACGTGGGCGCTGCTGCGACGCCTGGAGCGGGACGCCGGTTGGGGCATCGACCACGCTCCGCTGGCCAGCGTCGCCGATCTCGACGCTGCCCTCACCGATGAGCACACCGTCGTCCACGTGGAGACGGTCGCGAACCCGTCGACGGTGGTCACGGACCTGCCGGCGTTGGCGGCTCGATGCCGTGAACGTGGGGTCGCGCTCGTGGTCGACAACACCTTCGCCTCGCCGTACCTGTGCCGGCCGTTGACGCACGGGGCGACAGCGGTGGTCGAGTCCGCGACGAAGTTCCTGGGTGGCCACGGCGACGTGGTCGCCGGGGTGGTCGCCGGCGAGCGG
>JAWLDJ010000215.1:0-2604 GCA_041686695.1 Nitriliruptoraceae bacterium
CCAACCCTGCCGGCAGCCGTCGACCCCGAGGACCCGTCGAGGTGGACCATGGGCGTCGGGAGCGGGCACACGATCGGGGGCGGGCATGCGGGCAGGCTAGCTCCGGGGGGTCGCGTGGCTGCGCGCAGATAGCGCCGCCGCGGTCTCACCCTGAGGCGAGGAGGCGCTCGGCTCGCCGCACCCCGCTGCGCGCGGGCTCAGCCCTGTGGGCGGTAGCGCTTGAGTTCGCGGCGAGCCAGCGCCATCTCGTGGACCTCGTCGGGACCGTCGAGCACGCGCATGGTGCGGGCGTGGGCCCACATCGCCGCGATCGGGGTGTCGTCGGTGAAGCCCGCGCCCCCGAAGGTCTGCACGGCCTTCTCGAGCACCCACTCTGCGGTCGTCGGCGCCACCAGCTTGATAGCCGAGATCTCCAGCCGCGCCCCGCGGGCACCCACCGTGTCCATCAGGTGGGCGGTCTTCAAGGTGAGCAGCCGGGCCTGTTCGATGCGGACCCGTGCCTGCGCGATCCAGTGCTGGAACACCCCCTGGTCCGCGATCGGCTTGCCGAAGGGGGTGCGCTCCAGGGCGCGCTCGCACATCAGGTCGAAGGCGCGCTCGGCCATCCCGACCGCCCGCATGCAGTGGTGGATCCGACCGGGGCCCAACCGCATCTGCGCGATGGCGAACCCGTCGCCTTCCTCACCGAGGAGGTTGGTGGCGGGCACACGCACGTCGGTGAAGGACACCTCGGGATGGCCACCGTGGCCGTCGTAGCGGCCGAACACCGGCAGCTCCCGCACCACCTCGACGCCGGGCGTGTCCATCGGAACCAGGATCATCGACTGCTGGCGGTAGGGGTCGGCGGACGGGTCGCTCACGCCCATCAGGATGCCCACCTTGCACCGCGAGCTCGCCGCACCGGAGGACCACCACTTGCTGCCGTTGATGACGTAGTCGTCGCCGTCGCGTTCGATACGGGTGCGGATGTTGCGCGCGTCGGAGGAGGCGACGTCGGGTTCGGTCATGAAGAACGCCGAGCGGATCTCGGCCTCGAGCAGCGGGTGCAGCCACTGGCGCTGTTGGTCAGGCGTTCCGACGAGGTGCAGCACCTCCATGTTGCCGGTGTCCGGCGCGGCGCAGTTGGTGGCGGTCGGTGCCATGATCACCGAGCGACCGGTCAGCTCGGCGAGGTGGGCGTAGTCGAGGTTGCTCAGCCCGGCACCGTGCTCCTCGTCGGGCAGGAACAGGTTCCACAGCCCCCGGCTGCGCGCCTCGGCCTGCAGCTCCTCCATGATGGGCGGGTGGTGGTGCCGGTCCCCGGAGGCCGCGATCTGCTCCTCGTACACGGACTCGTTGGGGATCACCCGCTCCTGGATGAAGGCCTCCAGTTCACGGTGCACTCGCTGGCCGTGCTCGCTCAGCCCCAGGTTCATGCCCTTGTCTCCATCGTCGGCGTAGGTGCACGCTAGGTCGACGGCCGTTCGCCAGCCGCATCGAGGCGTGTCTGCCGGTAGCCGTCGATGGCGGCACGGGCGACATCGGCGGCGAGGTTGGCACCACCCTTGCCCATGGCGACGCCCGCGTCCTTGGCCTGGTGGAGGGCGTCGCGGCGCAGCTCCCGGCGCCGCACCTCGCCGGCTTCCGGATCGAGGAGGTAGATCGCTCCGGCTCCGGTGACCGCACCGGCGGCGAAGGTCAGCACGGTCCTGACTCGCATCAGCGATCCTGTCGGTCGGCATCGCTTCCGAGGGCAGCAGCCTAGAGCGCATCGCGTTCGGCGACCGCCTGCTGCCAGCCGACCTCCTCGGCCCTGGCCTTGAACGCGAGCCCCTCGGCGGTGTGTCGGGCCATACCGTCGAACAGCGTGGCCAGCAGCTGGGTGGTGGCCAGCCCCTGGGCGCTGACGGCCTGGTTGACCACCGTCTTGCTCATGGCCAGCTGGTTGGCGGGCACGCCGGCGATCCGCGTGGCCAGGGCCTCCACGTGCGCCGCCAACCCGTCGGCGGGGACCGCCTCGAGGATCAGACCGATCCTGGCCGCCTCACGGCCGTCGATGACGTCGCCGGTGAACAGCAGGCGCTTGGCCCGCTCCGGGCCGACACGCTGGATCCACATCATCGTGGTGGGCACACCCCAGACACGGGCCGGCGGGTAGCCGAACGTGGCATCGTCGGCCGCCAGCACCAGGTCGCAGCACAACGCGATGTCCGAGCCGCCGGCGACCGCGGCACCGTGCACCTGCGCGATGGTGGGCGTCTGGCAACGCCACAGCGCCATGAAGTCCTCGGTGTTGCGCCCCATCATGCGCAGGTCGACCGTCGCATCGAAGGGCAGCTCCTGGACCCCGGGATTCGGGCCCGGGGTGGCGGCGTAGACCTCGAGGTCGTAGCCCGCGCAGAAACCGGGTCCCGACCCCGCCAGCACGATCACCCGGGCCGCCGGATCGGCGTCCGCCGCCTCCACAGCGTGCCGGAGCTCGGCGGGCATCGGATCCACGATGGCGTTGTAGCGCTCGGGTCGGTGCAGGGTGATCCTGGCGATCGGACCATCGAGGTGGTAGCGGATCGTCTCGTAGCTCGTGGCCATCACGCCTCCCCGGCTCCGTCGCCCGTCCATGCTCGC
>JAWLDJ010000216.1:0-2586 GCA_041686695.1 Nitriliruptoraceae bacterium
CCGGCGGCCAGCAGCGCAGCGCCGATCGACTCACCGGGGTGGGCGGTGATCTCGCGGCCGTCGAAGCGGAAGGTGAAGGGCTCGCCGCGTTCCGGGCCGACGGGTGGTGGCAACCGCAGCCCGTCACGGCCCACTCTGGAGCGCTCAGGCATCGGCGGCCTCCACCGCGGGCGCGCCGATGGGGTCCGGCGAGCCGGGCACCGGAGCATGGCCGGTGGTAGCCGATGCGGCCGCTCTTAGGCTCGGACGGGTGGGCGCGAAGGGCGTCGGGTCCAGCGCAGGGGTGGTGGCGGTGACCAGGCTGGCGATGAGCGCACCGGTGGCGGGTGCCAGGCCGATGCCGGCGCCCTCGTGCCCGGTGGCGTGGAACAGCCCGGCCACCTCGCCGTCCATGCCGATGACCGGCAGGTGGTCGGGCGAGTAGGGACGGAAGCCGAGGTAGCTGCGCAGCAGGTGCACGTCGGCCAGCACCGGGAACAGCTCGATCGCGCGGGCCGCCATCGCCGCGAGCAGTGGGAGCGCCGGCCGGCGATCCAGGCCGACCAGCTCACGGCTCGAGCCGATCAGGATCGTGCCGGCACGGGTGCCCTCGATCACCGACGAGATCGCGGCCGCGCTCGGGTCGGCGGCGCCGACCGTGCCGACGTAGTCCGCGTCGTAGACCTTGCGGTGCACGAGCGTCGGCAGCGGCTCGGTCACCAGGATCTGGCCGCGCCGCGGAGCGATCGGCAGGTCCACGCCCAGCAGCGCGGCCAGCTCCCGGCTCCCCACGCCGGCGGCGTCGACCACCACCTCGGTGGCGATGGTCCCGCGGCCCGCGACGACCCCGGTCAGGCGTCCGTCGCGACCACGGGTGAACCCGGTCACCGGCGTGCGGCCGTGCAGCGTCGCCCCGCGACGGCGCGCACGGTGCAGGAGCGCAGCCGAGGCCTTGACCGGCTGGACCTGCTGGTCCTGGGGGTAGAACAGCCCACCCATCAGGCGCGGGGTCAGGTGCGGCTCGAGCTCGGCGGCGGCGGCCGGATCGACCGGCTCGGCGATGACACCGGCGGCGCGCTGCTCGACGGCCAGGGCGGTGATGGCGTCGTGACCGGAGGCCGTCATCGCGACCATCAGACCGCCCTTGGCCTCCAGCTCGATGTCACCGAACCCGGTGTCGGCGGTCAGTGCTGGGCCGAGTTCGCTCCACAACCGGTGGGACAGCAGCGCCAGCTCCAACTCCGGGCCGGGCTCCTTGTCGGAGACCAGGATGTTGCCCTCGCCCGCGGCGGTCGTGCCCCCCGCCAGCCCGTGCCGCTCCACGATCGCGACACGGAGCCCCGCGGCGGTCAGGGCGTCCGCGCAGCAGGCACCGACGATGCCGGCACCGACGACGACGGCGTCCGCGGTGGTCGGCAGTGACCCGCTCACGCCGACGTCGAGGTGGTCGGTGCCGCGGTCGGCGGCGGGTCCGACGCGGGATCCGATGTCGGCGTGGTCGGCGGCGGGTCCGATGTCGGCGTGGTCGGCGGCGGGGTGCACGCCAGCACCTCATCGCCGGCCGCGCCGATGAGGAACCCCGCAGGGAAGGGATCGCTCGGATCGAGCAGGTACTGAGCGGTCCCGGTGATCCACGCGCGTCCTTCGATGGTGGGGATGACGGCGGGCCGGTCACCGACGCGGGTCTCGGCCACCAGCTGCCCGGTGAACCGGCTCCCGATCAGCGACTCGTTGACGAAGGGGACCTCGAGGTCGAGCTCACCGCGGGCGTGGAGCACCGCCAGATGCGCCGAGGTACCCGTCCCACACGGTGAGCGGTCGATCCAGCCGGGGTGGATCACGGTGGCGCCGCGACCGTCGGCGCCCTCGCCCGGTGGTCCCGTCAGCACGACGTGACGACAACCGGCGATCTCCGGTTGCTCCGGATGGACCGGAGGGTGCTGGGCGTTGATCGCCGCCATGATCTCCAGCCCCGTCGCGATCAGCTCCGGTGCCCGGCCGGGGTCCAGGTCCAACCCGACATCGGCGACCGGCAGGATGGCGTAGAAGTTGCCACCGTACGCCAGGTCGAAGGTGAGCACGCCGTACCCGGGCACGTCGACGGTCAGGTCCAGGCCCGCCACGAAGGACGGCACGTTGGTGATCGTGACCGCCTCGGCCCGGCCGTCGGCCACCTCGATGTCCGCTCGGACCAGGCCCGCGGGAGTGTCGAGGTGGAGCGTGGTGACCGGCTCGGTAACCACCACCATGCCGGTCTCCACCAGCACGGTGCAGACGCCGATCGTGCCGTGACCGCACATCGCGAGGCAGCCGGACACCTCGATGAACAGCACGCCGATGTCGGCGTCCGGGCGGGTCGGCGGCTGCAGGATCGCGCCGGACATGGCGCTGTGCCCGCGGGGCTCGTACATCAGCAGCGTGCGCAGGTCGTCACGGTCACGCTCGAAGTTGGTCTTGCGCTCGAGCATCGTCGCGCCCGGCAGCGTGCCGACCCCACCGGTGATCACACGGGTCGGCATCCCCTCGGTGTGGGAGTTGACGGCGTGGAGCACCCGGTCCGAGCGCATCTCAGGCGACCTCGAGCGCGCGCGCGAGCTGTGCCTCGAC
>JAWLDJ010000217.1:0-2573 GCA_041686695.1 Nitriliruptoraceae bacterium
CCGTCCTCGAGGATCTGCAGCAGGGTGTTGAACACGTCCGGGTGCGCCTTCTCGACCTCGTCGAACAGCACCACGGAGAAGGGCTTGCGGCGGACCTGCTCGGTCAGCTGACCGCCCTCGTCGTAGCCGACGTAGCCGGGAGGCGACCCGATCAGTCGGCTGACCGTGTGCTTCTCCATGTACTCCGACATGTCGAGGTGGATGAGCGCGTCCTCGTCACCGAACAGGTACTCGGCGAGCGTCTTGGCGAGCTCCGTCTTCCCCACGCCCGACGGACCGAGGAAGATGAAGGAGCCAGCCGGACGCTTGGGGTCCTTCAGGCCGGCGCGTGTCCGCCGGATCGCCTTGGACACCGCGGATATGGACTGCTCCTGACCGATGACGCGCTTGTGCAGCTCGTCCTCCATGTGGAGCAGCTTCTCGGTCTCCTCCTGCGTGAGCTTCAGCACCGGGATCCCGGTCCAGTTGGACAGGACCTCGGCGATGACCTCCTCGTCCACGGTCAGCACCGTGTCCAGGCCTTCGGAGCGCCACTCGTCCTCGCGGCGTGAGCGACGATCGATGAGCTGCTTCTCCTCGTCGCGGAGCGCAGCGGCACGCTCGAAGTCCTGCGCGTCGATCGCCTCCTCCTTGCGGCGGCGAGCGTCCTCGATCTCCGCATCCAGGTCCTGCAGGTCCGGTGGCGTGGTCATGGACCGGATCCGCAGCCGACTGCCGGCCTCGTCGATGAGGTCGATGGCCTTGTCCGGCAGGTACCGGTCGGAGATGTAGCGGTCGGCGAGCTCCGCGGCGGCGATCAGCGCGTCGTCGGTGATCGTGACGCGGTGGTGGGCCTCGTAGCGGTCACGCAGGCCCTTCAGGATCTCGATGGTGTGCTCCATCGAGGGTTCCTCGACCTTCACCGGCTGGAACCGCCGCTCGAGCGCCGCATCCTTCTCGAGGTGCTTGCGGTACTCGTCGAGGGTGGTCGCGCCGACGGTCTGCAGTTCGCCGCGGGCCAGCATCGGCTTGAGGATCGAGGCCGCGTCGATGGCGCCCTCAGCGGCTCCCGCACCCACCAGGGTGTGGATCTCGTCGATGAACAGGATGATGTCGCCCCGCGAGGTGATCTCCTTGAGCACCTTCTTGAGACGCTCCTCGAAGTCACCGCGGTAACGCGACCCGGCGACCAGGGCCCCCAGATCCAGGGTGTAGAGGTGCTTGTCGGACAACGTCTCCGGGACCTCACCGGCGACGACACGCTGGGCCAGGCCCTCGGCGATCGCGGTCTTGCCGACACCTGGCTCCCCGATCAGGACGGGGTTGTTCTTGGTGCGGCGCGACAGCACCTGCATGACGCGCTCGATCTCCTTCGCGCGCCCGATCACGGGATCCAGGTCGCCGTCGCGGGCGGACTGGGTGAGGTTGGTCCCGAACTGGTCGAGGATCGTGGAACCCTCACGTGAGCCCTGGCCCGAGCCTTCGCCGACGCCGGCACCCGCCTTGCCCTGCTCTCCACCGGAGTACCCGCTGAGGAGCTGGATCACCTGCTGGCGCACCTTGTTGAGGTCCGCGCCGAGCTTGGTGAGCACCTGGGCAGCGACGCCCTCACCCTCACGGATCAGGCCGAGCAGGATGTGCTCGGTCCCGATGTAGTTGTGTCCGAGCTGCAGCGCCTCGCGCAGACTGAGCTCGAGCACCTTCTTCGCTCGGGGTGTGAAGGGGATGTGACCCGCCGGCGCGGTCTGCCCACGACCGATGATCTCGGTCACCTGGTTGCGCACGGCTTCCAGGGAGATCCCCATGGACTCGAGCGCCTTGGCGGCGACGCCCTCGCCCTCGTGGATCAGGCCGAGCAGGATGTGCTCGGTGCCGATGTAGTTGTGGTTGAGCATCCTCGCTTCTTCTTGCGCGAGGACGACCACTCGTCGGGCCCGGTCGGTGAACCGCTCGAACATGCGGACGACTTTCTGGCTGGGGGTCCCAGGGTCGACGTGGCGGCTCCGTCACCGATCCCGGCTCCGGCCTTCCACGTCTTCCGAGCGTAACCCATCGGTTGCTGACTGATTCCGTCTCTCCCACCATTCGGTGCGCTGCAGGGCCGCGGTTGTTATGAGACGCAGACCGCGCCGCTCCGGTTCCCCGACGTGCACCTGCTGCGCGGCTGGATCGGTGGCTCTTCACGTGCGGTTGCTCATGCCGGCCATCACGTGAGCAGTTCAGGATGGGGCGGGGCCCCTCAGGGCCGGCTCCCCTCAGGTCGGGCAGGGGCCGCCTCGGGCGCCCTCGGGCGGTCCTCGGGGGTCCTCGGGGGTCCTCGGGGGTCCTGTGAAACCCCTCGGGCGTTCCTTTCCTGTGGCAACCCTCGGGGGTTCCTCGGGCACCGAGAGTGGCTCGTTGGCACTGCGACTGGCGCGACGATCGCGATGACGGAACTCACACGGTGACCGACGGGCGCCATGACTGCTCAGATGTTCCAGTGAGGCGACGCGATGGACCTGCGTCGTCACGACGCAACCTCGAGGTCCTCGCCGCGCGCCGCGGACCAGACCGGGTGCCGAACACCCCGGAAACCGAGGCAGAACGCACCCGAT
>JAWLDJ010000218.1:0-2506 GCA_041686695.1 Nitriliruptoraceae bacterium
ATCGGCACGCTGGTCGCGCAACGTTGCCACGCCTTCGGAATGCGCCTGGTCGCCTACGACCCCTTCGTGGCCCCCGAGCGTGCCGCCCGCCTCGGCATCGACCTGCTGTCCACCGTCGACGAGGTGCTCGAGCGCGCGGACGTGGTGACGATCCACCTGCCCAAGACGCCGGAGACGCTCGGGCTGCTCGACGCCGAGCGGCTGGCCAGGATGAAGCCGACCGCCCGGTTGATCAACGTGGCCCGCGGCGGCATCGTGGTGGAGGAGGACCTCGCCCGGGCGCTGCGGGACGGGGTCATCGCCGGTGCGGCGGTCGACGTGTTCGCTGCGGAGCCGACGACCTCCTCCCCACTGTTCGGGCTCGACAACGCGATCGTCACCCCCCACCTCGGCGCCTCGACGGAGGAGGCGCAGGACAAGGCGGGCACGCAGGTGGCCGAGTTCGTCAACCTGGCGCTGCGGGGCGAGTTCGTGCCCTCGGCGGTGAACGTCCAGGGCGGGCCCATCGACGACCGGATCAAGCCCTACCTGCCGCTGGGCGAGGAGCTCGGTCGCCTGCTCACCGCGCTCAGCCACACCGGCTTGTCGGGGGAGGTCACCGTGGAGTACCTCGGTGACCTCGCCGAGGCCGACGGGCGCACGCTGGGCCTGTCCGTGCTCAAGGGCCTGCTGTCGCCGGTGTGCTCCGAGCCGGTCACCTTCGTCAACGCGCCGCTGCTCGCCGAGGAGCGGGGCATCAACCTGCGGGAGATCTCCGACCCCCACTCCGAGGACTACGTGTCCGTGCTCCGGGTCACGGGCATCGGTCGGGACCGTCGTCCGATCCGGGTGGCCGGCACCGTCCTGCCGGGGAACCGGGAACGGCTGATCGAGGTGTGGAACACCCCCGTGGACGTCGAGCCGACCCAGCACATGTGCTTCTTCCGCTACGAGGACCGACCGGGCATCATCGGGGCGGTCGGTACCGGGTTCGGCGAGGCCGGCGTCAACATCGCGGCTGCCCAGGTCGGGCGCAGCGAGGTCGGGGGCGAGGCGATCATGGCGCTCAGCCTCGACGACGCCGTGCCCGACGACGTGCTCGACCACATCGTCGCCTCGATCGGCGCGAGCGAGGGCCGGGCCATCACCCTCGTCTGAGCAGCGTGACCAGCATGCCGATCGCCACGGCGACGTGGGCGGTCCAGGCGGCCGTCCGCAGCCAGTTGGTGGTGACCAGGCGGGTGTGAGCGGCCGCGTCGAAGCCGTCGCCGAGCACGCTGTGGGCCGGCACGCTGGCCACCAGGGTCACCGCCACGGGCAGCGCCGCCAGAACCGCCGCGGTCCAGATCAGCGCTCGCGGCAGCCCTGCGGGTGGTGCGATGAGCAGCGCGAGCATGGTCACCCCCTGCACGGCCCAGGGCAGCGCGATCACGGCCGTGATCCGTGCCGAGTGGGCCGCCTCGTAGGCGGGGAACCGGTCGGGGCCGACCATCGCGAACAGCGGGTAGTGCACGATCTGGATCGTCCAGATCAGGCCCGTCAGGAACACGGTCGAGACGAGGTGCGCGACGACCACGGTCATGGGTGAGTGCCTCCGCTGCGATGACATGGGCCGGGTTCGACGCCGCTGGGGCCACGGTGCGCCCGTCCGTGCGGCAGCCCCGGTCGGCGTCGGTCCTTGACATCGACACTGACGTCGATGTCAACTACGGGTCAACGTCGCCGCAGCGCGCCCCGCACCGCGCAGCGGACCGCCCGTGAGGGAGCCCCGCCGTGGGTGGTCGCTACCTCGCGCTGGCCCCGCACCGTCCATCGGAGACCCCATGTCCACCGCGTTCCTGTTCCCCGGCCAGGGGTCCCACCGTGCCGGCGCGCTCGACGCCTGGTCCGGGCACGAGGCCTTCGCGATCATCGAGGAGATCAACGACGGGCTCGGTCGCGACGTGGTCGCGGTGAGCGGGGACCCCACCGCCGGCGACCGCACCGCTGACGCGCAGCCGGCCATCATGGCGGCCTCGCTGGTCGCGTGGCGTGCCCTGCTCGACGCCGGGGTCCGTCCGGACCGTCTGGCGGGACACTCCCTGGGGGAGTACACCGCGGCGGTGGCCGCAGGGGCGCTGGGCGTGGTCGACGGCACGCGCGTCGTGGCGGCGCGCGGCCGGGCGATGGGGGCGGCCTGCGTGGAGCGCCCCGGCACGATGGCGGCGGTCCTCAAGCTGCACGTCGACGCCGTCGAGGTGCTCGTCGATGGCGTCGATGGCGTGGTGATCGCCAACGACAACGGGCCCGGTCAGGTGGTCGTGGCCGGTGATCCCGACGCCGTCGAGGTGGTCCGGACGCGGGCCCGGGAGGCCGGCGGCCGCGCGCTCCCGCTCGGGGTGGAGGGTGCCTTCCACTCGCCGGCCATGGCGCCGGCCGTGGATGCCGTCCGCGCCGCGCTCGACGTGGCCACCCTGGCCGACCCGGCCCTCCCCGTCGTCAGCGGCGCCACCGCGCGTGAGGTCGACCGCGCCGAGCCGCTGGCCGA
>JAWLDJ010000219.1:0-2505 GCA_041686695.1 Nitriliruptoraceae bacterium
GGTCCTGCGAGAGCCAAGGTGCCCCTCTGACCACGTGGCCTCACCGGTCCGTCATCTCGGGGCCCGCTCGTCGACGGCCAAGCCTGTGTCCGGGCGTGGCACTTCTGAACGCCGAAGGGTGGCTGCGCGCATCACCTGGAGGAGCGCGTCGCTTCAGTCAGGATGTTCATCTCGGATAGCGTCGCCGACCGCTCGGAAGAACCGATCTGCCCGCTCTTCATCGCCGAGTGGGGCGCCGCTGCCGGTCTCGCTGTACGACTCGACGCGGACGACGACGAGGTGCTCGTGGTCACCGACCAGCACGGCTCCCGACGGCGCCCCGCCAGACGGCGGTACATGCCAGGATCGTGTGCCGTCCGCCGACTCGGCTGGTTCTACTCCGACGTCGCGCGCCATGGTCGCGACCGCAGTCATGTCTACCTCAGTGAAGCGCTCGACCGCGACGCCGATGTGGCCGCCGGCGGAGCCTCGCACCTCCCACACGCACCCGTCGATGAGCACGCCCGGCACGCCATCGTCGGGTTGTGGGCCCAGGCGGCCCTCGGCGATCGGTGCCGCTGCTACGTCCTCGGCGTCCGACCACTGGCGGAGTTCGGCGTCGATGATGGACGCAGCCAGGCGACAGACTTCACCGGGAGCGCGCGCCGGCTCCGCCGCCCCCTCCTCCGTCGGGGCGGCGGGCTCGGATGTCGTTGGACTCTGCGCCGCCGGCGGCTGCTGCTCAGCCGCATCGTCGGCACAGCCGGCCGCCCAAACCAGAAGCAGGACCGCGAGGAGGAGCATCTGAGCTGCGCCGCGGCGGCTCACCGCAACTGCAGCGACGCGAGTTCGCTGGTCCGCGCCTGGCCTCCCGATTGGACGGCGACGGAGACGACGACCTGACCGCGAAGCTGCCGGGCGGTCTGCCGAACGACGAGGAAGCGCCCCGCGCGCCACTCGAAGTACGCATGCAGGATCGTGGCTGCCAGCAGCCCGAGGAGAACTCCCCGGTCGAACGCCCCGAAGGCCGCGCCGAGTGCCGCACCCCCACCCAGACCGAGGGCGATCATCACGCCGTAGTCGAGACGGTTGACCCGCTCGCGTTCCGGCTTGCGGACCGGCTCCTGGCTCATCTCGCGCGCTCCTCGTGTGCGTCCCTAGCTTCCAGACCAACAGGTCCAGTGCCAGCCGACCAGTGACCACCGACCCCGCGCCTCGGTGAAGGAGACCCCGCCTCGCCGACCAGAAACCACCTGCGACGGCACAACGCCCATCAGGGGGCACTCGCGTCCACCCCGGCAATGCGACCCAGCGCGGCCTGCAGCAGGACGTCGATGGCCTCGCAAGCCACGCCAAGCCGGGTGCGGCGAGCTGACCGGGACGAATACCCGGGACGGTCGCCGATCGAGATCGTGCTCAGTCGCTGACGTCGGTCTCCGGCTCGGGCAGCCGCCAGGCGAGCACCCATCGGGGGAGCAGCATCGCGGTCAGCCACAGGCCAGCAGGGCCGACCAGCACCGCCAGCGTCGGGACCGTGAGCTCGTCTCTGGACGCGCCACCCGTCATGAGGAACAGCGCGACGAGGACCGCGAAGAGGGCACCGAGGAGCGCGACCACCAGGGTGTAGGCCGTCGCTCGCGCCTCGGTGCGCAGTCGTACCAGGACGTCATCGAGCTCGGCGACCGGCAGCTCGAGCACCCCGTGGATCCCGATGTTGATAGCGCTCATCAACGGGAAGAAGGGCAGGAAGGCGAGCAGCGCCCACACCAGCTCACCGGCCGCCAGCAGGGCGACGACGAGGACCAGCAGCAGGGCCTGCACGGCGACGAGCAGGAGCCGGTTGCGGCGGCGACCGGTCCAGGCCCAGCGCGGGTCACCGTCCAGTTCACGGAAGGCAGTGACGATCCGGCCCGGGGCGGGGTCGTCGGGCCGGGCATCCGGGGTGCGATCGTGGGGGTGGGGGACCATCACGTCCCTCCTTCGTTCGGGGAGCAGGGGGCAGGGTCGATGGTGGCTGGCGACCGGTTCAGGCCGGATCCCGGTCGCGGTCATAGACGACGGCACTCATCGGCTGGAACGGCACGTCGGAGAACACCGCCTCTACGGGGAGGTCGAAGTGGCGGGCGATGCGGAAGGCCAGTGCGAGGCTGGGGGCGTACTCCCCGCGCTCGAGGTAGCCGACCGTCTGGTAGTGGATCCCGAGAGCCTCGGCCAGGTCCCGGCGGGAGAGCCCACGCTCCGCGCGTAGGACCGGCAGCCGGTTGTGGATCGTCTCTTCAGGAGCGTTCGATGTAGTCGCCATACGCCAGATAGTACAAGTACTACATACAGATGCGCAAGTAAGCAGTTCTCGCTCAGGATCCCTCCTGAGCTGTACGACGACCACGAGAGCTGGGCCGCGGAAGAGTTCCGCTCGGTCAACGCCCAGTCCGCAAGGTGGGGACCACCGCCCGACGGGAGCAGGTCCGCGATCGCCTGGTCTCGCGGGGCCTGCTCGTTCCCGAGGAGCGCAAGGTCCTGGGTCTG